>JANMGB010000185.1:0-31581 GCA_031374415.1 Burkholderiales bacterium
CGTGGTTGAACGCTTCTTCAACCGTATCAAGCAATTCCGCCGGGTCGCCACCCGTTATGAAAAATTGGCTCGCAACTTCTTGGCCATGATCACCCTCGTTTGTGCCTACGTCGGCATTGGGTAATTGTTAACAGGCCCTAGGTCGCCCGACGCATGGGTTGAGCCACCAGGCGTACACCCAAGGCAGCGCAGACGCGACTGATCGTTTCGAAGCGCGGCTCGCTGTCCGGCCGAAGTGCTTTGTAAAGGGCTTCGCGTGTGATGCCGGAATCCTTCGCAACCTGCGACATTCCTCGCGCGCGAGCGATATCCCCAATCGCTGCGGCTAGCAACCCCGGGTCGTTCTCTTCAAGAACCGTTGTCAGGTAGGCAGCAATGTCCTCTTCGCTGTTCAGATACTCTGCTGCATCGAACTCAGGTAGCTCGGAGACCTTGATTTTCTTGACCATGGTCAATCCTCCAAAGATTTCGCCAGCGCAATGGCTCGCCGAATTTGAGCCAAACGGAGAACTCATCGAGTTGCTTCACCGTGTAGGTCATGGATGAATTGTAATTGATCGATTACAGAACGTCAATCTCCACCGGCGCGCCTCAAGCATGCCAAGGTTGCCCCGCATGATCAGCAGGGGCAACCTTCAGGCGGGCACGGCGGGTTTGTGTTTGGGAGCTGAATGAATTGTCCCGGGCCGACTGCCGTTGCTAGCTCGGCGCGAACCGTCGATCAGCCAACAGCTGGTCGCGCAAGCGCACCATGGTTTGGGGCTCGCTGAAGAGCCGCATCACGTCGCTGGCCTGGATGCCTTGCGCATCGTTTTCGAGCAGCAGGCGTCGCACCAGCAGTTTGCGTGCCTTGCCGCGCAAGCCCCAGCTGGTGTTGCGCTGGCCCATGGCGGCGCGCACGACGTCAAACAGCCAGGGGTTGGTGACCACCTCACGCCATTCAGGTACGACCGCGCCTTGGTGGGCATAGGACCAGGCTTGGCTCAACACGGATGGCGTCACGCACTCTTCGGGCACCAACAGCCACTGATGGCGACGAAGGCGCTCGCCCACAGTGGCTCGGCTGGCCCACACCGTGAGCGGAACCGCCAACAGCAAGGGCAGCGCAATCGGCAACAACCACCCCGCTGAGCCCATGCCCAGATGTGAGGCCACCAAGGCCGCTGAGACCAACACCATGACGGGCGCGAAACGACGCACCGCGTGGCCCCAGCTGATGTCGTCAGCCTCACGGGGAGGGGACTTCCAGTCGAGCTTGAGCCCGGTCAGCGCCACGATCACGAACAGCGTGTGCGCCATCATGCGAACCGGCGATTGCAGCAACGACAGCAAGCTTTCGAGCACAGCGCCTCCGGTCAAGGCCCAGCCACCACCGTAGAGGTGTTGCTCTTTCTTGAGCACGATGGTCAACACACCCAGCAAACGCGGCAGCGCCAACATACAGACCGTGCCAACCCACAGGGCCAACATCTCAAATGGAACGGCCGTGTCGGTGTTGAAAATCGCGGCGCCACCCCAGACTTGCAGTGCACCCCCCATCACCACGAAGGCCAACCACAGCGGCGCCGACAGGTAGGCCATGGCGCCCGTGAGCAGCATGGCACGGTGCACGCCTTTGAGGCCAGGCTCCATCAGCAGGCGGGCGTTTTGCAGATTGCCTTGGCACCAGCGGCGGTCGCGCTTGAGCTCTTCGAGCACGTTCGGGGGCTGCTGCTCGTAGCTGCCCTGGAGGTCACCCACCAGCCACACGTGGTAGCCCGCGCGGCGCATGAGAGCGGCCTCGACGAAGTCGTGCGACAAAATTTCGCCGCTCAGACCACCCCGGCCTGGCAAAGCGGCCAAGCCGCAGTGTTTCATGAAGGGCTCGACACGGATGATGGCGTTGTGGCCCCAGTAGTGCGACTCGCCCAGCTGCCAAAATTGCATGCCGGCCGTGAACAAGCGCCCGGTCACGCGGCCTGCAAATTGCTGCGCCCGCGCATGCAGGGTGTTCAAACCACAGGCCTGGGGGGCGGTTTGGATGATGCCTGCACGGGGATGGGCTTCCATCAGGCGAACCATCGACAAGATGCCATCGCCGCTCATGACGCTGTCAGCATCCAACACCACCATGTAGCGGTAGTTTTTGCCCCAGCGGCGACAAAAATCAGCGACGTTGCCCGACTTGCGTTTGGTGCGGTGTTGACGCCAGCGGTAGTAGACGCGGCCGGTTGCGCCCAGTTGGGTGCGCAGCTCGGCCCAGGCGGCCAGTTCGGCGGCGCGCACTTGGGGGTCACTGGTGTCCGACAGGACGTAGAAGTCAACCAGGCGTGATCCGCCCGCCGCAGCGAGGGATTCGCAGGTGGCGCGCAGGCCGGCAAAGACGGTTGAGACTTGCTCATTGCAGATGGGCATGATGACGGCGGTGCGGGCCTCAGGGCCCAGGGGCTGATCCGCCACGTCTTGCGCCCGCAAGGCGAAGCGGTCACCCCGCAGTTGCACCCAAAAACCCATCATGGCGGTGAAGAACCCGGCCGCGACCCAAGCGAACAACAAACCAAACAGCGCGATTTGGGTCACCCGCAGGGCGTCGTTGTCGATCACTGGCAGGACTTCGTTGAGCAGGTAGGTGGCACCCGCCGCCGATAAGACAACCAACAGCAACAGGGTACGACGGCGACGTGTGGCTGCGCGCTGCCAAGGCTCTTGGGCTTCGGCCGCGGGGCCTGGGGCGCCCCCCAAACGACACAGGGCCTGCCACACCATGTCACCCATGCCCCGCCAGAAGCCTCGCCAAGGCGTGGCGCTCATCGAGCCACGGTGGATGGGCGGCGCACTGATGCCAACCCCCGCGGCAACGGGCAAGGTCTCACGCGGCGCCACTGCCCCGTCTTGAGCCACGGCAAGGGGCTGCACAGGGCTGATGACCAGAGGGTTCGAGTCAAGCTGGCTCAAGCGGGTTGAATCAGAGAGGTCCATGTTTCGGTCCGTGCGTTGTTGACGTTGGAAGCGTCGAAAAACGCCTCCGTACCAACCCTAATGCAACCTGCGTGCCAAGCCCGGAATATGGAATTTATTCCTTATAAATCAATGTGTTATGAAATTTACAGGGGATGCAAGATACGGCTCCCTATGGGAATAGCCCGCATCATCCGTCGCTGATCAGCGACACCTTTAACGGCCCGATGCCCTGAACTGACGGCGCGCCCTAGGGAAAACCAGGCGCGAGGGCCTGTCGCTACTCGGCGACAGGCCCTTCCGCTTGGAGCTCGCCACGGAACTGACCGGGGGTCAAACCGTTCTTCTGGAGCAGGCGGTAGAACTCGGTTCTGTTACGTTCAGCCAGGCGTGCGGCGTCGGCCACATTGCCGTCGGTGAGCTTGAGCAAACCCACCAGGTAGTCGCGCTCAAAGCGCTCGCGCGCAGCGGCGAAGCTGAGAACCTCGACCGAGGGCACGCGCAAGGCGCGCTGCACCAGGGTCAGGGGGATCAGGAGTGTGGTGGCCAGGGCGCACACCTGCTCCACCACGTTGAAGAGCTGCCGGACATTGCCGGGCCAAGTGGCTGTGGCCAAGGCTTTCAGGGCATCGGGGGCGAAACCGTTGAGGGGTTTGTTGTACTTGGTGGCCAGCTTGCTGATGAAATGGTTGGCCAGCAAAGGGATGTCTTCACGCCGGTCGGCCAAGGGAGGCAGGGTCAGGGAGACGACGTTGAGGCGGTAGAACAGGTCTTCACGGAAGAAGCCGTCGCGCATGGCTTCGTCCAAATTGCGGTGGGTGGCTGACAAGATGCGCACGTTGATCGGCAGTGCTTGGCTCGCCCCGACAGGGCGCACCGAGCGTTCTTGTAACACTCGCAACAACTTGACTTGCAGGGCCGCAGGCATGTCGCCGATCTCATCAAGGAACAGTGTGCCTCCCTCTGCCGCTTGGCACAGGCCTCGGTGGTTGGCCACCGCCCCCGTGAATGAGCCTTTCATGTGACCAAAGAGCTCGGACTCCAGCAGGTTTTCGGGGATGGCACCGCAGTTCACGGCCACAAAGGGGTGCGCGGCACGGTGGCTGGCCGCGTGGATGGCCTGGGCCAGGAGCTCTTTGCCGGTGCCGCTTTCGCCGTGAATCAAGACGCTGGCGTCGGAGGCCGCCACCATCTTGGCTTCAGCGAGCAGCTCGGCCATGCAGCGCGAGCGGCTGACGATGGACGCACGCCAAACCTCTGAGACGCCCTCTTCGGCTTGAACAGGTGCGCTCAGTGCCAGAGCCTGGGCGATTTTGTCGAGCAATACTTTGCCGTCGAAAGGCTTGGTCAAGTAGGTGAAGACCCCGCGTGAGGTGGCATCCACCGCGTCGGGGATGGTGCCGTGCGCGGTCAGCAAAATCACCGGCAGCGCGGGATGACGGCTGCGGATTTCGCCAAACAAGGACAGGCCATCGCGCCCGGGAAGTTGCACATCGCTGACAACCAGGTGGGGACGCTCCACCTCGAGCTGCGCCAACGCGGCCTCGGCCGAGGAAACCGCCCTGACGCGGTAACCCGCCGCCGTCAAACGCATGGACAAGAGGCGAAGCAGATCCGCGTCGTCGTCGACCAGCAGCAGGTTGAAAGGCATGTCAGGGCGCCTTGGTGGGGGGGACGGCCACGGCGGGCGGACGCACCGTGAGGCTGCGCTCGATGGCTTTGAGGGCCTCTAGCTTTTCATTGAGCTGGTCAATTTTGCGCTGGCTGTCGCGCTGATTGTCTTTGAGCTGCGTGTTGAGCCGCTCCAGTTGCTCTTCAAGTTTGCGCTGTTCAGAGAAACGGGCAGCCAACAAGCGGGCGATGGGTTGCCAGGGTGTCACCTCCGGGGTGTTGATGCGCAACAAGGAGTCGAGCAAGGACAGGGCGCGAGCCAAGTCACCGTTGGAGCGGCTTTGCCCCAGGGCCAGCACAGTCTCAAGCGTCGTCGCTGGCCCTCCCGGGGCCCCGTTGAGGCGGATGAGCTCTTGGCTGACTTCAGGCGCGCTCATCTGGCGCACGCGCTCGTGGTAGCCCAAGACACGGCGGGCGGCGTCGTCTGCGGCTTGCTGCGTGGTGGCAACGACGTCGGGCTCAGGGGGGGCCGGGGGGGCTTGTGCCGCCACGGGGGCCGGCGGCGGGGGTGGGAGCTCAGGTTGCAGCACAGAGCACCCCGTCAGGGACAGCGCTGCACTGAGCGCCAAGACCACACCAACATCAATCTTGAGAAGCATGAGGCAGTTCCACATGAAAACGGGCACCTGGCCCGTCAGGAAGTAAATCAACTTGACCACCGTGACCGGTCACGTATTCGTGAACCAGCGACAGACCAATGCCGCTGCCCCGCACGCCACCCAGGGGCTGGCGCTCACCGCGGTAGAAGGGCTCGAAGATGCGGGCGCGGTCGGCCGGCGCGACCCCGGGGCCTTCATCGGCCACATCAATGCAGGCCCGGCCTGGCAGTTGCGACACACTCAGGTGGATGGTGCCTCCGGGCGGACTGAAGCGTATGGCGTTGGACAACAGGTTGCCCAGGGCCGTGCCGAGTTTGTCTTCATCGATCTCCACCCACAGGGGCTCACCCGCCACATCGACCGTGAGGCGGCGGGCTTGCCATTGCAGGCGTTGCGCCTCGACCAGCCCGTGTAGCAAGGCCACGAGTTCGGTTTTTCGACGCACCAGACGGCGGGCCTCGAAGGCCGCCGCGTTGAAGCGCAAGAGGTCTTCGATTTGGCCCTGCAGGATGACGGTGTTGTGGCGCAGGATGCGCGCCACTTCGGCCTGTTTGTCAGTCAACTCGCCCGTGACGCCGTCTTCGAGCAGCGCGACGCCTTCGCGCAGGGCCGCCAGGGGGGTTTTGAGTTCGTGCGAGACGTGACGCAAGAAGCGCGCTTTGTCGGCATCCAGCTCGGCCAGGCGCAGGCGCAACCACTCGAGCCTGCGACCCAGCAATCGGACGTCCGTCGGGCCACGCATTTCGATGGGCTCGTCGAGCCGGTTTTCACCGAGAGCGACGATGGCGGCCTCCAGGCGCTTGAAGGGCCTCGCGAGCCACAGGCCAAACGCCAGCGCCAAGACCAAGGAGATGGCAATGGCCGCCAGCACTTGCCGCGCCAGGGCCGCACGCCCGTCTTCCAGTTGTCGCAGCAACACTTGGTTGCGCTCTTGGGTGAAACGGCGCACTTGTTCACCCATCTGGACGTTCAGCAGCTCGATCTCACGGAAGGCATTGGTGATGGCGTACTCGCGCTCGCGCAGGTCGCTTCGGGGGCCGCTGATTTGCTCCCGGATGCTGTTGCTCTGGGCGCGCCAGGCTTGGACCAAGGAGTTGGGCAAGGCGGGCGCCAGCACTTGGTCGAGGGCCTCTTCGGCCTCGCGGGCGGTCTCATCGAAGTTGCGGCGCAGTGCACGGTCGTCGAGCACCAAGAATTGACGTGCCGCGCGCTCCATGGTCACGCTGCGATCGGCCACCAGTTGGGCCGCCGCGCTCAGGGCCAAGGCTTGCTCAGCGCCCGCGCTGCTTTGTTTGAGTAAGCCTTCGAGGGTGAACAAACCCCGCAAAGACGCCGCGCCGAGCAAACCAGCAATCAGTAAGAAAGCCAGCAGCAGCAAGCGTCGGAACGAATAACGCTGAAGACTGAACATGGACTCGCAAGCAACCCATAAGTAGGCACAGGGGTTGGATTCTGCCTGCGCGTTCGTTGCGCCGCCAATCTTCACTCAAAACGAAGCGCCTGGATGGGCAGCAAATGGGCCGCGCGCCGCGCCGGGTAGTAACCAAAAAACACCCCCACCGCCGCAGAAAACCCCACCGCCAGCACCACGGCTTTGGGGCTCAGGGAGACCGGCCACTCAGCCCACCAGGCCAGCACCCAGGTGGCGCCCGAACCCAGCACCACCCCCAGCGCACCGCCCAGCACGCTGAGCAAGGTGGCCTCGATCAGAAACTGCCCCAGGATGTCTCGGCTGCGCGCACCCACGGCCATGCGCAGGCCGATTTCCCGGGTGCGCTCGGTGACGCTGACGAGCATGATGTTCATGATGCCGATGCCGCCGACAATCAGACTCACGCCCGCCACGGCAGCCAGCAGCGTCGTCATGACACGGCTGGAGGCTTCTTGGGCTTGCAACATCTCGCTCAGGTTTCGAACGCTGAAGTCGTCGTCTTGCCCGGGTTGGAGACGGCGCCTTTGGCGCAGGAGCTCGCGGATTTTGTCTTCCGCCGCTTGCATGCTTTGCCCTTCAAGCACCTTGACGTTGAGAGTGCCCACGCGTTTGAGCCGGCCGGAGGTGGTGCCCAGAATGCGGTTGCGGAAGGTCGAGATGGGCACGATCACCACGTCGTCTTGGTCTTGGCCCAGGGCGTTTTGCCCCTTGCGGCCGAGCACGCCAATGACGGTCAGGGGCACTTGGCGCACGCGGATGGTCTGGCCCAGAGGGTCGGTGTCACCAAAAAGTTGCTGAACCACGCTCAGGCCCAACAGGGCGACTTTGCCGGAGCCTTGCATGTCAGCGGCCTCGAACTCACGGCCGCTGATGACGGGCCAATCACGCACCTCGTGGTAATCGGGCGTGGTGCCAAAAATGAAGGTGTTCCAGTTGGTGTTGCCGAACACGACCTGGCTGCTGGTGCGCGAGGACGGCGCCACCGCTTGCACTTCGGGCACCTCGGCGGCAATGGCGGCGCCATCAAACTCAGACAGCCATTGACCGCTTTGCGCCCCCAAGCGCACACCCGCGGCGTTTTGAGAGCCGGGCAAGACCAGCATGATGTTGGAGCCCAAGGCTTTGATTTGCGACTCCACGCGCTCTTGCGCGCCCGAGCCCACCGCAATCATGGTGATGACGGCCGCCACGCCGATGATGATGCCCAGCATGGTCAACAAGCTGCGCATGGGGTTGGCGGTGAGCGCGCGCCAAGCGCTGCGCAAGGCGGCCGAGGGGTTCATGGGGTCACCGCGGCGGCACGCGGCGCTTGCACCAGGTCTTGGCTGACGCGGCCGTCTTTGAACACCAGACGCCGCCGGGCCCACGCAGCCACGTCGCTTTCATGGGTGACGAGGATCACCGTGATGCCTTGGTGATTGAGCCCGTTGAGCAAGGCCATGATGTCTTCGGAGGTGGCGGAATCGAGGGCGCCGGTGGGCTCGTCGGCCAAAATCAGTTGCGGGCGGTTGACCAAGGCGCGGGCGATGGCCACACGCTGTTGTTGCCCCCCCGAGAGCTCGGCCGGGGTGTGGGCCGCACGCTCACGCAGCCCCACCCGCTCCAGGGCCTCCAGGGCGCGCTGGTGGCGCTCAGCGGGAGGCACGTTGGCATAGACCAGGGGCAACTCCACGTTTTCAAGCGCCGAGGTGCGGGGCAGCAAATTGAACTGCTGAAAAACAAAGCCAATCAAGCGGTTGCGCAAACCGGCCAGGTCATCGGAAGACAAGCCTTCGACCGCTTCGCCGGCCAGGTGGTAGCGGCCGGTGGTGGGCTGATCCAGGCAGCCCAGGATGTTCATCAAGGTGCTCTTGCCGGAGCCCGAGGCGCCCATGATGGCCACGAACTCACCCGCTTGGACGCTCAAGGACACCTCACTGAGCGCACGCACGACCTGCCCCCCCACCGCGTAGGTTTTGCTCAGGTTGTGCGCTTGCAGCAACACGGCGTGGCTCAAAAAGGTGACCTGGGGGCGCCCGCCGCCGCGCCACCAGTGCGGCCCGGCGCCGCACTGGGCGGCACGCCGACGATGACCGTGGCCCCGGCTTGCAGCGCGGCTTGGGAGGCCGAGGGCAGCAGCTCGGTCGATAAGCCATCGGTGATGCCCAAGCGCACGGCATAGGCTTGGGGTTGCGGGCGGCCCTTGGCATCAGGCACCCACAAATACACGCGCGCACTCTGGGTGGCGCCGCCGACAGCACCGATGTCCGACAACAGTTGCTGGATCTGCGCCTGGCGATCCAGGGGGAACAGCTCAGTGATGCGCGCACGCAGATCGGCCATCAAGCGCTCGCGGGCCTTACGGCGCTCATCTTCAGGCAGGGAACGCAAGGCGGCAAAGCGCGGGCGTTGATCCGACAACAGGGCATCGAGCTGGGTGAGTTGTTCGGGCGATGGGCGGGCCTCGGCGATCAACTTGTCACGCAGGCTGGTCAGGGGGCCATCTGAACGCCCCCCTGAATGCCCGTCTGGGGCACTCGCAGCTGGCCTGGACTCAGCACGGGCCTGGGGCCCCGAGGCTGCCACAGCCTTGGGCTCGACGCCCGGCAAACGAACTCGCAACGCCGCATTGGGCACCTTGAGTGCGTTGTCACGCACATCGGTCACGATGCGCACGTTGGCCGTCATCCCCGGCAAAGGTTGCGGGCCGGCCGCGTTGGTGAAGCCGATGATCACGGTGTAGGTGGTGACGTTTTGCACCGTGACGGCCGCTTGTCGCACCTGGGTGACCTGGCCTTCGAAGCTGCGCCCAGGAAAGGCGTCGATGGTGAAGGTGGCTTTTTGCCCCGGCCTCACCTTGGCCACGTCGGCCTCATCAATCGATGCCTCGACCTGCATGTCGTGCAAGTTGCGGGCAATCACGAAGAGCTCAGGGGCTTGCAAACTGGCGGCCACAGTTTGGCCCACTTCCACGGTGCGCTTGATGACGATGCCCTCCACGGGGGAGCGAATCTGGGTGCGCCGCACATCGACCTGGGCCTGCTGCAAGACGGCCTCACGTTGCTGAATGGTCGCCTGGGCGCTTTGCTGCTGCGCACGCGCGACAGCCACCAGGGCTTGGGCGGCCTTGAGCGCGTGGGTCTGACTGCGCACGAGCGCGCGCGCCTTGTCGGCCTCGGAGGCCGCGATGAAGTTTTGCGCCACCAGGTCTTGTTTGCGCTGCCAGTCGCGCTGGGCCTCTTCGAGATCGACCTCGACTTTGCTGGCCTGCGCCAAGGCCTGGGCCACGTTGGCTTGCGCTGTCAGCGCCGTGGCGCGCACCGCCATCAGGTCCGCACTGGCTTGACGCACACGGTACTCAAAGGTCTCGGGGTCCAGGCGGGCAATGAGCTGCCCCTCTTGGACGGGACTGTTGAAATCCACCAGCAGTTCTTTGATTTGCCCTGAAACCTGCGAGCTGATTTGCACTTGCCGCACCGGGCTCAAGGTGCCCGTGGCTGACACCGTGGCCTGCAAGATGCCTCGCTCCAGCGTGGCCGTTTTGAAGGCCACTGGCGGCTCGGCTGACAGGCTCCACCACGCGACGGGAACCCCGATCAGACCCAAGGTCAACACCGCCAACACGATCCCATGCACACGCTTGAGCTTCATAACTACAGATTGTAGGAGGCGCGCTGCCCGCCGACAGGCCCAGAGGGTGGCTTCAGCGTTCTTTACCACCCGTCGACTTGACCCCCGGTGAGCTCGAAGGCTACATTACTGACTCATTGGTCAGTTATCCACAGCAAACATTCGACCGACCTAAAGGTCGGTGTGTAGGCTGTTGGAAGGGGTTTGCATCCCCTCCCAACAAGTCGCCCCTTCGGGGCTCTCCGGCCTGAAGGCCGGGGTTTCAAACCGATTTCAGTTTTTTGATGACACCCCCCCTGTCCCACCCTCCCCGCCAACGCCGCAAGCAAGACCGGCCCCAAGAGCTCTTGGACGCGGCCCTGGCGCTTTTTGGCGAGAAGGGTTTTGCCGCCACCCGCTCGGAGGAGGTGGCGCTGCGGGCGGGGGTGTCCAAGGGCACGCTGTACCTTTATTACCCCAGCAAGGAAGAGCTGCTGAAGGCGGTGATCCGGGACAACCTGTCGCAACTGATCGCGGAGGGCGCGGAGACCGTGGACGGCTTTGAGGGCACCACGGTCGAGTTGTTGCGCCACCTGTTGCTGTCTTGGTGGGAGCGGGTGGGCAACACGCCCGCTTCCGCCATTCACAAGATCATGTTGTCTGAGGTGCGCAACTTCCCCGAGATGGCTGAGTTTTATACCAACGAGGTGATCAACCCGGCCCACGATTTGTTGTCGCGCACGGTGCAGCGTGGCATTGACCGGGGTGAGTTCCGGCCGGTACCGCTGAAGGAGATCACCCTGGTGCTGTTCGCCCCGATGATTTTCATGTCGCTGCACAAACACTCGATCGGCGCCTGCGCCTGCCCCGCCACGCAGGTGGATGCGGGGCAAGTGATTGCCACCCACATCGACGTCATGATTCGCGGCCTGCTCCAAGTGCCCACTGCACCATGAAGTTGCCACGCAGCGGCGGGCGTTGGCTGGCGGTCATCCTGGGACTGGGCGTGGCTCTGGGTATCGGCATGTGGCTGGGCGGGCGCATGCCAATGACCCCAGCGGGCCGCACCACGTCGGCCCCCGCCGCAGCCGCTGCACCTGCGCCACTGCAATTGACCGAGCGTGATGTCTGGGTGGTGCGCTCACAAACCCTCACGCGCAGCCTGCGGGTATCAGGCACGCTCAAGGCGGTCAACACCGCGCTGATCAAGGCCAAGGTCGCAGCCGAGGTCAAAGCACTCTCGGTGCGTGAGGGCGATGCCGTCAAAGCCGGCCAAATCATTGGGCAGCTGGACACCACCGAGCTGGCGCTGCGCGTGCGCCAGGCCGAGCAAGCCGCGGCCACCAGCCGCGCTCAGGCCGACATCGCGCGCAGGGCGCTCGACAACAACCGGGCTTTGGTGGCCCAGGGTTTCATCTCCGCGACCGGCTTGGAAACCTCGGTCTCCAACGATGCCGGCGCCCAAGCCACCTACCAAGCGGCGCTGGCCGCTGCGGCCCTGGCACGCAAAACTTTGGATGACGCCCAGCTGCGCTCCCCCATGACGGGGCGCATCTCGCAGCGCTTGGTTCAACCCGGTGAGCGGGTGCCGCTGGATGCGCGATTGCTGGAGGTGGTGGATCTGCGCCAAATGGAGCTTGAGGCCAGCCTGCCGCCTGACGATGTCGAGCAAGTGCGTGTCGGACAGCTCGCGCTGCTGCAGGTGGACGGCGTGAGTGAATCCCTGAGGGCGCGGGTGGTGCGCATCAACCCCAGCACGCAAGCGGGTACGCGCTCGGTCTTGGTCTACCTGGCTTTGATGTGGGAGGGGTCTGGCGAGCCGCCCGCGGGCGTGCGTCAGGGCCAGTTCGCCCAAGGCACGATTGAACTCGAGCGGCGCGACGCATGGGCCGTGCCACTGAATTTGGTGCAAAACGACCCCAGGCCGAATCAAGGCAGCGTCTTGGCCCTGATTGATGGACGCGTGATGCGCCAACCGGTGACCCTGGGCGCCCAAGGCGACATCACCGAAGGCGAACAACGCCACACAGGGGTCGCCATCGTGGGGGGCGTGAGCGCCGGCATGGTGCTGCTGCGCCCCTCGGTGGGCCCGTTGACGGAGGGCACGCGCGCCCAGCAGCCTGCCCCACCCGCGTCAGCCCCCGCCAGCCCCGCCTGACCCGCTCACATGGGCTTCACCCGCATCTGCATCAACAACCCCGTCTTGGCCACCATGCTGATGGCAGCGCTGGTGGTGTTGGGGCTGTTCAGCTATCAGCGCCTGCCGGTTGACCAATTCCCCAACATCGATTTTCCGACGGTGGTGGTGCAGGTGGAGTACCCGGGCGCCTCACCCGAGGTGGTCGAAACCGAGGTCACGCGCAAGATCGAAGAAGCCGTCAACACCGTGGCCGGCATCAGCACGCTGAGCTCGCGCTCGTATGAGGGCTCAGCGGTCATCATCATTGAGTTCAACCTCAACATGGATTCTCGCCAAGTGGCCGAGGAGGTGCGCGAAAAAGTGGCCCTGGTGCGACCCAGCCTGCGGGACGAGGTGAAAGACCCCCGCGTGTCCCGCTTTGACCCTTCCAGCCAGCCGGTCTTCACTGTGGCCGTGCTGTCTGAGAACGGCCCGCAGGGCCGCCCACAGCACACCACCCAAGCCCTCACCACCTGGGCCCACCAAGTCTTGCAAAAGCGCCTAGAGAACGTGCGCGGCGTCGGCGCGGTCAGCGTGGTGGGCGGCCAAGAGCGGCAGCTGCTGGTCTACCTGCGCCCGGACTCCCTCGAGGCCCTGGGCATCACGCCGGATCAAGTGCTAGCGGCCCTGCGCGCAGAAAACCAAACCCTGCCGGTGGGCAATGTGCGCTCCATCGAGCAAGAGCGCGTGGTGCAGATCAACACACAGCTGGCGCGGGTGGAGGATTTTGAGCGGGTGGTGGTCGCACGCCAAAGCGGCAGCGTGATCAAGCTGGCCCAAGTGGCTGATGTGATCGACGGCACGCAGCCGCCCGACAGCCTGGCGCTCTACAACGGCCAACGCACGGTGCTGCTGTCGGTGTTGAAGTCACAGGGAGAGAACACGATCGAGGTGGTCGATGGCCTGCTCAAGAACCTGAATGACGCCAAGGCAGCCCTGCCCCCAGGCATGCGTCTGGAGGTCAATCGTGACAACTCACGCGGCATTCGGGTCGCCGTGGCCAACGTCAAGCGCACGCTGATCGAGGGGGCCGCGCTCACGATGTTGATCGTGTTTTTGTTTTTGAACTCATGGCGCAGCACCATCATCACGGGGCTGACCCTGCCCATCGCATTGATCGGCACGTTTTGGTTCATGGACCTGCTGGGCTTCACCATCAACACGCTCACCCTGATGGCGCTGAGTTTGTGTGTGGGCCTGTTGATTGATGATGCCATCGTGGTGCGCGAGAACATCGTGCGGCATCTTCGAATGGGCAAAACGCCCAGGCAAGCCGCCCTGCAAGGCACCCGGGAGATCGGTCTGGCGGTCTTTGCCACCACCTTGTCCATCGTCGCGGTGTTCTTGCCCATCGGCTTCATGGGCGGCATTGTGGGCAAGTTTTTTCACCAATTTGGCCTGACCATCGTCGCGGCCGTGATGATCTCGATGTTGGTGAGCTTTTCACTCGACCCCATGCTCTCCAGCGTTTGGCATGACCCCCCACCCGATCCCACCCGTCGCACCTGGTATGACCGCACCCTGGGCCGTCTGACGCAGGCCGTCGAGCGCCTCAGCCAGCGCCTGGCCCAGGCCTACCAGGGCTTGCTGCGCTGGTCGCTGTCGCACCAGCGCAGCACGTTGGGCGTGGCCGGCTTGACCCTCGTGGCCAGCTTCTTTGTGATCCCGCTGCTGGGCACCGAGTTTGTCCCCAAGGCCGATTTCTCCGAGACCCAGGTGAGCTTTTATACCCCGGTGGGCTCGTCACTTGAAGTCACCGAAGGCCGTGCCCGCCAAATCGACGCGGCGCTGCGCGAGTTGCCCGAGGTGAGGTACACCGTGACCACCATCAACAGCGGCATCGCTTCCGGCAAAATTTATGGCTCGGTCTACGTGCGCCTGGTTGATCGCAAAGACCGTCAGCGCAGCGCCAACGCGCTCACCCCGGTGTTCAAAGAGCGCCTGTCAAGCATTGCGGGCATCACCGTCACCAACATTGGCCAGACGGATCTGGGTGGTGGCAAAAGCCTGCAATTCTCAGTGCAAGGCCCGGACCTGCAGCAACTCGAACGCCTGTCGCAACAGATCCAGCCGCGCCTGCAGAAGATCCCCGGATTGGTTGACCTGGACAGCACACTCAGGCCCAACAAGCCCATCATCGACATCCAAATCAAGCGCGATGTGGCGGCCGACCTCGGTGTCAGCATCAACACCATCGCCAACAGCCTGCGCATCGCCATGGCCGGCGCCACCGCGGGCACCTGGCACCCCCCGGATGATGTCAACAACGACGCCGACATCGTGGTGCGCCTGAACCCCGCCAGCCGTGAGCGCATCGATGCACTGCAGCGCCTGAGCATCCCTTTGCCCGCAGCAGCTGACGGCAGCCCCCGTGTCGTGCGGCTGTCCCAGCTGGCCGACGTGCGCCCTGGCGTCGGCCCCAACCAAATCAACCGACGCGACATGAGCCGCGAGATCTCCTTCGATGCCAATTCGCTGGGCCGCAGCGCAGGCGAGGTCGCCGCTGAAGTGCGTCAGGTGCTCGACAGCACACCCTGGCCGCCGGGCTACCGCTACACCGTGGGCGGCGCCACCAAAAACATGACTGAATCATTCCAATACGCGGTGAGTGCGCTGGCCTTGGGGGTGATCTTCATCTACATGATCCTGGCCAGCCAGTTCAAAAGCTTTGTGCAACCCCTGGCCCTGATGTCCTCCTTGCCCTTGACCTTGATTGGCGTGGTGCTGAGTTTGCTGATGTTTCGCTCGACGCTGAACATGTTCAGCGTCATCGGCATCATCATGCTGATGGGCCTGGTCACCAAGAACGCGATTTTGCTGATTGACTTCGCCATCCGCTCGCGCGCCGGCGACCACGGCCTGGGGCCGGATGTGCCGGCGCTGGGTCGTGAGGCCGCGTTACTGCATGCCGCGCAGGTGCGCCTGCGCCCCATCCTCATGACCACCCTGGCCATGGTGTTTGGCATGGTGCCGCTGGCATTTGCGCTGAGCGAGGGCTCCGAACAGCGTGCGCCCATGGGCCAAGCCGTGATTGGTGGCGTCATCACCTCATCTCTGCTCACACTGGTGGTGGTGCCCGTGGTGTACTGTTACCTTGACGACCTGAGCCAATGGTGGCGTGCCAAGACCCGCACGCCAGACCCGAAATAAAATCCACCCGCCCCTTTTCGGGTGCCTCTTGCCACAGACTCTCTCAACCCCAGCAACTGATGAACATCGAACAAGCCCGCTTCAACATGATCGAGCAACAAATCCGCCCCTGGGATGTGCTCGACCCTGCCATTTTGTCGTTGCTGGCGCTGGTGCGCCGCGAGGACTTCGTGCCGCCCGCCCATGCCGCCATGGCCTTCATGGACACCGAAATCCCCCTGCCCACGCAAGGCGGCACCCGCGAGTTCATGCTGGCGCCCAAACTCGAGGCACGCCTGCTGCAAGAGTTGAACGTGCACAAGCACGAGCGGGCGCTGGAAGTCGGCACCGGGTCGGGCTTCATGGCGGCACTGTTGTCCCACAAAGCCCAACACGTCACCACCTTCGAGATCCGTCCTGAGCTTGCCGCCTTCGCCAGCCAAAACCTGCAACGCGCCGGCCTGGTCAACGTCACCGTCGTGACGGGCAACGGGGCTGTTGGCCAAGCCAGCGAGGCCCCCTGGGACGTCATCGCGCTGTCGGGCTCGGTCAACCAGGTGCCGCAATCCCTGCTGCAGCAACTCAAAGCAGGCGGGCGCCTGATCGCCGTTGTGGGCGACGCCCCCATCATGCAGGCCGTGCTGTACACGCGCACCGATGAGCAGTCGTTTCAAAAGCTTGTCCTGTTTGACACCCTGGCTCCCAGATTGAGCCACTTTGATGAACCCAGTGCTTTCAAGTTTTGATTCATAAGCGTGCCGCCCGCTCACCCGCTGCCCAAGCCCCTGAAGGAGCCCCCTGTGCAATCCATGCCCCGCCCCACCCTCCGTCGCCGCGCTCATCAACCTTGGCTCTGGGCGCTGGCCTTGAGTGCGCTGTGTGGGCCGGCGGGGGCGCAAAACCTGGTCTCGCTGTTCGATGCCGCCCGGGCCTTCGACGCGACCTACTTGTCGGCCCAGTCACTGGCCCAGTCAGCGCCCTACCGCGCCGATCAAGCCAAAGCCCTGATGCGACCCAACGCGGCCCTGAGCGCCAGCGGCAGTCGCGTCAACACCGAAGTCTCCACCCTCAGCCGCTCATCGACGAACACTGGGGCCGCCCTGCAAGCTCGCCAGCCTTTGTTCAACCGCAGCAGCAACGCCACCATCAACCAAGCCCAGAAAAGCCTCGAGGTGTCGCAATTTGATCTGCAAGCGGCTGAACAAGACCTCATCATCCGGGTGGCACAGGCTTACTTCGACGTGCTGGGTGCCCAGGACACCCTCACCACCACCCGCGCCAGCAAAGCCGCCATCGCCGAGCAATTGGCCTCGGCGAAGCGCAATTTCGAAGTCGGCACCGCCACCATCACCGACACCCGCGAAGCGCAAGCCCGCTTCGATCTGGCCACCGCCCAAGAGATCGCAGCCGACAACGATTTGCGCACCAAACGCATTGCCCTCGATCAACTCGTGGGCCAACTCAACGTCAACCCCAACCCGCTCGCCACCCCCGCCAAGCTTCCCCCCCTGAACCCCGCTGCCGTCGAAGCCTGGGTCAGCCAAGCCGAGGCCAGCCACCCCACCATCCAGCGTGCCAAATTGGCCCTCGAAATCGCTCGACTTGAAACCCGCAAAGCCCAGGCCGGGCACCTGCCCACACTGGACGCCGTAGGCTCGGTATCGACCAACCGCGCCCCTTCGAGCATCACCTCCAGCGCCAACACCACCAGTCAAACCGCCAGTGTGGGCCTGCAACTCAACGTGCCGCTGTACAGCGGCGGCGCCGTGCAAAACCGCGTGAAAGAAACCCTGGCCCTGGAAGAAAAAGCCCACAACGACCTCGATGCGGCACGCCGTGGTGTCGCGCAAGCAGCGCGCCAAGCCTTCTTTGGCGTGCAATCGGGCCAGGCCCAAGTCAGCGCCCTCGAGGCCGCAGAGTCATCCTCCAAACTGGCCCTTGAAGCCACCCAGCTGGGCTACAAAGTCGGCGTTCGTGTGAACCTGGATGTGCTCAACGCGCAAACCCAGCTCTACACCACGCGCCGAGACCTGTCCAAAGCCCGCTACGACGTGCTGGTGGGCAGCCTCAGGCTGCGGCAAGCTGCCGGGCAGCTGCAAAGCCAAGACTTGATTGCCATCAATCAGTTGCTGGCGCCTTGACACGGCTGTGGGCAGCGCCCGAGGGGTCTCCCAACGGACTGATACCCCGTCTCAGTGGATTTGAAAGGTTGATTTCGCCAAAGCGAACCGGTGGCGCATGGGCAGGCTGAGCTTGCAGGAATGCAGCGCGCGGGCATCACGCTCCTGAGGCACGCTCCTGGATCCCCGCCTGCGCGGGGATGACGGGGGAAGGCGGGGATGACGGGCGCAGGGTTTGGCATCTCCCCGCGTCATTCCCGCGCAGGCGGGAATCCAGCAGCCTGTGTACTTCACTATGGGCCCCGCAACGATTCAACCTTTCAACTCCACTGAGACCGGGTACTGGTACCCCGTCTCAGTGGAGTTGAAAGGTTCGAAGTCGATGGATTCATTCGTCAGGCTAGGCGCAAACCGCAGCGATACCCGTAGGTATCGCGAGGATTTGTAACGACGCATGGCGGATGAAGACACGGCTTCCAACCTGTCAAATCCACTGAGACGGGGTACTAGAGGTATCCCTGATCGAGTCGAAGGCTGGCGACAACGCATCCACTCCCGCCCCCTCTCATCACGAGAAAAATCCGCCCCTTTCTCTGACGCCAAGTCCGCTGACCGCCCAATCAGGGGGGTGGTCATCCGTGAACTACTGGACTATCGTGATCTGCATCAGGGCTTGTTCAGGTTGTTGATCATGCAGTGTTGGGATCCAGCGGAGTATTCGCCAACAAGGGGTCGGGACGCAACGTCTCGACTTGTGGCGAATCCAAACACGCTTCCCCGTGACACAGCCCCGCCCAGCCAAGCCCCACACCCCACACACCGCGTCCCGAATGTCTGCTTTACACAGCTGCCCTGGGCAGTCGTGCGTTGCATTGACGTGCCGTCCCCAACGCAAATCAGGAGTACCTCATGGCTGTGATCCAAGGCTGGCAAGAGCAAGACTGGGGCATGAGAGACCCGAATGCAAACCTATTGTTCCTGACCGAAGACGGTCAGCATGTCAGTAGCCCGAACGCCCCTTTGTTCCTGACTGAAGGCGGCTTCGATGCCAGGCCCGCAGTGCCGCCTCCACCACCGCCTCCGCCTGTGGCCTCGGCACCGCCCCCCGCACCTGCACCCGCAGCTGCACTGGCCTCCATGCCCTTGGCCGCCACGGCAAGCAGCACGCCCAGCGCCACCCCCCACACCCGGACGCCCGAAGAGTTGGGACAAATTTTGGCAGCCTGGACGGCCTACGCCGGGCCCGACTCCTACCGTCTATTCCAGCAAATGGGCGAGTACGGCTGGGACGCCGCCGACCTGGCGCAAGCCACCGGCATGAGCCTGCAAGGCGCAGGCGACTACCTCACCAGCATCGGTGCCCCCGCCGGCTTTGGTGGCGACGTCACGCTCGGGCGCGAAGCGATCCACGTGCCCTTTCAGTTGGCCGTCGACCAAGCCCGCGCCCAGCCCCAGGCAGGCGCCCCTGGGTGGACCGCCACCCAGCACCGGGACGAACACGGCTTCATCTCCACCACGACCACCTTCGACGTGCAAGCCTTCACGGCCTGGTACCTGACCCAGCCACAAGGCCAAGCCCTTGCCCGCATTCATGGGGCCGTCTCCAGCGACGGCGCAGGCGGGGTCCGATTCGCCAGCGGCGCGACCTGTGCAAACGCAGGTGTAGACGAAGCCGGCGTACCCTTAACCACAGCGACGGCGATCACCTGGAACAAGGACGAGCGGATCGACCAGTACGCCAGCTATCCGCGGGCGAGCGATGAAGAGCGCCTGGCGACCTTCGCGGCCGTGAACACACCGATCAACGCAGAGCTGCTCAAGGTGTTTGGTGGCAGCGAAGGGCTGCCCGCCAACCCGCAAGGCGAGATCATGCGAGCCCGCTACGGGACCGATCTGGGCACCCTGCTGTACCGACTGGACCGTGCCACGCAGACCGCCAAAGACCACTACACCAACGAGCTCAACCAGGCCATGGCGGGCGCAAGCGAGCTGGGCTGGACGACAAGCCAAGAGCTGCCAGTGGCGCAGTACAACGAGAGCGGCAGCACGTTCGGAGTGAACAACACAACAAAGGAGTACGACGAGAGCGCTGGCATCGTCCGCGTGCGCACCTTCAGCGAGATGGGGTTTCATCAAGCGCTGACCAGCCGAACGGACGACAAAAGCCAGCTGATGGCCGTGATGTACGGCCAAGCCAGCGTCAACGACCTTGGCCGTCTGGTGGTACAGGGTGAGGGCGGGACGCTCACGTACTCCTTCAGCAGAGATGAAGACGGTGCACTCACCGCGGCCCAGGCGATCAACAGCCTGCCCCCTGGCTTGGTCAAGGTTGACCTGGCCAACCCCCCCAAACTCAGAGATGCGACCCAAGTGGGGTTCATCTCGGGGATTGGGTTTGTGACGGATGCGAGCAACATCATTCCGCCAAAAAAGAAGAAGAGCTGGCTGAAGGCGGCGCTGACGATCGCAGCGGTGGTGGCGATCAGCTGCATGACGGTGGGGGCGGGGGCGGCGGTGGTGGGCACCAGTCTGGGGACAGGCATGGGCTCCACGGTGGTAGCGGGCGCGATCACGGGGGCAGTCACTTCCGCGGCGACATCGCTGGCCGCCGGGTTAATCATGAATGGCCAAATTGATCTCAAGAGCGTCCTCAAAAACGGGTTAACGGGTGCGATCACGGGCGGGGTGATGAGCGGCCTCCAAGGTTCTAAGACGTTCCAAGACTTGGCCAAAATTCAAGGGGCGCAAACAGCCGCGCGCATGGTGGCGCAAGGCACATTGCAAATGGCGACTGGTGGGGATTTCAAAGGCGGCGCCTTGTCAGGGTTGGCGCAAGGGGTGGGAGACTACGCCAAGGGATTTGCGGCCTCACTACAGTACGGTGAAGGTGTTTCCAAAGCCATAGGCAACGTGAGCAAGGCGCTCGTGACGGGTGCGGCCCAAGGCGAGTCGGAGGGCTGGAACTCGTTGGCAAATGATTGGGCGAGTGACCTCATCAGCCCCCACATTCGATCGCAAGCGGCCCGGCAGGACGCCTTGCGGCAATCGGAGCGAGCGCAAGACCCAGCGGCGAGCAACCCACTCATTGGCAGCAATGCAAGGTGGGACGATGGGATCCAACTGGCATCGCCGGAGCTGATCGCTTGGGCCAACGACCCCCTGGCCCAAGCCAGCCCGCCCCAGCTGTACGGTGACGACATGCAATGGATGCAAGGCAACCAGCAGGCGCTGGAGGAAGTCAAGGCCGAGCAGGCCTTGTGGCAGAGGGCGCAGGACGCGGAGCGAAGCACGGCGCAGGGCACATTTCGGCAATCGGAGCTTGCACAACAAGCCAGCGAGCCGCGCACCGTGAGCGCGGGGAACTACGGTGGCTCCCTGGAGCGAGTGGCCCGCTCGCAGCTGGGGCCTCACGCGACGCAACGTGAGATCAACAATTACGTCGGGCAACTGTTCGAGATCAACGAGATCCGCAACGCCAGAGCGATCCAGCCGGGCGAAGTGCTGACGCTGCCCAACGACAACACAGCAGCGGCGACGTCGGGACTGGCCCGATACGGTTCGGACATTGCGGTGGGCGAGCAGATCAAAGCGCTGGCGGCAATCGCTGCGCAGGCCCGTGCCGCGCAGGCGCAGTCACTGGCCGAGCTGGGCAGTCACTCACAAGGCTGGAGCGATGGCGATTTGCCGATCAACCCGACCGATTGGTGGGTGGGTAACGCCACACCTGCGGCGGCAGATCTGACGGCCGCCGCGACCGATCCATTGCCAACCGTCAAGCCCAGAACAACGCTGCTGGAGGATCTCAAGATAGGGTTCCTCAACGCGGCGAATATCGTTGACAACACAGCCAGCCTGATTGCTGGCAGCGCAGTCAGCC
Organism: Burkholderiales bacterium; assembly: GCA_031374415.1. Taxonomy (GTDB): domain Bacteria; phylum Pseudomonadota; class Gammaproteobacteria; order Burkholderiales; family Burkholderiaceae_C; genus CANHBY01. The sequence continues at coordinate 21,533 of JANMGB010000185.1, forward strand.
TGGGGTCAACCGACTACGGCGATGGGATTTTTCGCAGAATGGACCAACGCAGCGCCGAGCGAACAAATCTCATGGGCCTTCATGACAAGGAACAAGGGTGGGTGGGCCAAACGATTTCCTTGGTGCCTGTGCTGCTCACAACACCGTTCGCCGCTGGCAACACGGGCGTGCTGCTGGTCAAGAATGGCGAGTCAGCGCAAACGGCGGTCATAGGCAGCTATGTAACGACGGCGGGCCTCGTGGCAGCAACAGGGTTGGGCCCGGCCGGCCTCGGCTTGAGGCCGATTGCGAACTTGGAAATTGCCGCCACGATTTCCGGGATGCGCAAGGTCTGGACTGACCTTCTCGTAGACGCCAGCAACGCCGCCTTAGGTACCGCATTGACTGTGACCCGGGATGCGGCAACACGCACAGCGATCACCTCGTGGACTGAAACACCCGCGAGCAATGCGCTGTTTCAACCCAACCTGGACTCGTCCATGCAGATGGCGGTGATGGGGGCGCTGGGGACCAAGGGCGGGCCCGTGGTGAAGCAGGCGAGCGCTTGGATTCCGCTCGCTCTGGGCGGCGGCGCCGCCGAGATCCAACCATGGCTATCGGGCGTCATAGATGGCCTGACGCAACGGCAACTGGAGTCCAATGCAGCGATTGATAAGGTGGGCGCGCGCATCAGCGGTGCAGTGAAAGACGCCGACCAGTACATCGACACGAGTCGCAAGGCCATGGTTGCCTCCGCACAAGAGCATGCAGGCGCGCCAGGCAAGGCAGTGGCGCAGCTGCTCGACAGCGAGATCCAAATCCTACAAGGTGCGGCCTTGGCAGGGTACGGGATGGTGTCGGGGCTGGGCTCGCTGGGGCTTGGCGTCAGTAAAGTGGTGAATCCTGTGGAGTGGCTCGCCAATCCAGACGGCAATGTCCAGCGCATCGTCGATGCGGCAACGACAGCGTCGACGGTGGCTCAGCTGGCTTTACCCGCGGCATGGTTGATCAACCCGCAAGGCAACCTAGAAGCCAGCAAAACCCTGGTCAACGGGCTGACCAGTGGCTACCAAAATGATTTCGACGAGGGCAACTACTGGAAGGGACTCGGCCGCTTGGTGGTCGACGTCGGCAGCTTGGGGGTGGGTGTGGGTCAGGTGAATGCCGCAGTGCGGGCGGGTCGTGCGGGAGAGGTCGCTGAAGCTGCGGCGGCGGCAGGTCGGGTCGCAGACGATCTTGATGCACTGAGGCGAGCAGAAGGGGCTGTGCTCGCTGAGCACAGCTTGCAGCCCGGGCCGGCGGTGGTCGGCACCGGAGCGACTGATGTCGCACCTGTGACTTCCGGCGGTACGGCAAATGCTGCAACCGGCGTTGCCCTCAGAGACGATTTAGCAAGGGTCGCCAAACCGGACTCGAAAGTGGGGCAGCGAGCCGACGGCGGCACCACATACTCGTACGGCAGCGTCAGACAAGGCCAGGGCTTAGATGCTTACGTCGATGCCAGCGGTGTACTGCGTCTCGAAGTGAAATCCGGCGCCCGCAGACAGCAGTACGGTTCGGGGACCGAAATGTTCGACGACATGATGAGCACGATGAACAAGAACGGGCAAGTCAATGAAATTCTGGGTCAGTGGAGCAACACACCAGGCTTGACATCCAACTTTGATGCCATGCTTTCAAACCTTAAAGCCGGTATGTCGCCTGATGCGGCGGCGCTGGATACCTGGACGGGACGGCAGGCGGCGAGGTACGGCTTTACCAACGTCGAAGTCAGCGGTAACGCCACCAGTGGGTATATTGCGAGCTTCACCAAGGGGCCCCAATGACACGACCTAGTCTGCACTATCGCTGCTTCTACATCTGCGAACAGGCAGACGGCTCTCCTCCCACCGTGCGTGCTGACGAGGGATGTGTAGGGGGCATGCTGGAGCGTTTGCCCCAGTGTCGTGAGATGACCAAAAGCCAGCTGCTCCAATGGCTGGAGTATGAAAAAGGGTTCAAATCCTTCACAGACACCGAAGTCATTAACAGCAAAGGCCAGTACGCCGCCTGCTACGTCAAGGTGGTTGACGCGTGGCTTGTGGAGTACGCAGAAAAATCTCCATCACCGAATGACAAGCCCTGGCAAGAAGGCGAGAACTTCGGTACCCGTTAACTGGGCGGCCAGTCGTCGAGCGGGATCGAAACCACATCCCCTGCACCCACCTGCCCGCGCTGCAACTGCTGCATGTGAACATCCTTCGGCTTGAATGCCTGACTGAGCCGGGTCATCAGCGCCCGGGCACGCCCTGAGTTGTCTTGCCCGAGGTTGCACACATACACATCCAGCGTCACCGCCTGCTGCTCAGGCCAGGTGTGCACCGCCAAGTGAGACTCGGCCAGCAGCACGACCCCCGTGATACCGACCAGCGCAGGGTCGTCGCCCGCTTGCGGCGCAAAGCGGTAAAAGAGCTCCCCCACGGCACCCAGGCCGACCTCGGCCACGGCAGCCGAGCACAGCTGCCGCAAACTCGCAGGGTCGATCATGACCATCAACTCGGGGTCACAACCCGACAAATCAGCAGTGAGATGCAAGCCACGCATGATGAAGACGCAGAGCGCCGTAAAATCACCAATTCTGCCAACACCTGCACGGACGTCCGAATGGCTGCACTTGATTCCCCCGAGCCCACCCCCGAAGCCACTCCCGAGACCACCCCCAAAGCGGCCCTGATGGCCAATGCGATTCGCGCCCTGAGCATGGACGCCGTCCAGCAGGCCAACTCGGGCCACCCCGGCGCGCCCATGGGCATGGCCGACATGGCCGTCGCCCTGTGGGGCCGCCACCTGCGTCACAACCCGAGCGACCCCCATTGGCTCAACCGCGACCGTTTCGTGCTGAGCAATGGCCATGCTTCGATGCTGCTGTATGCCGTGCTGCACCTCAGCGGCTACGCCTTGTCGATGGCCGAGTTGAAAAACTTCCGTCAGCTTCACAGCCTGACCCCCGGCCACCCCGAGGTCGACATCACGCCCGGCGTTGAAACTACCACCGGCCCGCTGGGCCAAGGCATCAGCAACGCGGTCGGGTTTGCGCTGGCTGAAAAGCTGTTGGCACAAACCTTCAACCGCCCCGGCCACGCCATCGTCGACCACCACACCTACGTGTTCCTGGGCGACGGCTGCCTGATGGAAGGCATCAGCCACGAAGCCTGCGCCTTGGCTGGCGCCTGGCGCCTGAACAAGCTGATTGCCCTCTACGACGACAACGGTATCTCCATTGACGGCCCCGTGGCCCCTTGGTTCATCGACAACACCGCGCAGCGCTTTGCAGCCTACGGCTGGAACGTCATCCCTGACGTCAACGGCCACGATGCCGACGCGGTGGCTAACGCCATTCAGCACGCCAAACAAGCCGAGCAGCCCACCCTCATCATCTGCAAGACCTCCATCGGCCAAGGCTCGCCCAACCGCGCGGGCACCAGCAAAGCGCATGGCGAGCCCTTGGGCGCTGAAGAAATCAAGCTCACCCGCGAGGCACTGGGCTGGCCCTCTGAGCCCTTCGTGATCCCGGCCGAGGTCTACGCCCTGTGGGATGCCCACACAGCCGGCCAGGCCGCACAAGCCCAGTGGCAAGCAGGCTTCCAAGCCTACGCCCAAGCCCACCCCGAGCTCGCGCTGGAGTTCACCCGCCGCATGGCCGGCACCCTGCCCGCCCAGTTTGACCAAGTCGTGGTCGATGCCGTGATCGCCGCCCACACCCAAGGCGCCACCGTGGCCAGCCGCAAAGCCAGTCAAATGGCCCTGGAGGCCTTCACCGTGGCCCTGCCCGAGCTGCTGGGCGGCAGCGCCGACCTCACGGGCTCCAACCTGACCCAAACCAGCGCCACCCCGGCCCTGCGTTTCAACGACGCTGCCAGCACCGCGGCCCCAGGCCGTCACATCAATTACGGTGTGCGCGAATTTGGCATGGCCGCCATCATGAACGGCGTGGCGCTGCATGGCGGCTTCATACCTTACGGCGGCACCTTCCTCACCTTCAGCGACTACAGCCGCAACGCCATCCGCATGGCGGCCCTGATGAAGCGGCGCGTGATCCATGTCTTCACGCACGACAGCATCGGCTTGGGCGAAGACGGCCCCACCCACCAAAGCGTCGAGCACGCCGCCTCGCTGCGCTTGATTCCCGGGCTCGATGTCTGGCGCCCCTGCGACACCGCCGAGACCACCGTGGCTTGGGCCTGCGCGCTGCGCAACGCCCACGGCCCGAGCGCCCTGCTGCTGTCACGACACAACCTGCCCTACGCCCCCAAGAGCCACCTCGAAGACATCGCCAAAGGCGCCTATGTGCTCGCCGAGCCCAGTGAAGTGGGCCTGGGCAAGAAGGCCCAAGCGCTCATCATCGCCACCGGCTCCGAGGTCACCTTGGCCTTGCACGCGCAGCAACTGTTGGCCGAGCGCGGTATTGCAGTACGCGTCGTCTCCATGCCCTCCACAACCGTCTTCGACCGCCAAAGCCTGGCCTACAAAACAGCGGTACTCCCCCCCAAGCTGCCGCGCATCGCCGTTGAAATGGGCGCAACCGACGGCTGGTGGAAGTACGGCTGCGCGGCTGTCGTCGGCATCGACACCTTTGGTGAGTCGGCGCCGGCGGGGGTGCTGTTCAAGCACTTTGGCTTCACCCCCGACAACGTGGCCGCCGTCGTGCAGCAGGTGCTTCAGGCCTGAGAGCTTGAGCGCCATTCCATTCTCATTCCCCCCTATTCATTCAACCCTCAAGGAGTCCACATGACCATCAAAGTTGCCATCAATGGCTACGGCCGCATCGGCCGCAACGTACTGCGCGCCCACTACGAAGGCGGCAAGAAGCACGACATCCAAATCGTGGCCATCAACGACTTGGGCGACCCCAAGACCAACGCCCACCTGACCAAGTACGACACCGCCCATGGCCCCTTCCCAGGCACCGTGAGCGTGGACGGCGATTACATGGTCGTCAATGGCGACAAAATCCGCGTGCTGGCCAACCGCAACCCTGCTGAGCTGCCCTGGGGCGAGCTCGGCGTTGACGTGGTGCTCGAATGCACGGGCTTTTTCACGACCAAAGAAAAGGCCTCGGCCCACCTCAAAGGCGGCGCCAAGAAAGTCATCATTTCAGCCCCTGGCGGCAAAGACGTTGACGCCACCATCGTGTTCGGCGTCAACCAAAACGTGCTCAAAGCCAGCGACACCGTGATCAGCAACGCCAGCTGCACCACCAACTGCTTGGCGCCACTGGTGCAACCCCTGCACCAACAAATCGGTCTGGTGACCGGCCTGATGACCACCATCCACGCCTACACCAACGACCAAGTCCTGACCGACGTTTATCACGAAGACCTGCGCCGCGCTCGCAGCGCCACGCAAAGCATGATCCCCACCAAAACCGGGGCTGCTGCCGCAGTAGGTCTGGTGCTGCCTGAGCTCAACGGCCGCCTGGATGGCTATGCCATTCGCGTGCCCACGATCAATGTCTCCATCGTTGACCTGAGCTTCATTGCGGCCCGCGACACCACCGTCGACGAAGTCAACAGCATCATGAAGACCGCCTCTGACAGCCCCGCCCTCAAGGGCATCCTGGGCTATAACGACGGCCCCTTGGTGAGCGTCGACTTCAACCACAACCCGGCGTCCAGCACCTTTGACGCCACCCTGACCAAGGTCAACGGCCGCCTGGTCAAAGTGTCCAGCTGGTACGACAACGAATGGGGCTTCAGCAACCGCATGCTCGACACCACCGTGGCATTGATGGGCGCGAAGTAAGTCTCCGCGGCCTACGCTTCTGTCAAAAACGGCATCTTCGGATGCCGTTTTTTTTTCGGTGCGCAAGTGCCCTCCAGTGAGAATTTATAGAATAATTAGCGATGTTATTGAAAGTTCATAATATCGCTAACAACACTACAAAGTCGAACAATGAACCCTGTTGACAACCCATTTTCCCCAGGCGCAGGAACCCCCCCTCCTGAACTGGCTGGACGTGATGTACTGCGTGAGAAAGTTCGCATCGCGTCAGAGCGAACTCGCAAGGGCTTGCCCACAAAGAGCGTTTTGCTCGTCGGCCTGCGTGGTGTCGGAAAAACCGTCTTACTCAATCGCTTGCGTGAAGACGCCGAGGCGTCTGGCCTGCACACCGTGCGCATCGAGGCCCCGGAGGGTCGATCTCTGCCATCGATGCTTGCACCCCAGCTACGCCAAGCGCTCCTGCGCTTGAGCCACACCGAGAAGGCTGCCGATCTGGCGAAGAAGGGCCTGCGTGCGCTGGCCGGCTTCGCCAAAGGTCTGAAACTCAAGTTCAGTGACATTGAAGTCGGCTTTGACTTGGAGCCCGAACCAGGACTGGCGGACAACGGTGACTTGGAGCACGACCTGCAGGCACTGCTGGAGGCCGTTGGAGCGGCAGCGCGGGCCGCCAATACAGCAGTCATCATCTTCATCGACGAGCTACAGTACGTCGCAGACGAAGAGTTGGCCGCCATGATCACTGCCATGCATCGTTGCGCCCAGGGCTCCTTTCCCGTCATGCTCGTTGGCGCCGGTCTTCCCCAGTTGAGGGGAAAGATGGGGAATGCAAAATCCTACGCAGAGCGTCTTTTTGATTTCCCGAACGTCGGCGCCCTGCTCGCACCAGAGGCCACACAAGCCATCGTCAGGCCGATAGAACATCAAGCCCAGGAAATCACTGGGGACGCAGTGTCACTCATCGTTCAAAAGACACACGGTTATCCGTACTTTTTGCAAGAGTGGGGCAAACACACTTGGGATGTTGCTGATCGCTCGCCCATCGAGGTAGAGGACGTCGTTGCCGCTTCCGACGCTGCAGTCGCAGCACTTGATGAAAGCTTCTTTCGTGTTCGTTTTGATCGGTTGACCCCGTCGGAGAAGCGTTACTTGCGTGCGATGGCCGAATTAGGCCCAGGGCCACACCGATCTGGCGACATTGCTGATTGCCTGGCCAAGAAAGTGAGTTCACTTGGGCCCGTACGCAACAGCCTGATCACCAAAGGCATGATTTGGAGCCCCAACCACGGAGACACGGCGTTCACCGTTCCGCTATTTGACGAGTTCATGAAGAGAATTTCTCCTGGAACCGATTGGCGGGCGCCATCGTGATGTCTATGGCGCCGCACTGGAGCCGCGTGCTCACCCTGCTGCTCATGTCCTGCGGGCTTTCAGCCTGCACCGCGGCCCCTCAGCCACCGCCCGCACGCATCCTGGTCAAGCTGAGTCAAGCCCAGACCCACCCTGCAGACATCGCCCGCCTCGTGAGCCAAGCAGCAGGTGCTCAAGCCCACTACCAAGCCACCAGCAGCCCGCTGTGGCATGCCCTGATCTTGGATTGCCGCACTCGCACGCACTGCACGCAGGCCATTGAACAACTGCGCCGCCATCCCGCCATCCAAGAGGTGCAAGAAGATGGCATCATCCCGCGCCCCTGGCCACCGGCGAGCGCGCCCTGATGAAATACAAAGCCTGCGCTTGGGTGGCTGCGCTGCTCGCACTCGCGGGGGTGTTCACTGCCTATTTGCAGCCCGAGTTCACCCTCATGGCGGCCAACTGGATTTGGAGTTGTTTTTGACAGTCAACCTGACCTGTCCGCCGACCGGGCGCGAGAGGGCTAGAATTTCCGGATTCCGAGGAGCTTGAATGAAACCCATCGTTGGCAGCATCGTCGCCCTGGTCACCCCGATGCAAGAAGACGGCAGCATTGACTATGCAGCGCTGCGTCGCCTGATTGACTGGCATATCGCTGAGGGCACTGACTGCATTTGCGTGGTCGGCACCACCGGCGAGTCGCCCACGGTCTCCGTCGACGAGCACTGCGAGATCATTCGCGTGGCCGTGGCGCACACCGCGGGGCGCGTGCCCCTGATGGCCGGCACCGGCGGCAACTCAACCCGCGAGGCCATTGAGCTGACCCGCTTTGCCAAAAAGGTGGGGGCCGACTGCGTGCTCTCCGTCGTGCCCTACTACAACAAGCCTTCGCAAGAGGGCATCTACCAGCACTTCAAAGCCATCACCGAGGCGGTTGACATCCCCCTGGTGCTCTACAACGTACCCGGGCGCACAGTGGCCGATATGCTGCCCGAGACCGCCTTGCGCTGCGCCAGCTTGGCCGGCGTGGTCGGCGTCAAAGAAGCGACCGGCAACATCGAGCGCGCCGCCTGGCTGATCAAGCACGCCCCCGAAGGCTTTGCCGTCTATTCCGGCGACGACCCCAGCGCGATTGCCTTGATGCTGCTGGGTGGGCAAGGCAATGTGAGCGTCACGGCCAATGTGGCCCCGCGCGCCATGCACGATCTGTGCATGGCGGCCATCGAAGGCCGCGTGCGCGATGCCACTACCTTGCACATGCGCTTGCTGAGCCTGCACAAAAACCTCTTCATCGAACCCAGCCCTGCACCCACCAAATGGGCCTTGTCCCGTCTGGGGCAATGCGGGGCCAGCTTGCGCTTGCCCATCACCCCCTTGACCCCAGCCGGCCAAGCCGCGATCGAGTCCGCGATGCGCGAGGCTGGTTTGTGGCCCACCCCTTGATCACCGGCACAACCGGCCTGTACCGAAAGCCGCCTGCTGGCGGCTTTGACCCCCTTGGAGACTGCTCTGTGAGACTGACCGTACGCTTCACCCCTCGCCCCTGGCCGCTGGCGCTGTCGAGTCTGCTGGCCCTGGCAGCCTTGTCTGGCTGCACCACTGTGAGCGACGTCATGTCGGGCGACAAGGTGGATTACCGCAGCGGGGCAACCAAAACCGTTCCGCTGGATGTCCCCCCCGACCTGACCCAACTGGCCACGGAAAGCCGCGGCGGCACCGTCACGGCCTCGACCTTGCCCACCGCGCCCACCCCCACCGCGGCACCCGTGGTGGCGCCCACGCCCCCAAGCGCGTCCGGACTGCGCATTGAGCGTCAAGGCGAGCAACGCTGGCTGAGCACCTCCCTAACGCCCGAGCAGGTCTGGCCCCAGCTGACGGCATTCTGGAAAGAGCGCGGCTTCAACCTGGAAACCGAACAAGCCGAGCTGGGCCTGTTGGAAACCGACTGGGCTGAAAACCGGGCCAAGCTGCCTCAAGACATGATTCGGCGCACCTTGGGCAAGGTGATTGACAGCCTCTACTCCACAGGCGAACGCGATAAATTCCGCACGCGCGTCGAGCGCACGCCGCGCGGCAGCGAGATCTACATCAGCCACCGCGGCATGATTGAGGTCTATGCCAACAGCAAGGCTGACGCCACCGTCTGGCAACCCCGCCCCATCGACCCCCAACTCGAAGCCGTGTTCTTGCAGCGCCTGATGATCAAGCTGGGCGCCACCGACGATCAAAGCAAAACAGCTGTTGTCAACACGCCCGCCCCTCCTTCCAGAGCGCGTTTGATTGATTTCCAAGGGACCGTGGCCATGCAAGTGGACGACAACTTTGACCGCGCTTGGCGCCGCGTCGGCTTGTCACTGGACCGCACCGGCTTCACGGTCGAAGACCGCGACCGGGCCAAAGGCATTTACTTCGTGCGTTATGTGGATCCGAGCCAATTCGCCAAAGCCCAGCCCGGCGTCTTCAGCCGCATGTTCTCGAAAGACGCCGGCACCAACGTATCCAAGTACCGCGTGCTCGTGAAAAGCGATGGTGAGCGCAGCGTGACCACCGTACTCAACGCCGATGGGGCCCCCGAGAAAGGCGACGATGCCAAACGCATCCTGGGCCTACTGATGGACGATCTGAAGTAAAGCCCTCGTACCCCGTCTCAGTGAATTTGAAAGGTTGATTCGCCAAGGCGAACAGCGGGCGCATTGGCAGGCGGAGCGTGCAGGAATGGAGTGCGCGCGGGCCTGTTGCGCTTGCGGCACCCTCCTGGATCCCCGCCTTCGCGGGGATGACGGCCCCGCCTGCGCGGGGATGACGGGCGCAGGGGTTGGCATCTCGCCACGTCATTCCCGCGCAGGCGCATAAGCGTTAACCTATATATTGCATTTATTTGAGGAATTTGCGATATTAGGCGCCCTTTGCTGAACGAATTCGGGAGCGGGCATGGCGAACGCGGGCAATGCGGCTGGGGA
>JANMGB010000196.1:0-10520 GCA_031374415.1 Burkholderiales bacterium
GGGTTGGCGGCAGACGAGTTCTCGGTGCGCTGGAGCGGGATGATCGAGGCGCCAGCCACGGGGCTGTACCAACTGCAGACCTTGTCGGATGATGGCGTGCGGGTGTGGGTGGATGGCCAACTGCTCATCGACAACTGGACCCCCCATGGGCCCAGCTACGACACCAGCGGATTACAGCTCCGTTGGACAGCTGGCCAGCGCTTAGCCATCACGGTCGAGTACCAAGAGTTCGCAGGCGGCAGTGTGGCTCGCCTCTTGTGGCAAACGCCTGGTGCGACGGCCTTCGTGTCAGTGCCTATTGAGCGCCTGTACCCCGCGGCCAGCGGCACGGGTTTGTTGAGCGCCTACTTCAACAACCCGAGATTGCAAGGCGCGCCTGTCAGCCTGCGCACCGAGGGCATCAATTTCCAGTGGCCCGCTGCCCCGGCGGGCGTGCCTGTGCCTGCGGACGGTTTCTCGGTGCGCTGGAGCGGTCTCATCGAAGCGCCGACCACAGGCACTTACGCGCTGCAAACCTTGTCTGACGATGGTGTGAGGGTCTGGCTCGACGGGCAACTGTTGATCGACAACTGGACGCCCCACGGACCCATGTACGACACCACCGCCCCGATGGCCTGGAGTGCGGGCCAGCGCCGCGTGCTCACCGTCGAGTATCAAGAACTGGGCGGCCCGGGCACGGCCCAGTTGCTGTGGCAAACGCCGGGGGCCACTACTTTCGTCCCGGTGCCCATCGAACGCTTGTATCCTGCAGCTTCGGGCACGGGATTGAATGGTGCTTATTTCGCTAACGCCACATTGCAGGGGACTGCTGTGCTGAACCGAATCGATATCATCAATTTCCAATGGCCGGGCGCACCCTCTGGTGTGCCGGTGCCGGCGGATGGTTTTTCCACCCGCTGGAGCGGTTTCATTGAGGCCCCATCCACAGGGGCTTACCTGTTGGAAACCTTGTCAGACGATGGCGTGCGTGTGTGGATTGACGGGCAACTCGTGATTGACAACTGGACGCCGCATGCGCCCACCTACAACGTGTCCGCGTCCCAGACTTGGGTGGCCGGTGAGCGCCGCGCCATCCGGGTGGAGTACCAAGAGTTGGGCGGACCCGGTACCGCCCAACTGCTGTGGCAAACGCCTGGATCCGGTGCGTGGGCGGTCGTGCCAGGGCAGCGCCTGTACCCCAACGCAGGGCCGGCTCGATGAGATTTGCGCGCTGCGTGATCGGGGGGGTGGTCAGTCTGGCCCTGATCAGCAGTGCGGGGGCGGCGTCTGACATGACGCCGGGTGAGCAAATCTTTCGGGGGCGAGTGACTTTGCCCGCCCGCATTTGGGGCCATGAGCGTGACCTGCCTGCTGAGGCCAGCCGCTGCATGAATTGCCATGTGCGCAGCGGCCAGACCCCAGCAAGCGGCCCGGTAACCCCTGTGGGGCCCGCGTTGTCCGCGTCGACCTTGACCCGCACGATGGCACGGCGCGGTGGCCCGCCCTCCAGCTTCACCGAGGCGTCGTTTTGCCATTTGCTGCGCCAAGGGGTCGACCCGGCCCACATCATCGTGCCGCGTGTCATGCCACGTTATCAAGTGACTGATGCCCAATGCCGCGACCTGTGGCACTACCTGGTGAGTCTGACGCCATGAACACTCGCCGCCAGTTGCTGCAAGCCGGGGTCGGCGGATGGGCCTTGGCCGGCGCACTCTCAGGCACGCTCTCCAGCGTGCAGGCCCATGCCAACATGGGCCCCGTTCAACCCCCCGTTGCCGCGCCTGTCCTGCGCTTGACGTCCGCCAGCGGTTCAATGGCAAGCTTGTCGGCGCTGGTGCGTGGCCGCATCACGGCCATGCAGCTCATGTTCACGGGTTGCAGTGCGGTGTGTCCGATCCAAGGAGCCATGTTTGCTGATGTCCAGCAACAATTGGCCAGTGCCCCGGCAGACTGGCGCTTGTTGTCCGTGTCGATCGACCCCCGCGGTGACGGGCCTGCCCAACTGCGCCAGTGGTTGGCGCGTTACAGCGCGCAGGCCGCGCGCTGGCAAGCCGCAGTGCCCTTGGTGAAAGACGTTGACCGCATGCTCAATGAGCTGCAGGGCCAAGCCTCGGGCCTTGATCGGCACACCGCGCAGGTGTTTGTGTTCAATCGCCGGTCTCAAATTGCATTTCGCACGGTCGATTTGCCCTCAGCGCAGGAAGTGATTTCGGCCATGCGTTTCGCGGCCAAGGCGTCTACCGAATAAGGCCTGGCCGGTCTAAATTTTCACGCAGCAGCTTCACAAAGTCTGTGGCGGAAATGGGGTGACTGAAGTAAAAACCTTGCATCTCGTCGCAAGCCTGACCGCGCAGAATAGCCTGTTGCTCCGTGGTCTCCACCCCCTCGGCCACCACGGTCAGGCTCAGCGTTTTGCCCATGGCAATGATGGCGCTTGTGATGGCTTTGTCGTCAGGGTTGGTGGCCAAATCGGTGATGAAAGAGCGGTCGACTTTGAGGGTGTCGATGGGAAAATGCTTGAGCTGTCCCAGCGAGGAGTAGCCCGCCCCAAAGTCGTCAATGGCCAGGCGCACCCCCATGCGTTTGATGGCCGTGAGCAGCTTGATCGCGTGTTCAATGTTGTTGATCAACATGCTCTCGGTGATTTCCAGCTCCAACAGACGCGGGTCCATGCCCGTTTCTTGCAACACGCCAGCGATGTCATCCAGCAAGCTCTCGTCCGCAAATTGGACCACCGACAGGTTCACGGCCATGTTGATCGGGGGCAGTCCTTCGTGCTGCCATTCCATGTTTTGCAGGCAGGCCGTGCGCAGCACCCAGCGGCCAATGTGGGCAATGAGCCCCGTTTCTTCGGCAATCGGAATGAACTTGACGGGCGACACGGCCCCGTGTTCGGGACTGTTCCAGCGCAGCAAGGCCTCCACTCCGGTGATGTCGCCGGTTTGCAGGTCGAGCTTGGCCTGGTAGACGAGCGAGAACTCGTGCCGCTCCAGGGCGCGACGCAGGCTGGATTCAAGGCGCAGGCGCTCCAAAACTTGTGCGTTGATCTCGGACGAGAAAAACTGGACGTTGTCGCGACCTTCGTTTTTGGCAAAGTACATCGCGCTGTCGGCGTTTTTCATCAAAGTCTGCTCATCCTCCCCATCGCCGGGAAACATCGCCACGCCGACACTCGCGCTGACTCGGCACTCCTGGTGCATCAACATCATGGGCTTGCTGGCCGCGGCCAAGATTTTTTGGGCCACGGCGGCGGCTTGCTCGCGGTCACTGATCTCTTGAACCAACACCACAAACTCGTCACCGCCCAAACGGGCAATCACGTCGCTCGAGCGCAAGGCCTGCTTAAAGCGCGCCGTGATTTCTTTGAGCAAGGTGTCCCCAGCGTCATGGCCCAGGGTGTCATTGATGAACTTGAACCGATCCAAATCAATGAACATCACAGCAAAGTTGCGCTTGTAGCGCAGTGCGCTGGGGATGGTCATGTTCAGCAGGCTGCTGAACATCGTGCGGTTGGGCAAGCCGGTGAGCGCATCATGGCGGGCCATGTGGCGGATGTTTTCCTCGGCCACCATTTGGGTCGTGATCTCGCGCGCGACGCCCCGGTAGCCAGTGAAGTTTCCGGCCGGGTTGAAGATGGGCTCACCGCTCAAGCTGACGTAGTAAGGCGCGCGACCGAGTGCCACGCGTTGCATCACGACGTCCCGGTAGGACTCGCGCTGCGCTAAAAGCTCGCGGAATGCATCCCAAGTGCCCGGCGCTTCGACCTGCAAGCGGCTTTCCCAAATACGTCGCCTGAGCAGGGGATTGGGCCGGGCGTCTTCGCTCGCGTGGCGGCTTTCCATGCGGATGAAACGAAAATCGGCGTCTTGCTCCCAGTACCAGTCGGAGGAGAGTTTCGTCAGAGAACGGAAACGGGCTTCGCTTTCACGCAATGCTTGCTCGACGTTGCGGCGCTCGTCTTCGCGCTCGAAGTTGCCCAATGCAAACGCAATGTTGCTCGCAATGCGCTGCAAGGCGGTGATGATTTCGGGGGCAAAAGCATTTTCTTCGCGGGCGTAGAGCAGCAATGCTCCGATGGCCTTGCCGTTGCGAATGATCGGGATCACGCCAGCCGCAGCGACACCGGCTTTTTGACTGACGGGCCGCCACAGCCGCGTGCGGTCGTCCTTCATGTATTGGTTGCAGATGGCCGGCAGCAAGGTGCGGTAGGCCTGTCCTGCCATGCCCAGGCCCTCCGGCCGATTCGCATCGATGGAGATGCGCATTTGCGACAAATATTGGGAGGCGTTGCCCGAGGCCGCCTCGAAATGCATCCACCCGTCGGCGTCAGGCCGCATGACCCCCGCAGTGATGAAATTGTGGCCGTCCGCCGCAGCTACACACACGCGATCAAACAGCTCTTGCGGTGTCACCGAGTACAGCAGGGCCTCATTGGTGGCCGCCAGCACCGCATACACGGACGCCAGGTGAGATTCGGTTGGCTTGGGCGCTGCGCTCATGGAGATACCAAAGATGAAAGGCTTTCGTGGACAGGCGAAACCAGCCAGCAATCAATCAAGTAGCGCCCGTAGGCGCTGTCGGCTTGATGAGGGAGCTGGAACCCCTCCCACTACTCGTCCAAATGTAGGGCCTCCAGTCGACCCGATGTCGGCGCTATTGCACGGCCACAGCGGCGCTATTCGGGCTTTCCAAGGGGTTTTCGGCCGAATCCTCCCCCGCAAGAACTCGACCTTGGTCGATGCAATGATGGCCTCGGCCTGAGATCTGCCAAAGTGTTTCAGAGGTTGGTCACACTTGTATCAAAAAGTATTCGCCACGGACTTGTTGTGGCGCCGGTGCCGGACCGAATTGCTCACATGGTGGGATGTTGTCACGCATCGTGAAGCGCCCGATTTGGCGGGGCCGCGGGCCGGCTGTGTCTGATGTGACAGATATCTCACCCTGCCGGGTGAGGTGCGCGGGCTGCCGGAATTCAATGCCAAGCGGTGCCTGACGGGCCCCCGTGCCTATTTGTATCAAGCGCTGAAATTGGCGGCCACAAACCCTTCAGTTTGAGGCTTTTTGTGTTGCGCTGCAAAAGCAGACTTTGAGCCCAGGGCGCCAGTCTTTGAGCCAATTTGAATGGCCCAACCGCGCCCTGAAGCGGGACAAGCCGTGCCGGCCATTTTGCTGCGACGCGGCCTTCTAAGGGGTACGCTTTGAGCAAACATCTGCGTGGGTCTTTTTGGTCTGTGACGGCATTGGGCTGTCTGTTGTTGAACGCCTGTGGGGGTGGAGGGTCAGACGACGCAGCCGCACCCACGGCCGCTGCGACGCAGCGCTCTGCCCCGAGAGCGGCTTTCGCCACGCAGCCTTTGGCGCCGCTGTCAACGGGTCAGTGGTCATCGCTGATCCCGGTGTCCTTGTTGCCGGCCTCAGCCGCCCACTTGCCGAACGGCAAAATTTTGCTCTGGGCCTCGGGCAGCAAGTTCGATGTGGGCACGGGTGGCTACACCCACACCGCCCTGCTGGACCCGCTCACCTTGGAGGTCACTGAGCGACGTGTCGACGAGACGCGGCACGACATGTTTTGCTCGGGGACGTCCAATTTGCCGGATGGGTCATTGCTGATCAACGGTGGCAACAACAGCGAAAAAACCAGCCTCTTCAACGCCTTGACAGGCCAGTGGACGCCGGGCCCGGACATGAGCATCGCCCGTGGATATCAGGCGAACACGGTGTTGGCGGATGGCTCCGTGCTGACCTTGGGGGGCTCATGGAGTGGCGCCTTGGGCAACAAACATGGTGAGGTCTGGAGTCCGAGCACCGGCTGGCGTCGCCTGCCTGGCGTGCCGGTAGATCCCGCGCTGGCCCCCGATTTATACGGCGGCATTTTTCGCTCTGACAACCACATGTGGTTGCTGCCTGCGCCCAATGGCAAAGTGTTGCATGCGGGGCCCAGCCCCTCGATGAATTGGATCGACACCCGCGGCAACGGCAGCATCAGCTCGGCCGGTTTGCGCGGCGATGACGACTACGCGCAAAACGGCAACGTGGCCATGTACGACATTGGCAAAATTCTCAAAGTCGGCGGTGCCCCAGCCTACGACCGAACGGGCTCGAGCTCGGCCAGCTACGTGATCGACGTCAATGCGGGCGTGTCGGTGCGCAAGACCGCCCCGATGGCTTATTCGCGCATGTTCAGCAACTCGGTGGTGTTGCCCAATGGCCAGGTGATGGTCATCGGCGGGCAAACCGAGGGCAAGGCTTATTCAGACGATTTTTCTGTGCTAGTGCCCGAGCTGTGGGATCCCTTGACGGAGCAGTTCACGCCCTTGCCCCCGATGGCGGTGGGGCGCAACTATCACAGCGTGGCGCTGCTCTTGCCTGATGCGCGGGTGATGACCGGAGGCAGTGGCCTCTGTGGCGAAGGCTGTGCTGCGAACCACACCGACGTTCAGATGTACACCCCGCACTATTTGCTCAACGACGACGGCACACCGGCGCTGCGGCCGGTGATTCAAAGTGCGCCGACCCGTGCGACGCACGGCACCACGATGCGCGTGACGACGGACACGGCGGTGGGCTCATTTGCCTTGATTCGGTTGTCGTCCACCACCCACTCGGTGAACAACGATCAGCGGCGGGTGCCACTTCAATTTACCTTGGCCAGTGGCACGGGCTACGACGTGACGATCCCCAGCAACCCGGGGGTGGTGCTGCCGGGGTACTACATGCTGTTTGCGCTGGACGACCGGGGGGTGCCCTCGGTATCGAAGATGATTCAAATCACCGGTGAGGGTGCACCGGTGCTGGCCGGCCTGGACAGCCAAACGAGCTCGGTGGGCACGCCCGTTGTGCTCAACGTGACGGCCAGCAGCGCGGGTGCGGTGAGCTACAGCGCCAGCGGTTTACCGCCAGGCTTGTCGATCAATCCGAGCACAGGGGGGGTGTCTGGCACGCCGAGCACGCCTGGGCAGTACGCCGTGTCGATTGAGGCGAGGAACACGGTGGCGGCCAGCAGCACGCGCATCGTGTGGACGGTGCAGCCGGGGGCGTCCAGTGAGGTGAGCTATGTGCGGCTTACGGCCGCTGGCGACGTGTCGGGCAACCCCTGGGCTGCGATGGCCGAGTTCAACCTGCTCGATGGCAATGGGCAAGTCATGTCACGCACGGGTTGGGTGGCCAGCGCCAGCGGGCAATCGGGCCCCAATGCGGCAGCCAATGCCATCGACAGCGACCCCGCGACAGCGTGGGTGAGTGCAGGGGCTACCAACAGCTTCACCGTCAACCTGGGCGGACCGCGTGTGATCAACGGCTTCAAGTACCTGCCGCGTGCGGACAACAACGTCGGCGCCATCGCCGCCTGGCAGTTCGAAACGAGCCGAGACGGCGTGACCTGGATGCAGGTGGCGCAAGGGGATCTGCGTGATTTGGCCTCTGTGACCGGCGAGAAGGTGGTGTACTTCAACAATCTGGCGCAAGGCAAACTGGCCAGCCAGTCGAGCACGGCCTTTGAGGGTTTGGCCTCACGTGCGGTGGACGGCAACATCAACGGCGATTTTGTTTTGGGGGGCTCGGTCAGCCACACAGCTGAGACGGGCGACAGTTGGTGGCAGGTGGACTTGGGCGCAGTCCAACCCCTGACGGCCATCCGGCTGTGGAACCGCACCGATTGCTGCGACAACCGCCTCGTGAACTTTCAGGTGTTGGTGTCGCCCACCGACATGAGCGGTCGCAGCCTCAGCAGCCTTTTGGCTGACAGCAACGTCATGCACACATGGACTTTGCTAGATCCCGCCCGCGTCACCACCTTGCCCATGCGCACCTCGGGCCGCTTTGTGCGTGTGCAGCTGCTGAACTGGAATCCGCTGTCCTTGGCCGAAGTGGAGGTTTTTGGTGCGGCGAGCAACCACGCGCCCTTGTTTGCGCCGGTGAATCCGCCGACCCATGTGGTGGGTCGGCTGCTGAGTTTTCCGGTGAGTGCAACCGACACCGACGGCGATGTGGTGACGTTCAGCGCGACAGGGCTGCCGCCGGGCCTGAGCATCAGCCCGGTGTCCGGGGTGGTCAGCGGGCGCCCATCGAGCACGGGGGTGTTCAACCCGGTGGTGCGGGCGGTGGACAGCCAAGGGGCGGCGAGCAACCTGGCGCTGATTTGGAGTGTGGTGTCGGCGCCCACGGAGTTTGTGCCCACGAGCAACCCGCCGGTGGTGACGAGCGGCGCGGCGACCTTCAGCATCGGAACCACGCCCCAGCCTGGGTCAAGCTACCGCTGGGATTTTGGTGACGGCACGGTCATCACGACCAGCACCCCCGAGGTCCAACAAAGCTACAGCGCCCCGGGCTTGTACGGGGTTCAACTGTCGGTGATCTCAGGAGGCCAGACGGTGGCCACGCGCAGCTTCACGCAGGCGGCGTACAACCCGCCCACCGCGAGCCAGCCGCGGCAATCGAGCTCCATCCAATGGGAGGCACGAGGCAGCGGCCGGGTGTGGACAGTGAACCCGGACAACGACAGCGTGAGCGTGGTCGATGCCGTGAGCCAGACGAGGGTGGCCGAAGTGGCCACCGGGGCGAACCCGAGCAGCGTTGCGGTTGGGCCGGATGGGCGCGTGTGGGTGAGCAACACCGGCAGCGCCAGCCTGAGCGTGATCGACCCGGTGAGCTTGCAAGTGGTGCAAACAGTGAACCTGCCCCAGGCCAGCCAACCGCAAGGCGTGGTGTTTGCGCCCAATGGGAGCGCGGGGTATGTGGTGCTGCAGGCCACAGGCCAAGTGCTCAAGTTCAACCCGAGCACGGGCGCCACCTTGGCCACTGCGAGCGTGGGGGCCAATCCCAAGCAAGTGTCTGTGACGGGCAACAGCGCCAGGCTGCTGGTGACGAGGTTCATCACGCCGCCACAGCCTGGCGAGGGCACGGCGGTGGTGCCGATCCAAGTGACGCAGGGTGGCGAGGTGCTGGCGCTCAACGCGGACACCTTGGCGCTGGAGCGCACGGTGGTGCTCAGGCACAGCGACAAGGCGGACACCTCGACGCAAGGGCGCGGGGTGCCAAACTACCTGGCAGCCGCCGTGATTGCGCCAGACGGTGCCAGCGCGTGGGTGCCGTCCAAGCAAGACAACATCCAGCGCGGCAGCCTGAGAGACGGCAACAACCTGGACTTTCAGAACACGGTGCGGGCGATCAGCTCCAAAATTGACCTGGTCAGCTTGACGGAAGACGTGAGCGCGAGGATGGACCACGACAACGCGAGCCTGGCGTCAGCGGCGGTGTTTCACCCGACGGGGGCATACCTGTTCGTGGCGCTGCAGACAAGCCGGCAGATTGTGGTGCTGGACCCAGCGAGAAAGAGCGAGGTGCTGAGGCTGAATGCGGGCCGCGCACCGAACGGATTGGCGGTGTCGGCGGATGGGTTGAAGCTGTATGTGAACAACTTCATGGACCGCAGCGTGGGGGTGTATGACCTGGGGCCGCTGGTGAACTTTGGTGCGGCGAATACCCCCTTGCTGGGCACGGTGAGCCTGGTGGGTGCAGACAAGCTGAGCCCGGTGGTGCTGCAAGGCAAGCAACTGTTCTACGACGCGCAAGACACCAAGCTGGCGCGAGACGGGTACATGAGCTGCGCGAGTTGTCACCAAGACGGTGGCCACGACGGCAGGACATGGGATCTGACGGGGATGGGTGAGGGGCTGCGCAACACGATCTCGCTGCAAGGCAAGGGCCGCTCGGAGGTGCTGCACTGGAGTGGCAACTTTGACGAGGTGCAAGACTTTGAGGGGCAAATCCGCAGCCTGGCGGGAGGCACGGGGTTGATGAGCGATGCGCAGTTCAACACGGGCACGCGCAACCAGCCGCTGGGGCAAGCCAAGGCGGGGGTGAGCGCCGAGCTGGACGCTTTGGCGGCCTATGTGAGGTCACTGACGCAAGCACCTTTGAGTCCGCACCGGCAAGCCGATGGCAGCCTGACGGCGGAGGCGGTGAGCGGCCGAGCGGTGTTTGCGGCGCAGTGCTCAAGCTGCCACGCGGGCAATGAGTTCACGGACAGCGCGCTGAACAAGCGCAGCAATGTAGGGACGATCAAAGCCAGCAGCGGCCGCAGGCTGGGGGGTGTGCTGGACGGCTTGGACACGCCGACGCTGAGGGATGCATGGCAAAGTGCGCCATACCTGCACGACGGCTCGGCATTGACGCTGGAGGCGGCGGTGAGTGCGCACACCAACGTGAGCGTGACGCCGGCGCAGCTGACGGCGGTGGTGGCGTATGTGAGGCAGATCGGGGCGCAAGAGTCGTCTGCGCAAGCGGGCAGTGGGGTGGGTTTGACGGGGACGTACTTTGCGAACTCGAGCCTGCAGGGCGTGCCGGTGGGCACGAGGGTGGAGGCGGTGAACTTTGATTGGGGCGTGGGCGCTCCGGGGCTGGGGTTGGCGGCAGACGAGTTCTCGGTGCGCTGGAGCGGGATGATCGAGGCGCCAGCCACGGGGCTGTACCAACTGCAGACCTTGTCGGATGATGGCGTGCGGGTGTGGGTGGATGGCCAACTGCTCATCGACAACTGGACC
>JANMGB010000234.1:0-41995 GCA_031374415.1 Burkholderiales bacterium
GAGACATCGCAGCAGCACGAGTTGTGTTGCGATGGGCCTTGGAGGCTGAAGACACAGGCCGGGAACCGCGCCTATACGGGGCTGCTCACGCTCCCCGTGAAACTCCATCCTTTGCGCAGCATAGGGTGGAGTAGTTCATCAGCTCGTCCAAGCTGAAACGGTCGAACAGGTGTTTCAGGTATTCCTGGGCGCGGTGAAAATGAACAGGCATGGGGGCATCCACTCGAAAAGCTCGTGGCTGGACTCTATCTGAACGCACCGATGGTGCATGGGGCCCCACTGCCCATGCACCACGCGGTGGACGAGGTGCAGCTTGATGAGCGCCGTTTCGGACAACACAACCGGGCGCTCGCACCCCGCCAATGGGTTCACGGCCTGCGGTCAAGCGTGGGGGAAAACGCCAGCACCTCATCCGTGATCAAACCATCGATTCCCCAGCTCTGAAGTCGGTGGGCGACTTCTTGGGTGTTCACTGTGTAAGCCAACACACGCAAGCCCCAGGCATGCGCCTGCGTGATGAAGGGCGCCTGGAGTGCCGTGTGGTTGACGACCACGGCCACGCAGCCCAAAGACCGCGCCTGATCCAAGCCATCTGCCGGCAGGCTGTCCAGCAACAGGGCCAGCGGCCAGGGAGTGCCGGTGTCAAGAGCCCCCTGCAGCGCTTGCGGCTGAAAAGAGCTCAGCAGCGGTGGCTGCCGGCCGGCCGGCCAGTGCTGGCTGAGCCAGTTTGCGACACGCGTACCTGTGCGGTGGGCCTGACCCGGGCAGGGCTTCAGCTCCAGATTCAAGGCGCTGCCGTTGGCCGCACAAAAAGCGGCCACGCTGGCCAAGCTGGCTGGTGGCTCGCCGGCAAAGGGTGCGCTGTGCCAGCCACCGGCATCCAACCGCGACAATTCATTCCAGTGCCAGGGTTGAGCGGCCCCGTGACCGCTGGTGGTTCGGTCTAGATCGTCATCGTGCAGCAGATAAGGCACGTCGTCCGCGCTGAGCTTGACGTCACACTCAAAACCCTCAAACCCGTGACTCGACCCCACGCGAAAGGCTGCCAGCGTGTTCTCGGGAGCCCAGCGGCCAGCACCGCGGTGAGCGAACCAGAATGGGTAGGGCCAGTTGGGCATGGATTTGCTCCGGGAATTTTTTCAATTTTGAACCCATTCCGTCCCGTAGAGACCCCAATGAATGACCGAGAAGCCCGCGGCCTCGAAATCGAGGGGGTGCGGTACGATGACAGGCAAAGCGCGCTACTGCGCCTACGTGGTCTTGACCAATGAATGCACCTATCCAATTCGCCCCTACTGCCCAGGCTCATGGTCACGCTGAGGCCACGCGACTGCGTGAAATTCCTTACAACTACACCTCCTTGTCGGATCGCGAAATCGTGATCCGGCTCCTGGGCGCCCGCGCCTGGGAAGTTTTGAATCAATTGCGTCGCGAGCGCCAAACTGGGCGCTCGGCGCGCATGCTATACGAGGTGCTGGGCGATATCTGGGTGGTTCAACGCAACCCCTACCTGCAAGACGATCTGCTCGACAACCCCAAGCGCCGCTCTTTGCTGATCGAAGCCCTGCAGCACCGCTTGAGCGAGGTCGAGCGCCGTCGCACGCCTGAGGTCGATGCGCAACGTGACGCCCATGTGGGCGAGTTGTTGACGGCGGCCCGAGCGGCGGTGTCCAGCTTTGGCGCGCACTTTGAGACCCAAAGCGAGCTGCGTCGGCGTACCGTGCGTACGCTGGGCAAGCACACTGCCAAAGACAACATCAAATTCGATGGCCTGAGCCGGGTTTCCCATGTGACGGATGCCACGGATTGGCGTGTCGAGTACCCCTTTGTCGTTTTGACCCCTGACTCCGAGGCTGAGATGGCGGCCATGGTCAAAGCCTGTATCGAGCTTGGTTTGACCATCATTCCTCGCGGGGGTGGCACCGGCTACACCGGAGGGGCCATTCCCTTGACCTGGCGCAGCGCGGTGATCAACACCGAAAAACTCGAAGCCCTGAGTGGGGTCGAGCTGATGCAACTCCCAGGTGTCGAGGGTCTCGTCCCCACCGTTTGGAGCGAGGCCGGCGTGGTCACTCAACGTGTGACCGACGTGGCAGAGAAGGCAGGCTTTGTGTTCGCTGTCGATCCCACCTCAGCTGAAGCCAGTTGCATTGGCGGCAACGTGGCCATGAACGCCGGCGGTAAGAAAGCCGTGCTGTGGGGCACGGCACTCGACAACCTGGCGTCTTGGCGCATGGTCACTCCCCAAGCCAAATGGCTGGAGGTAATCCGCCTCAACCACAACCTCGGAAAAATTCACGACATTGAGGTGGCCAGCTTCGAGCTGCGTTACTTTGACGCCAGCGGTAAAAATCTGGAGCGCACCGAACGGCTCGACATTCCCGGCCGCACGTTCCGCAAAGAAGGCTTGGGCAAAGACGTCACGGACAAGTTCCTTGCGGGTCTGCCGGGCATCCAGAAAGAAGGCTGTGACGGCCTGATCACCAGCGCCCGCTGGATTGTTCACAAAATGCCGGCGCACATTCGCACCGTTTGCTTGGAGTTCTTTGGCAACGCCAAAGACGCCGTGCCCAGCATTGTGGACATCAAGGATTTCATGTTTGCGCAGGCCAAAGCGGGGCAGGCGGTGCTGGCCGGTCTGGAGCATCTGGACGACCGCTACCTCAAGGCCGTCGGCTACGCCACCAAGAGCAAGCGCGGCGGTGTCGGCTTGCCCAAAATGGTGCTGGTGGGCGATATCGCAGGGGACGACGCTGATGCCGTGGCCCGTGCCACCAGCGAGATTGTTCGCCTTGCCAACAGCCGGGCGGGTGAGGGCTTTGTCGCTGTCAGCCCCGAGGCCCGCAAGAAGTTTTGGCTCGACCGCAAGCGCACGGCAGCCATCAGCAAACACACCAACGCCTTCAAGGTGAACGAAGACGTTGTGATTCCGCTGCCTCGGATGGGCGAATACACCGAGGGCATTGAACGCATCAACATTGAGTTGAGCCTGCGCAACAAGCTCGAGTTGATCGAAGCTCTCGAAGCCTTTCTGAGCCAAGGCAATTTGCCATTGGGTAAAAGTGACGATGCCAACGAAATTCCGTCGGCCGAGTTGCTGGAAGACAGCGTGCAAACAGCGCTGCTGGTGCTGCGTGAGGTTCGCTTGCTATGGCGTTACTGGTTGACCCACCTCGACACACTGCCCGAGCAACGCCCCGTGTGCGAGGGCATCGGCAACTTGCAGGCCAGTGAGTCGGTTGACAGCACACGCACCCTGTTCGCGCAGCTCCAAGAGCACACCCTGCGCGCATCCTGGAAGGTGCAAATCCGGGCTCGCTTCAGAGACATTTTCGGTGGGGCCGCGCTCAAACCCATTCTCGATGCTTGCCAAGGCATTCACAAAGACGTGCTGCGCGGTCGGGTCTGGGTGGCCTTGCACATGCATGCGGGTGATGGCAATGTCCACACCAACATCCCCGTCAACTCAGACAACTATGCCATGTTGCAAACAGCCCATGAGGTTGTGGTCCGCATCATGGCCTTGGCCCGTAGCCTGGATGGCGTCATTTCCGGTGAGCACGGCATCGGCATCACCAAGATGGAATTTTTGAGTGACGCCGAGCTCGCTGATTTCACAGCCTATAAGCAACGGGTTGACCCCGAAGGGCGTTTCAACAAAGGCAAGCTTTTGCGCGATGCGCAGTTTGATGGCCAGCTCGTCAAGGCTGACCTCACCAACGCTTACACCCCCAGCTTTGGCCTAATGGGACATGAGTCCCTCATCATGCAGCAAAGCGATATTGGTGCCATCGCGAGCTCGGTCAAGGACTGTATGCGCTGCGGCAAGTGCAAACCCGTGTGCGCAACGCATGTGCCCCGGGCCAACCTGCTGTACAGCCCGCGCAACAAGATTCTGGCCACCTCTTTGTTGGTGGAGGCTTTCCTGTACGAAGAGCAAACGCGTCGTGGGGTCAGCATCAAGCACTGGGAAGAATTCGAAGACGTGGCGGATCACTGCACGGTGTGCCACAAATGCCTGAGCCCTTGCCCCGTTGACATCGACTTTGGCGAAGTCTCGATGAACATGCGCAATCTCTTGCGCAAAATGGGCAAGAAGAGCGTGCGTCCAGCCGCCTCGCTCATGGCCCTGTTCATCGGGATCAAAAGCCCGCGTGCCATCAATATCGGGCATGCCCTGACGGCTTTGAGCTTTCAGGCACAGCGCCTGACCAATGACCTGCTCAAAGTGGTGGCCCGCAAGCAAACCCAGGCACCACGCGCCACGGTGGGCCCGGCGCCGATGAAAGAGCAGGTGATTCACTTCATCAACAAGAAAATGCCGGGTGGTTTGCCCAAGAGGACCGCGCGCGCCCTGCTCGACATCGAAGACAAAGACTACGTTCCCATCATTCGCAACCCCCAGACCACCACGTCTGAAACCGAGGCGGTGTTTTACTTTCCAGGCTGTGGCTCAGAGCGCTTGTTCTCGCAAGTCGGTTTGGCCACGCAAGCCATGCTGTGGCATGCCGGGGTGCAGACCGTGTTGCCGCCCGGCTATCTCTGCTGCGGCTACCCGCAGCGCGGCAGTGGGCAGTTCGACAAGGCCGAAAAAATCATCACCGACAACCGTGTTCTGTTCCACCGTGTCGCCAACACGCTCAACTACCTCGACATCAAGACCGTGGTGGTCAGCTGTGGCACCTGCTACGACCAGCTTCAAAGCTATCAATTCGACAAGATATTCCCTGGATGCCGCATCATCGACATCCACGAGTACCTGCTCGAAAAGGGCATCACGCTGGACCAGTCCCAGGGCGCATACCTCTACCACGACCCCTGTCACAGCCCGATGAAGCTGCAAGAGCCCATGAAGACCGTCAAGGCCTTGATGGGCGACCAGGTGGTCGAGAGCAAACGTTGCTGCGGTGAGAGCGGTGGCTTGGCGCTCACGCGTCCCGATGTGTCCACCCAGATTCGTTTTCGCAAAGAAGAAGAAATCCGCCAAGGTGAGGCGACCCTGCGTGAAACCGGTGCGGTGACCGAGAAGCAGAACGTCAAAATCCTCACCTCATGCCCCAGCTGCCTCATGGGCCTGAGCCGCTTCGAAGATGACCTGAAAACCGGGCTGCTCGAGGCCGACTACATCGTGGTCGAGATGGCCAACAAAATCTTGGGCCCGGATTGGATGCCGCAATACGTTCAGCGTGCCAATGGCGGTGGAATTGAGCGGGTGCTTGTGTGACGTGCCCGCTATGCCAAGAGCCTGGCGGCATTCTTCTGTGCGAAGGCCCCCATTGGCGGGTGGTCAGGGTCGACGACCCTGATTTTCCTGCCTACTACCGGCTGATCTGGGGCCCCCATGTGGCCGAGTTTTCCGAGCTGTCATTGGATGACCAGCGTCTGTGCATGGGCCTGGTGGTTGAGATCGAGCGGGCCTTGCGACAAGGCTTGGCACCGACCAAGGTCAACCTGGCCTCCTTGGGCAACATGGTTCCCCACTTGCATTGGCATGTGGTGGCAAGATTTGAACAAGACAGCCATTTTCCCCAGCCCATTTGGGGCGAGCGCCTGCGCGACGTCGCCCCTGAGCTCATGCGCCATTGGCGCGCGGCCCTGCCTGCGCTCGATCAGTCTGTGATTGACGCGTGTCAGACATTTCGCCCAAAACAGCCCTCGGCCCACCCAACGGTTGTCTATAGCCCATGAAATCCAATTCCCCGGCCGCCCACCAGGTCACCGCCATGACGGTGCACCAACAATCACGCGAGCTCGAAGTGACCTTCTCAGGGGGCGCCACCCTGCGCATTCCCTTCGAATTGATGCGTGTCTACTCGCCATCCGCCGAGGTCAAAGGCCATGGGCCTGGCCAAGAAGTACTGCAATCGGGAAAACGCCAGGTGGGCCTGCTTGAACTTGAGCCTGTGGGGCACTATGCGGTCAAGCCGACCTTCACCGATGGCCATGACACGGGTATTTTTTCCTGGGAATACCTGCATTTTCTAGCGACACAACAGGCGCAGCTGTGGCAACAATACCAAGCCCGTCTGGATGCCGCTGGACTCACCCGCGACACTGCGACGCCTGACCCGACGCCATCATCTTCTGCTTGCCGATCCCACTCATGAGCACCACCCATTTTGGTTTTGAAACCGTCGACGAACAACAAAAATCACAACGTGTTCGAGGCGTCTTCGACTCAGTTGCGAGCCGCTACGACCTCATGAATGACTTGATGTCGGGGGGTATGCATCGCATCTGGAAGGCCTACACGGTGGCCGTGGCTCGGCTTCAACCGGGGCAACGCGTGCTCGACATTGCCGCTGGCACGGGAGACCTGGCGCAGGCCTTCTCTCGCAAGGTGGGGCCCACAGGCTGCGTGGTTCTCACCGACATCAACGAGGCCATGTTGCGCCAGGGGCGCAACCGCTTGATTGATCAAGGCCTGACCTTGCCCACCGCATTGTGCGACGCCGAAGCCCTGCCATTTCCAGAGGGCTCGTTTGACTTGGTCAGCGTGGCCTTCGGTTTGCGCAACATGACGCACAAAGACGCTGCGCTGACTGAGATGAGCCGCGTGCTGCGGCCTGGTGGGCGCTTGTTGATCCTTGAGTTCTCGAAAGTGGCAGCACCGCTTCAAAAGCCCTACGACTGGTACTCGTTCAAGGTCTTGCCCCTGCTCGGCCAATGGGTCGCGGGTGATGCCCAGAGTTACCGCTATCTGGCCGAGTCCATTCGCATGCATCCCGATCAAGCCACGCTCAAGGCCATGATGAAGTCGGCTGGTTTTGGGCATGTGGATGTCCACAACCTGAGTGCGGGCGTCGTGGCGCTGCATGTCGGCATCAAGTGCTGAAGGTGAGCGGGTTGAGCGTCACAGGCGGCTGCAACCCTCTGGACAGTAGGCACTTACCCCCCCGATACAGGGGAGACCCTTATTTCGGCCAGTCACGCTACACTCGACGTGCTCTCGGAATAGCAAGTTTTCCGGCAGGTGATTTTCTCATCCAGTGTGGTCACACACGTCAATTCGGAGTTTCGGAGCCCGCGTTCCATGATTTTTACTGGTCAGTCTTGTGTGTTTGCAAATACCTTTCGAGCAACCCTGATTTTGTTGTTGCCGCTGGTGTTCGCGGGTTGCGGGGTCAAAAAAGATGACAAGCCCGCCTCGCAGACGGCAGCCAAGGTGAACCGCTCTGAGATCACCGTACACCAGATTAACTTCTTGCTTCAGCAGCAACGTGTGCCCCCTCAGCAAGTCGAGACGGCCAGCAAGGATGTCCTGGAGCGACTCATCAATCAAGAGCTGACACTCCAGCGCGCCAAAGAGCTCAAACTCGAACGCGATGCCAAGGTCATGCAGCAAGTCGATGCAGCCCAGCGGGACATCATTGCCAGAGCCTACATTGATCGCATCGTCAATAGCGCATCAGAGCCGACAGCTGAAGAAATACGCCAGTACTACGAAAAACACCCCGCTTTGTTCAAAGAAAGGAAAATTTATAATTTCCAAGAATTGAATATTGCTGCCGATGCCGCTGAGTTGGAGGGCTTGAAAGCGAATCTCGCAAGTACTAAAAACATCAATTCTTTCATTGATTTGCTCAAAAGCAAAGGCGTGAAGTTTTCTAATGTGAAGAATAGCAAAGGCGCTGAACAGTTGCCCATCAATAATATTGATGCTTACGCCAACATGAAGGAGGGCCAAACATTGATCAATCCAACACCTTCAGGCCTCCAGGTGTTGGTTCTGCTGGGCACCCAAACACAGCCAGTCAGCGAAGATCAGGCGCGGCCAGCCATTGAGCAATTTCTTTTCAACGAGAACAAAAGAAAAGTCATAGAGACCGACCTCCGAGTGCTCAGAGAGAATGCAAACATAGAATATGTTGGCGACTACAATAAAAATAAAAAATCTGATTCTGAAAAAGAGAAGAATTAACTTCAATAAAGTCATCGTTCACGAAAGAGACCGACATGATGCGACGCCTCATCCATTACATTTTATTCAGTTTCTTGGTATGTTCCAACGCTTGGGCTCAGTCGGGGGCTACCGAGCCGATTTTGGGTGCCGGCGACGCCATTCAGGTGACGGTATTTCAAAACCCTGATCTCAGTCTCAACACACGGATCACAGAGTTGGGGCAAATCAGTTTTCCCTTGATTGGCAATGTCACCCTGGCAGGCTTGTCTGTGACCGCCGCGCAGGAAAAAATTGCCAAACTCTTGCGCGACGGTGGCTACATCGTGAAGCCGCAGGTGAGCATAGCCCTGACGCAGGTCAAGAGCAGCCAGATTTCCATCTTGGGTCAAGTGGCCCGACCTGGACGGTACCCCATCGAGACGACCAGCACCCGGGTGTCTGAAATGATTGCTGTCGCCGGGGGTGTACTGCCTGGTGGCTCGGATGTCATCACCCTTTCCGGCAGCCGCAACGGAAAACCAGTGAAATACGACATAGATCTGCCTTCTATTTTGCAAGCGGGCAAGCGCGAGCTCGATCTGATCGTGATGAATGGCGATACCCTCTATATTGACCGTGAGCAAAAGATTTTCATCGACGGTGAAGTCCAGAAGCCAGGTGCTTATCGCTGGGATCGGGGCATGACCGTGATGCAAGCCATGGCTCAAGCGGGTGGGTTGACGACCCGTGGCACCGAGCGAGGCATTCGAATCCATCGGCGCGACCCCAATGGTGGGACCAAGATCATTGAGCCCAAATTGTTGGATCCCGTTGAGCGCGATGATGTGATCAAGGTGCGCGAGTCTGTGTTCTAAGGAAGGTTCGAAGGGTTCATCATGCCAATGTCATTGCGACAGTATTTGAGGGTGGTTTGGGCTCGAAAGTGGCTGGTCTTGCTGCTGTTCGGGGTCACTGCGGTGGTGGGCAGTGCGATTGCATTGAGCCTGCCGAGGGTGTTCTCGGCGGAGGCCGCCTTGGTGGTTGATGTGCGTCCCGATCCCGTTCTCAACATTGCTGCCCCAGCGGACATGGCCACGCAAATTGAGATTTTGAAAAGCGACAAAGTCGCCACCCGCGCCGTGCAAATTTTGGGTATGGACAAAAATCCAGAGGCCCGAGAGCAGTGGTTGGCAGCCACTGAAGGCAAGAAGGTGCCGCTTGAGCGATTTTTTGCGTCGATGTTGCAGCGCTCCATGTTGGCGGAGCCGGTGAGGTTGAGTAACGTCGTTTTGGTCACCTTCTACGCGCCCGATTCGGCATTCGCTGCGGCCGCTGCCAATGCCTTTGGCCAAGCAGTCATTGACATCTCGATCGAGCTGAAGGCCGAGCCTGCCAAGCAGGATGTGATTCGCTATACCGAGCAGGCCAAGGAGTTGCGCCTCAGTCTGGAGGCTGCTCAAGGCCGTCTCACCAAGTACCAGCAAGACAAAGGCATCGTCATCACCGATGGCCAGATGGATCAAGAAAACATGCGCCTGAACGCGCTCTCCAACGACTTGGCGACGGCCCAAGCCGATGCAGCTGGACAGGTTGCGCGCAGTTACGGTGGAGATGCTGGCCAAACCGTGTCGACCAGCCCGGCCGTCCAGGCGATTCGGGCTCAATTGTCGGCTCAGGAGGCCATTTTGAGTGGCAGTGCTGGTGTGTGGGGCCCCTCGCACCCGGAGCGTTTGGCCGTTGAGGCAAGGATTGCCGGCTTCAAACGTCAGTTGGCGGCTGAGATCGGGCGCGCGGGGCAAGTGGACAGCGCCTCCTCGGTCGCAGCGAACAGGAAAGTTGCTATTTTGAAGGCCAACCTGGAAGAGCAAAAGAAAAAGGTGCTTTCTTTGCGCTTTGAGCGTGACCAAGCGTCGGTGCTTCTCAAAGACGTCGAAACGGCACAACGTGCTTACGAAGAAGCCGGCAAACGCATCTCTGAGGCCATTGTGCGCAGCGGCTCAACCCAGGCCAACATCAGCTTCCTGACGCGCGCTGTTGAGCCCTTTTCCCGCTCCAATAAAAAGACGGTGGTGGGGCTGTTTGCGTCGATTGTGGGCGGCTTGGTCTTGGGGGTTGGCGTGGTCATTGGCCTGGAGTTGCTGGATCGCCGTGTTCGTGGGGCTGAAGACATGACCTTCATGTACGGTGTGCCCGTGATTGGGGTCTTGCGCCCGGAGGGATCGAAGCAACCGATCTTCCGCCAACTTTCATTGGGCCCCAACCAAGACCCCCACAAGCCCAACATGCCTTTGCTTGGAGCCCGCTGATGAAAATGTCAGTGTCATTGCTGCCGACGGCGCCCCGCGCCAATCGGACCATCGGGGCCATTCTGATGGACGCTGGATTGCTGAGCACTGAAGACGCTGAGCGGATTTTGGTGGTCCAAAAGCAGCAAAGCTTGCGTTTCGGTGAAGCTGCCATCCAAATGGGCATTTTGAAAGAGGCGGACATCCAGTTTGCCTTGGCACGCCAGTTTGCTTACCCCTACTTGCGCTCGACCGCTGAGCGTAAACCGGTCAGTGACGAGTTGGTGGCAGCCTATCAGCCCTTTAGCCCACAAGTCGAGCAGTTGCGGGCCTTGCGCAGCCAGCTGATGCTGCGTTGGTTTGACAAAATGGAGCAGCGTCAGGTTTTGGCCGTGGTCGGCACAGAGCAGGGTGAAGGGCGCAGCTACATGGCGGCCAACCTGGCGATTGTTTTTTCCCAACTGGGTGAGCGTACCCTGTTGATTGACGGCAATCTGAGGTCACCGAAACAACACGAGCTGTTCAAATTGGACAACAAACTCGGTTTGTCTACGATCCTGGCCGGACGCTCCAGCGACGAGTCGATTCTCCGCATCACTGATTTGGCGGGATTGTTTGTTTTGCCCGCAGGCCCCATTCCACCCAACCCACTGGAGTTGTTGAGCCGGCCCAGCTTTGAAGAGTTGCTCAGCAATGCCAAAAGCAACTTCGACGTGATTCTCATCGACACACCCAGTTTCTCTTTGGGTGAAGATCCCATCATTGTTTCCTTGCGTGCAGGCGCGGCTTTGGTGATGGCACGGTCTGCACAGACGCGCGTGGCGTCGTTCACCAACTTGGTCCAGGGCTTGATGAGTTCCGGTGTGGCCGTTGTAGGCTCGGTGCTCAATGATGTGCCGCCCAACAAGGCGGCGAAGTGAATGAGGGGCTTCACCCAACTCTAGTGAGTGACGGCGGCGGTGGCTCGGGTCGTGCGTCTGTGGTGCCTTGGCTGATTGTGCTGATTGGTCTGGGGGCGATGTACGTGCCCGTGTATTGGTCTGCCGCACACTCTGTCTGGACCACCGAGGAGCAAGCCCATGGCCCCCTGATCCTGGTGGTCTTGGTGTGGCTTTTTGCGCTGATGCGCAAACCACTGATTCAGCTGCCCTCTTCCCCTGCCCCTTGGTTGGGTTGGCCATTGTTGGCTCTCGGGGTGGCGAGCTATTTGTTGGGCCGTGTCTTTAGCATTTCGATCTTCGAGTTTGGCTCGCAGATGTTCATGCTGATGGCGGTGCTGTTTCTGATCAAGGGGCTGCCGGCTTTGAAGCTGGCTTGGTTCCCCGCCTTTTATCTGGTGTTCATGGTGCCATTGCCTGGCTTCTTCGTGGACACCATCACAGGCCCCTTGAAGGAATGGATCTCGGTCATCGTCGAAACCGCTTTGTATGCTGTGGGCTATCCCATTGCGCGCACGGGCGTCATGATGACCATTGGCCCTTACCAACTCCTCGTGGCCGATGCGTGCTCAGGTTTGAACTCGATGTTCAGCCTCGCTGCTGTGGGTACTTTGTTCATGTACATCATGGCACGCGCCAATGTCTGGCACAACGCACTGATGCTGACCGCCATACTGCCCATCGCTTTCGTGGCCAATGTGGTTCGCGTCGCCATCTTGGTGCTGCTGACCTACCACTTCGGTGACGAAGCCGGGCAAGGATTTTTGCATGGCGCCGCCGGGATTTTATTGATGCTGGTGTCTATTGCGATTTTGTTTGCCATGGACTTTGTCTTGGCACGATTATTTAAAGCGCCTGTAAAAAATGTCTGAAAATATTCGTGCATTGATCGTCATTTTTGCATTGTCGATTTCATTCTTTTGGTTGGCAAAGAAGCAGGTTTGCTATCTGGCCATGGAAGAGGTGGACTTTAATCGGCGCCGAAATGTGTGGCTGGCTGTGGTTGCAGTCTACTTTTTGTCAGGTAATTTCTGGCTGTTCATGTTTTTTGCGTCCATATTGATACTGATGGCGGGCTCGCGCGATGTCAGTCGTTTTTCTTTGTATTTGATGATATTTTATGCGGTGCCATTGGTGTCCGTTGAGATACCTGGGTTTGGAATTTTGAATTATCTGATGGCCATCGACTATAACAAGCTTTTGGCCCTCTTGTTGCTACTGCCTTGTTGGATCCAGCTGTCGAAAGACCCCGAGGCGCCTGCATTGGGGTCAACCTTTGCTGATAAGTGCGCCCTCGGTTATATTATACTTCCTTTGATATTGCAGGGCCTGGAGGATACTCTGACAAATACATTAAGGCAGGGCTTTTATAGTTTCATTGAGCTGTTTTTGCCATACTATGTATCAAGTCGGGCTTTGCGCAATATTCAGGCATTCCGTGACGTGATGTTATCGTTCACCATCGGCATTTTATTGTTGTCACCGATCGGTTTGTTTGAGTATTTGAGGAAGTGGCTTTTATACAGCAATGTTCCGTCATCCATGGGAGTTCCTGTAGGTGCCAGTTACCTGGGTCGAGGCAACGATCTCCGAGCGATGGCGTCTTCGGGGCATGCTTTAGTGATGGGATACTTGATGGTGATCGCCTCAGGTTTGTATGTGTATTCAAGGCGGCTGCTTCCTAACAAGAAGTTCGTACTGCTTGGGCTTGGCGCTTTGCTGGTGGGATTGTGGGTACCGATTTCACGCGGCCCGTGGTTAGGTGCCTTGTTGGTGTTGGCGGTGATCTACGCCACAGGCCCCAGCCCTGTGGCGCGCACCATCAAGCTGATCTTGATTTGCCTGCCGATTGGGATCTCTGTTTTGCTCAGCCCGCTCGGAGAAAAAATATTGCCTTTGATACCCTTCATCGGCGAGATTGCCCCGGTTTCGGCTGTCGATCAGTTCAATGCGGTGTACCGTCAGAGGTTGCTGACGATTTCATTGCAAGTGATTGAGACCTACCCCTTCTTCGGGTCGTTTCACTTCCGTGATTTGCCCATCATGCAATCCTTGATTCAGGGCGAGGGCATCATTGACATCGTCAATGCCTATCTCGCGGTGGCTTTGACCTATGGTTTGGTTGGCTTGGCCCTTTACTTGGGTATGTTCCTGGCTGCGTTGCGTTCGGTGTGGGTGGGGTATCGCTCGTGCCCTGTGGGCGATGAACTTCACACCTTGGGTCGTGCCTTGTTGGCTGCTTTGCTGGGGGTGATGTTCACCATCATGGGCGTGAGCAACAGTTTCACCATCGTCACCATCAACATGGTGTTGATTGGTCTGTGTCTGAGCTACGGTGATCTGGTGGCGCGTTACCACCTTGGCCGCGTGGCAGCAGGGCAAGGGCCTGCCAGGGCTTATCGCCCCGGGTCAACCTGAGGTGGAAGTGTCAGGTCGTGAGGTTGGGTGTCTGAGAACCGCATGACCTCAAATTTGACGCAGGGCGCCTCGGCGTCTGTGGGGGCGGTACCCAGCCCAATGACCCCGCTTCCGTGCAGGGTGCAGGTGCCGCGGCGCAAACTGACGACCTCTGTGTCGCGTCCGAAGCGAACATAGGTGCCGTTGTAGCTCAGGTCGATCAGCTGAAAACTGCCTCCATGCCAGTCGATCCGCACATGGGTGCGGGACACGCGGGCATCGTCAATGCAGTAGGTGGCTTGGGGGCTGCGGCCCAAAATGACGGGCAGGTTGCTGGGCGAGTAGATGCGGCTGGAATCGAGCCAGGTCAGCCGAATGCCCTCAGGGTCCGGGGCGCCTGCGCCCAAGTCGGCATAGGCGGTGGTGTCGCTGTCAGCGTTGCGGTGGGTGTCCAGAAGGTAGACGTGGACGGGCTCACTGCGGCCGCGCAGCTGCATCTTGTCAAGGCTGCGAAAACCGGCGCGACGTTCCGGATCAAGGCCCTCAATCACGACGGAGGTGGCGAGGGTTTCGTTGTCACCCGCATGGTCGAGCAGCCGGGCCGCCACATTGACGGCATCGCCAAAAAAATCTCCGACCATCTCAACCACCTCGCCGCGTGCCAGGGCGACTTGCAGTTTGAAGCGCACGCTTTGGTCAGCCGCGCTGCCAATGCGTTCGAGGGCGTCATGCATCTCGGCGGCCGCTTGTACGGCGCTGGCTGAGGTCTCAAAGATGGCCATCAGGCCATCCCCGAGGGTTTTGACCACCTTGCCACCACACACGTCGACCACACGCGCTGCGAGGGCCACGCTTTGCGTCACCAGACGCGAGGCCTCGGCATTGCCAATCGACTCGTACAAGCCGGTACTGCCTCTCAGGTCTGCAAACAGCATGGTGCGTTCAATGATGGAGGTCATGTTCAGCCTCAGGTGGAGAGACAGCCTGTTTATTTCATTAAGTTTAGCGGCGTAAAAAAACCGCAGGCACCTTTCGGTGATCTGCGGTTTGAGTGGGTGGGGGCACTACAACACCCCGCCGCATCACAAGTTGTCAAGGTAGGTGCGCAGCTTGTCGGAGCGGCTGGGATGCTTGAGCTTGCGGATGGCTTTGGCTTCGATTTGGCGAATGCGTTCACGGGTGACGTCGAATTGCTTGCCGACTTCTTCGAGGGTATGGTCGGTGGACATTTCGATGCCAAAGCGCATGCGCAGCACTTTGGCCTCGCGCGGGGTGAGGCTGTCAAGGATGTCTTTGACCACATCGCGCAGACCCGCTTGCATGGCGGCTTCGATGGGGGCCGTGTTGTTGGTGTCTTCGATGAAGTCGCCCAAGTGAGAGTCGTCGTCGTCACCGATGGGGGTTTCCATGGAGATCGGCTCTTTGGCGATCTTCATGATTTTGCGGATTTTGTCCTCCGGGATCTCCATCTTGGCAGCCAGGGCCGGCGCATCAGGCTCAAAACCGAACTCTTGCAAGTGCTGGCGGCTGAGCCGGTTCATCTTGTTGATGGTTTCGATCATGTGCACCGGGATGCGGATCGTGCGGGCTTGGTCGGCGATGGAGCGGGTGATGGCTTGACGAATCCACCAGGTGGCATAGGTGGAGAACTTGTAGCCACGGCGGTATTCGAACTTGTCGACGGCCTTCATCAGGCCGATGTTGCCCTCTTGGATCAGGTCCAGGAATTGCAGGCCACGGTTGGTGTACTTCTTGGCGATGGAGATCACCAGGCGCAGGTTGGCCTCGATCATTTCCTTCTTGGCGTCACGTGAGGCCTTTTCGCCTTCGTTCATGCGCTTATTGATCGCCTTGAGGTCGTCCAGTGGCACCACGGCACGGGCTTGCTGATCCATCAGCTTTTTTTGCAGTTCTTGGACGGCGGGCAGGTTGCGCTCCAGGAGGACGCTATAGGGCTTGCCTGCGCTGACTTCTTTCTCGGACCATTTGAGATTCAGGATGTTGGGCGGAAACTGCTTGATGAAATACTCTTGTGGCATGCCGCATTTGTCGACGATGATTTTGCGCAGCTCGCGCTCGTAACGGCGCACATCGTCCACTTGGGAGCGCAAGATCCCGCACAGTTTTTCGA
The DNA here is from genome assembly GCA_031374415.1 of Burkholderiales bacterium. Classification (GTDB taxonomy): domain Bacteria; phylum Pseudomonadota; class Gammaproteobacteria; order Burkholderiales; family Burkholderiaceae_C; genus CANHBY01. The sequence continues at coordinate 15,634 of JANMGB010000234.1, forward strand.
TGGTTTTGACTGTGAAGCGAATGGTCATCAGCTCGGCACTGATCGCCTGCTGGGCCTTGCTGTAGGGGCCGGATTGATAGCCCTCTTTTTCAAACGCTTTGCGCATTTTGTCGAAGTTGATGCGCAGGCTGTCGAATTTGGTCAGCGCGGCGACTTTCATTTCTTCGAGCTTTTTGGTCAGGGCTTTGCTGCCACCTTGACCGTCGTCGTCGTCTTCCTCGTCAAAGAAGTCAACGTCTTCTTCGGCCACGTAGTCGTCGGCTTCGTCTTCAGACACAAAGCCATCGACGGCTTCGGAGATTTTCATCTCGCTGGCGCGAATGCGGTCGGCGTAGCTGAGGATTTCCGCGATGGTGGTGGGCGAGGCACTGATGGCGTACATCATGGCCTGCAGGCCGCCTTCGATGCGTTTGGCGATTTCAATTTCACCTTCACGCGTCAGCAACTCCACGGTGCCCATTTCGCGCATGTACATGCGCACGGGGTCGGTGGTGCGGCCAAACTCGGAGTCCACTGTGGACAGGGCGGCTTCAGCGGCTTCTTCGGCCTCTTCCTCGGTGGCGGTGGTGGTGCCACCGCCAGCGATCAACAGGGTCGCGGCATCCGGGGCCTGCTCATAGACGGCGATGCCCATGTCGTTGAGCATCGAGATGATGGCTTCCAGGATTTCGTTGTCGACCAGCTTTTCGGGCAAGTGGTCGTTGATCTCCTGGTGGGTCAAGAAGCCGCGGGTCTTGCCCATCTTGATGAGGGTCTTGAGCTCTTGGCGTCGCTTGGCGACCTCTTCTTCAGTCAGGGCTGTTTCATCCAGGCCGAACTCACGCATCAGGGCGCGCTCTTTGGCGCGCGAGACCTTCATGCGCAGGGGCTTGGCCTTGACCTTGGTTTCATCGCCAGTGGCGTCCGCTTCGGGCTCGCCTTCAATGTCGGATTCGAGATCGGAGAAGTCTTCTTCAACGATCTCTGCCTTTTTGGCTTTGACCTCCTCTTTGCTTTTGCCGGCTCGGGCAGCCCCTTTGGCGGGCGCTTTGGCCGTGGCTTTATCAGCTGACTTGGCAACCTTGGTCACCTTGAGGGCTTGGGTGTCCTCTTCCACGCTGGCAGCACGGGGTTTGGCCGCGGGGGCCTTGGTTGCCTTGATGGGGGCACTCTTCTTGACGGTCATGCGAATCCTCGATGGATGTTGGACGGGGTGGCCGCGGGGCAGCAGCGCGCGAGAGACCACAGGCGAGTCAGCAACAAGGCTTTGGCAGCGAATGGGGCCTGAGCGGCTGGTGGTTGATGTTGTTGCAGGCAGATCCGCCACCGGAGGCGAGGTATGCCGTGCACCGAACCGCGTACCACAAATCTCTCGTTTTTGGGGTGTCTGAGGATTATAACTTTGTCGCACTCTGAATGAGAGATTTTTTCAGTTCGGTCAGCCTTTGACTGAGTGTGCGGTATCGGACCATCGCGCTGGGGTCATGGGCGGCATGGGCTGCTAACTCACTTTGCTCTTGGCTGAGTTTGTCGATCAAGAGGCTGTCCAGCGTGCGGCGCAAGTCGGTGAAGTGCAACTCGTCGTCCATGCTGGACACGGGGATGAGCTTGTCGATGGTGTCCATGCCCGCATGGGCCCGCAGGGCGGGTTCCAGGGCAGCCCAAGGCAAGGGGCCGTGTTCGGCCACCTGGCGCTCTAACCAGGCGCCGATGTCGCCATGGGGTGGGGGCAGGTGGGTGATCAGGTCGTGGTCGTCGGGGGCCAGTTGCTCAAGCCACTTGCTGTGCAGTAGCAGCATGCGCAGCACATGGTCTTCGGGGCTACTCGGGGCGTGGCGTGCGTGAGGGCGCCTCGGCCGAGTGCGAGGTGAAGGCGGTCGTGGCACGTGGGGTGCCGCCCCGACCGGCGTCGCGGCTTGGCGAGCGACGAGCTGCCACAGCCCAGTCAGATCGTCGACAGGCAAGCCGCCGTGGCGCGCCAAGTCATTGAGCAACTGGCGCTTGAGGGCGCCTTCCGGTAGTGCGCTCCAAAGGGGCTTGGCATGCACGAGAAATCGGGCTCGGCCTTCGGCGCAAGAGACATCGCAGTCTGTCTGGGCTACATCGATCAGGTGCTTCGACAGGGGCAGGGCTTCATCGATGCGGTCTGTGAAGGCCTGGGGGCCCAGCTCACGCACATAGGAATCGGGGTCGTGCTCTTTGGGTAAAAACAAAAAACGCACGCTGCGAGCATCGGTGGCCAGGGGCAGGGCGGCCTCCAGCGCGCGGCCCGCGGCACGGCGCCCCGCGCTGTCGCCATCGAAGCTGAAAACGATGTTGTCGGTGAAACGGAACAGTTTGATCACGTGCTCGGCTGTACAAGCCGTGCCGAGCGTTGCGACGGCATTGGCCCACCCGGCTTGCGCCAAGGCCACGACGTCCATGTAGCCTTCGACCACCAGGGCGTAGCCCTTGTGGCGGATGTCCGTGCGCGCTTCGTGCAGGCCGTACAACTCACGCCCTTTGCTGAACACCGGCGTCTCAGGCGAGTTGAGGTACTTGGGTTCACCGGCATCGATGATCCGCGCACCAAAGCCGATCACATCGCCTTGCACCGAACGAATCGGGAACATGATTCGATCGCGAAAACGGTCATACCGCTTGCGATGGGTCTCGGGCGACTCGCCTTGCGGCTGCTCGGGCGTGATGACCAGGCCACTTTCAAGCAAGCGCGGGTCGTCGTAGTCGGGCAGCACGGTCGACAGGAACCGCCAGCCCTCCGGCGCGTAACCCAGGCCAAACTGGGCTGCAATATCAGCCGATAACCCGCGCTTGGCCAGATAGGCACTGGCGCGGGGGTGCTTGCTGATTTGCTTTTGGTAGTGACGACTGGCTTGTGCCAGCAGGTCGGACAGCGTGGCTTGCTGCTTTTTCAGGGCCGCCGCGCGTTCGCGGTCTTGGGCGTTGCGCTCATCTTCTGGCACCAGTAGGCCGGCCCGTTGGGCGAGGTCGTTGATGGCGTCGGGAAACGGCATGGCGCAGTGTTGCATCAAGAAGCCAATGGCGTTGCCATGGACGCCGCAGCCAAAACAATGAAAGGTTTGGCGGGTGGCGTTGACCGTGAAACTGGGTGATTTTTCGTTGTGAAAGGGGCACAGGCCCTTGTGGTTGATGCCCGCTTTTTTGAGCTGGACGTGCTGGCCCACCACGTCAACGATGTCGGTGCGGCTGAGAAGGTCTTGGATGAATTGCGGCGAGATCACAGACGAGAGTTTAGGGGCTGCTCAATTGCACGGCGCCGCGGTAGTTCTTGATCCACAAGGGAACCTCTTCCCCAGGCATGGCCTTGGCGATGCCGTTGCCTTGGCCAATTTCGCAGCCAGCAGCGATCAACTGCTGGGCTTGCTCGAGGGTTTCGACGCCTTCTGCCACCACGACGCACCCAAAGGTATGGGACAGACCAATGACCCCCTGCACAATGGCCATGTCTTGGCTGTCATTGAGCATATTGTGCACAAAGGAGCGATCAATTTTGAGCAGGTCCAGCGGCAAGCGCTTGAGGTAGGTGAGGGTGGAGTATCCCGTGCCGAAGTCGTCGAGTGCGAAACGAACCCCCAGTGCTTTGCACTCATTCATGAGTTGGCTGGTGTAGTCGATGTCCGCTAAAGCGGCGGTTTCCAAGACCTCCAGGATGAGGCTGCGTCCGACGGCCTCGGGGTGCGGCGCAAGGCACTCGGTCAGACGTTGTTTGAAACTGGGCGACTGCAGGTGTCGGGCTGAAACGTTGATGCTCAAGGTGAGTTGCAGCCCCATTCGCAGCCAACTGGCGAGCTGGTCGATGCCCTTGTCGAGCACCCAGTCGCCCACCTCTTCACTCAACGGTGTGGGTTCGATGAGGGGCAAAAACTGGGCGGGTGGGATGACGCCATGGCGCGGGTGCTTCCAGCGCAGCAAGGCCTCAACACCCAACACCTTGCCCAAACGCATGTTCACCTTGGGCTGGAAGTACAAAACGAACTGTTCGTCAGCGAGGGCGTGTTGAACGCGTGCAAGTGCTTCAAAGCGCGCTTCCTTCTGGCGATCTAGCTCGGCATCAAAATACAGGTAGCCGTTGCGCCCGGCCTGCTTGGCCCGGTACATCGCTTGATCGGCATGGCGCAACAGGGTGTCGGCGTCTGCGGCGTCGACGGGGTAGACCGTGGCGCCGATGCTGCCCGTGAGGGTGACGGCTTGCATGACGTCGGGTAGCTCGAAGGGCAGGGCCACGCTGCGCAATACCCGCTCGACGGTGCGGCGGCTTTGCTCGAGTGTGGCGCTGCGGATCAACAGGGCGAACTCGTCCCCACCCAGGCGGGCGACTGCGGGCATGTTGTCCGGTGGCGTGGCCAGGGTCTTCGTCAAACGTTGCGCCAGGGCCTGGAGCAGGCTATCCGCGCTGGCGTGGCCCAACTTGTCGTTAAGTTGTTTGAAGTAGTCCACATCAAACGAGCAAATGGTGAGCAAAAAGCCTTCGCGCTCGCTAGCTTGCAGGGCTTCCCGCAGCAGGGTGCCCAGGCTCACACGGTTGGGCAGGCCAGTGAGCTCGTCAAAGTGGGCCTGTCGTTCGAGTTGCTCCTTTTGCCGCAATTGGGCTGTGATGTCTGACAGCACAAAGGCGCACAGACGCAACTCGCCTTGCATGTGTGTGGCTGTGGCCGTGGCCTGAAACACTACGCCGCGGCCCAGGGTGTCACGGGTTCGAATTTCTCCCCGCCAACGCCCGTGCAGCAGCAGGTCTGTGGGCATGGCGTTGGGGGTGCCTGGCTCAACCAAGGGTTTGAGCAGAGCGGGAATGCGATGAAGAACCTCTTCTCGGCGGCAGCCGAGGAGTTGGCTGAAGCGTGCATTGCAATCTAGGGCACGGAATTGGCCATCTGTGATGAGCAAGGCTTCGTGAAGGTGCTCAAAGATGGTGTCAGAGAGCTGTTGCTTCTCGGTCGCTGTGCGTTGCAAACTGACGTCTCTGACAATCAGGGTGATTCTCAGGGGCTGGCCGCTGGCTGTGAGTTGATCCAGCACGGCATGGCACTGTAACCAAACCCATTCGGTTTGCACCGACTGCATGCGAAATTCAACGGGGCCCACCCGCGAGTTATGTTCCGACAGGTTCAAGAGAAACTCACGCATGGGGTTGCGATCATTGTCATGAATTCGCAGCCACACAGCCCGGCTGGATTGTGGAGGCTGGGGCTCGTCGTGCCCCAGCAGTGCCCACCACCTTTTAGACAGATGCATCTCATCTGTGTCCAAAAACCATTGGGCAATGCCGATATCGGTTTGGTCGAGGGTTTGCAGCCAGCGGGTGTGGACGGCGGTGCCTTGTTTGGCCTGGGCGTGTACCCACCAAATCAGGACGGTCAGAAACGCCAGATAAGCCCAGATCATGCTCCAGTACCACGCCACGTCGGTCGTGTCGGGCGCCTGACCGCTGGGGGTAAGGCTGTAGCCTGAGACCACGGGTGCGACGGCGACCAGCAAGATGCCAAGGAGCGCTGCACTGGCGGCTGAAAGGCTGCGCGTTGCAATCCACGCCACGAGCAAGAAAATCAACCCGCTCCACAACCAAGTTAAGGCGGGGGGGGCGGGCTGTGTCAAACCCCAGTAGGCCAGAGCCCAGGTCAAGGTGCAGGCGCCTAGGGCGTGGAGCGTGGGGCGCCAGTGTTTGCGCAGGATGGTGCCGAGTGCGCGGGGGTCCGTCGACCAGTGCAGCGCCATGAGTGGCAGGATCACGCAACTGACGGTGTCACGCAATACACCCATGAGTGTGAGGCCCACCCATAGCAGGGGTTGCCAGCCTGATTGAATCAACCAGCTCACACTTTGGGAAGCGATGGCGGTGGTCGCTGTCAACAGGGCCGCGGCAGTCAGCCGCGGCACGTGCAGTGTCTCGATAATGGGCCCGCGCGGCACGGCTTGCCGGTAAAAGTGAACCCCTAACCCAGGCGCTACCGTGCACGAGACGATCCAAGCCACCGCGTTGGCAACTGCGTCTGATGTCAAGGGGCCAGAGACGAGCACCGAGGTGTACAGCGACACCACACCTGTGATCAGAGGCAGCCACACGGACGAGCCCCAGCGCAGCAGCATCGCAAAGGCCAGCGCCGTGAGCGGGGCGACGATGGGGTGGTGGACTGTGGGGCCTGGTATCTGTAACCCTAGCCACCCCGCCATGACCGTAGCCAAACCCATCAGAAGCATTCGATACAGCCAACTGAACGCGATGGTGGGAGCCCTCATGTGGACAATGATGTGAACAGCATCTGGCGCACTGAACCGACCCGCCGTGAGGTGTTGCGGTCGACCGCAACAAAGCTCATCAACCGACTGATGAGCTTGAACCTTGATCGGGGCCGTGGGGACACAGCCAACTGCCGCCGTCCGATCAGGTCAAGGCCATGGCCTTTGCTTAAAGCTCGCGCTTAAACCGCGAAGTCATCCAGTTTGCGGCCGTTTTGCAATGCTGCTTTGAGCCATTTTGGCTGCAGCCCGCGGCCACTCCAACTTTCACCCGTGGCACCATTGTGGAACTTGGCGGCTACTTTGCCCCCCTTGCGAGTTGAGGCTTTGCTGCCCCGCAAGCCTAAATCGGCGACTGTCAGGCCATATTGATCCATCAGCGCTTTGACCTGGGCAATTGCTGCGGCATGCTCCTGGCGGCGGGTTGTTTCGATCTGTTTTTCGAGGGCTGCTTTTTGATCTAGCAAAGCTTGCAAAGTGGACATGTTTGATTTCCTGGTTGAGTGACAAATAACACCTTGTTCAAAAGGTCGTGGGTATTCTAACCCCACAAATATATCCTTGCGGTGGGTTAATTGTCGATCTCAAACGCTTATATGAAGGGTGTCAACCCCCCCTTCCAAGTAAATAAGCGTCTATTACCACAGGCTCAAGGTGCTGGGGGAACATAGCCCGCAGGCTGCTCAGCACCGGCACCGAAAAAGAAGTTTTCCATTTGACGAACCAAATAGCTGCGCGCACGTTGATCGGCCAGACTCAGTCGGTTTTCATTGATGAGCATGGTCTGGTGTTTCATCCAGAGCTGCCAGGCTTCTTTGCTGACTTGGTTGTAGATCCGCTGTCCTAATTCGCCTGGCGCTGGCGCAAAATCGAGCGCCTCGGCTTCTTTATGAAGATGAACACATTGAACAGTACGAGCCATTTGAAACTCCAGAAAATTGAAAAAACGCGGCGCTGATGCCGAGCTGCGACTCAGTTGAGCTTTTTGACCAACACCTGCGAGCGTCGATCCCAGTTGTATTTTCGCTGCCGCGCCTCGGGCAGCCAATCTGGGGGCACAGCCTCGAAGCCCCGCTTGATAAACCAATGCATGGTGCGGGTGGTGAGCACAAAAATACTCTCCAAACCCATGGCTTTGGCGCGCTGCTCAATGCGCTTGAGCATGCGCTCACCGTCGCCTTGACTCTGGACTGTCGGCGATACCGTCAGCGCTGCCATCTCAGCGGTTTTCGCCTCAGGATAAGGGTAGAGCGCGGCACAACCGAATATCACACCATCGTGCTCGATCACCGTGTAGAGGTGAATATCGCGCTCAAGCTCGGTTCGATCACGTTTGACCAGCGTGCCGTCGGATTCAAATGGCTCGATCAACTGCAAGATGCCGCCAAGATCGTCCACGTTGGCCTCGCGCAGACTCTCTAGCTTTTCGTCCACCACCATGGTGCCAATGCCATCATGCGTGAAGACCTCCAATAATAAGGCGCCATCCACCGTGAAGGGGAGAATGTGTGATCGTTCCACCCCGCCTCGGCATGCTTTCACGCAGTGCTGCAGGTAAAACGCGACGTCGGTCGCCTGTTGGGGGGTGGGCAGGGCACCGAGCAGACGCACGGCGTCAGCCAAGGCGAGTTCGGTGTCGATGGGGCTGTCCGTGTCGGCCGGGTTTTCGCGGATACCGGGAATCTCGGTCAGGAACAGCAGCTTGTCGGCTTGCAGGGCAATCGCGGCGCTGGTGGCGACGTCTTCCATGGCCAGGTTGAAAGCCTCTCCGGTGGGAGAAAAACCAAAGGGCGATAACAAAACCATGGCGCCTGTATCAATGGCGCGGCGAATGGCTGCGCCATCAACTTTGCGCACCACACCACTGTGCATGAAGTCGATGCCGTCCACGATGCCCACAGGGCGCGCGGTCATAAAGTTGCCTGACACGACCCTGACGGTGGCGTTGGCCATGGGGGTGTTGGGCAGCCCCTGGGAGAATGCGGCCTCGATTTCAAAGCGAAGTTGGCCAGCAGCCTCTTGTGCGCAATCGAGCGCCACCGGGTCGGTGACGCGAATACCGTGACTGAACTGAGAAAAGTGGCCCTTGGCTTTGAGTTGCTCGTTGACCTGGGGGCGAAAGCCATGAACGAGAACAATTTTGATGCCCATGGCTTGGAAAATAGCCAAGTCTTGGGCGCATGAGTTGAGTTTGCCCGCGGCGATCAACTCGCCCGCCATGGCGACCACGAAGGTTTTGCCGTGGTAGGCGTGGATGTACGGCGCCACGCCGCGCAGCAGCGGGACAAAAGTATGAGGAAAGACAAGTTCCATGGCGACAGTTGAGTGCTCGAGCGGATTGTGCCCCAGCATGGATTGCCCATGGGTCTGGCTCGTGCAAAACATCCCGCTTCAGCCCTTGATTCAGCCGGCCAAGGATGGTTGCAGCCCAAGTCGGTCGATAATCGCGCCCCCGTGACCCAACGACGTCCCTCCCCCCTCAGCTCGGCTGCGCCCGTTCCGCCGATCATCTTCCCACCCTCGCTGCCTGTTTCCGGCCGGCGCGAGGAAATCGCGCATGCCATTCAGGCGCATCAGGTCATCATCGTGTGCGGTGAAACGGGCTCAGGTAAAACGACTCAGCTCCCCAAGATCGCCCTGTCGTTGGGGCGCGGATGGGGGGCTGGTGGGCGAGGCATGATTGGCCATACGCAACCCCGCCGGATTGCCGCTTCGACCGTGGCAAAACGCATCGCCCAGGAGTTGAATTCGCCCCTGGGTGAGGTGGTGGGCTACAAGGTGCGGTTTCAGGACAGGATGCAGCGTGGGGCGTCGGTCAAATTGATGACCGACGGGATCTTGCTCGCCGAGACTCAAACCGACCCACTGCTCAAGGCCTACGACACGCTGATCATTGACGAGGCCCATGAGCGCAGTTTGAACATTGATTTTTTGCTGGGTTACCTGCGCGAAGTGCTGCCGCGGCGCCCAGACCTCAAGGTGATTGTGACCTCGGCGACCATCGATGCCGACCGTTTTGCCCAGTATTTTGCGTCGCGTTTGGGGCCCGCACCGATCATTCAGGTGTCCGGGCGTTTGTACCCTGTCGAGCAGCGTTACCGCCCGTTTGAAGAAAGCCGTGAATACAACCTGAATCATGCCATTGCCGATGCCGTCGACGAGCTATGGCAATCGAGCTCGGGGGATGTGTTGGTGTTTTTGCCGGGAGAGCGTGAGATTCGTGAGGCGGCTGAGCATTTGCGCAAGCATCACCCACCGGGTGTGGAGGTGCTGCCATTGTTCGCACGGCTGAGCCAGCAGGCGCAAGACGAAGTCTTCGAGCCCCACAGCGCTCGGCGCATCGTGCTGGCCACCAACGTGGCGGAGACCTCGTTGACCGTGCCGGGCATTCACTGCGTGATTGACGCTGGCACGGCGCGGGTCAAGCGTTACAGCTATCGCAACAAGGTGGAGCAGTTGCTGGTGGAGCCGGTGAGCCAGGCGGCAGCCAACCAACGGGCGGGTCGGTGTGGCCGGGTCAGTAACGGCATTTGCATCCGGCTGTTTGATGAGAAAGATTACGCCGGGCGCCCCCGCTTCACCGACCCGGAAATTCTGCGCTCTTCTTTGGCCAGTGTGATTTTGAGGATGAAGGCCTTGGGCCTGGGCAGGGTCGAGGACTTTACCTTCATTGACCCGCCCCCAAGACGAGCGATCGTGGATGGCTATCAGCTCTTGCATGAGTTGGGTGCGGTGGATGAGCTCAATGAGCTCACGCCCATGGGTGTCGAGCTGTCACGTTTGCCGCTGGACCCTCGGGTGGGCCGCATGATTCTGGAAGCGCGCAGCCGTGATGCGCTGGCCGAGGTGTTGGTGATTGCGAGCGCCATGAGCGTGCAGGACGTTCGAGATCGGCCTCTGGAGCACCAGCAGGCCGCCGATCAGGCGCACAAGAAGTTTGACGATGAGAAGTCGGAATTCACGGGTTTGCTAAGGTTGTGGGGCTGGTTGGACTCACTGCGCGGGCACAACGGCACGCAGGCTGAAGGATCTCAGCACAAGTTGTCCCAGCGCAAGCAGGAACAACAGCTGCGCGAGAACTTCATCTCGCCCCGGCGCGTGCGTGAGTGGCGTGACATCTACGCGCAGCTGCACACCGTGGTGGCTGAGCTGGGGTGGCGTTTGAATGGCAGCCCCGCGACTTACGAGCAGCTGCACATGTCGCTGTTGGCGGGGTTGTTGGGCAATGTGGGTTGCAAGAGTGACACCGACGACTGGTACCTCGGGGCGCGCGGCATCAAATTCCATCGACATCCAGGGACGCACCTGTCAAAGAAGCCCGGCCGCTGGCTGATGGCCGCCGAGTTGGTGGAAACACAGCGCCTGTATGCCAGGGGCTTGGCGTCGTTTGAGCCCGATTGGTTGCCGCGTTTGGCGGGGCACGTGATCAAGACCCAGCTGCTTGAGCCGCATTGGGAAAAAAAAGCGGCCGAGGTGGTGGCCTTGGAGCGTGCCACGCTGTACGGGATTGTGATTTACAACAATCGCCGAGTGAACTTTGGCCGTGTTGATCCCGCGCAGGCGCGCGAGATTTTTATTCGTGAAGCCTTGGTCGCGGACCAGTGGGAAACGCGTTTGCCTTTTGTCGCGGCCAACCGGCGCTTGGTGACCCAGGTGCAGGAGCTCGAACACAAGTCGCGGCGTCAGGACGTGTTGGTGGATGACGCGTTGATTGAGGCGTTTTACCAGGCGCACGTACCGCCCGAGGTTTGCAGTGGTGCCAGCATGGAGCGCTGGTACCGCGAGCAAAGCCGCGCGCAGCCGCGCTTGCTCATGCTAACGCGCGACGCCATCATGCGGCACGAGGCTTCAGGCATCACCTCAACGGCCTTTCCCACGCTTTTGCGCCTGGGCGGCGTCGATTGTGCGGCGGCTTACTTGCATGAGCCCGGCGAAGCCAAAGACGGCGTGACCGTGACGGTGCCGCTGTTTGCCTTGAACCAGGTGGACGAGGCACGGTGCGAGTGGCTGGTGCCGGGGATGTTGAAAGACAAAGTGCTGGCCTTGCTGAAAACCTTGCATCAAAAACCCCGGACACGCTTGGTCCCGCTGCCCGACTATGCCGAGGGTTTTGTCCAGAAGGTGAGTGAGTCAGACAATACAGGGACAGGGGGCTTGTTGGAGGGGCTGCTCAAAGCCGTGCGTGAAACCACGCAGCTGGATGTCAAGCGCGCAGACTTCAAGCCGGAGGGTTTGTCGCCGCACTTCTTCATGAATTTTCGCGTCGTCGATGACAACGGCCGACAGTTGGGCATGGGGCGCAATCTGGCTGCTTTGAAAGCGTCGTTGGGCGGGCAGGCACGCTCGGCTTTTCAGGCCTTGGCTCAACTGAGGGTCGGCCCACAGCTGCGGGCGTCGGAGTCTTCCGTGCTCATGGACGGTGACCCGTCGGCCTTGCCGCCGAGCCAAGCAGTGGGCAAGACCACAAGCCCTAACCCCCCCGATGTGGCCGAGGCCGTGCGCTATACCGATTGGGCATTTGGTTCATTGCCAGAGTTGCTGGAAGTGCGCAGGGCAGGGCAGACCTTGATCGGTTTTCCCGCCTTGGTCGATGGCTTGGATCACGTGGTGATTGAGGTGTTTGATGAGCCGTCAGTGGCCGCGCGCAAGCACCGCGTGGGCCTGCGGCGGTTGGTGGCCTTGCAGGTCAAAGATGCGCTCAGATCCGTTGAGAAAAACCTGCCGGATTGGCAAAAAATGAGCATGTTGTTCATGCCGCTGGGTGGGGCTGACGAGTTGCGTGAACAGGTGGTGGCGTTGGCTCTGGAGCGCGCTTTTTTGATCGATCCCTTGCCCGCCGATGCCGCCGAGTTTCAGCGTTGCATTGAGTCGGGTCGCAGCCGCTTGACCTTGATCGCGTTCGAAGTGGCACGTGTGGCCCTGTTGGCTTTGAATGAGCATGCGGTTGCTTTGCGCAAGCTCAAAGACAGCCGCGCGCCCGCGGAGGTGGTGCAAGACGTGCAGGCCCAGCTGGCGCGCTTGATGTCTAAGCGCTTCGTGATGCACACCCCTTGGGCGCAAATGGCCCATCTGCCGCGCTACCTCAAAGGCATCACGCTGAGACTTGACAAGTTGCGCACCGACCCGGCTCGCGATGCGGCGCGCTTGGCTGAAGTTCGGCCCCTGGAGCAGCGCTATTTGCGTGTGGTGGCCGAGCGCAAAGGGGCACCCGATGATCGCCTGGATGAGTTTCGTTGGATGCTTGAAGAGTTGCGCGTGAGCTTGTTTGCGCAAGAGCTGCGCACCCCGCAGCCCGTCAGCACCAAACGTTTGGACAAGATGTGGGCCCAAATTCAGGCTGCGGGCTGATATTTTTGTTGAATCGCCGCAGCTGTTTGCCCGAAGCCTCGATTGCCAGCTACAATGCGCGACTTCGGGGCGTAGCGCAGCCTGGTAGCGCAACTGGTTTGGGACCAGTAGGTCGTGAGTTCGAATCCCACCGCCCCGACCATCTTTTTTAGCCCAGCTCCACCTGACTGCCCGTAGCTCAACTGGATAGAGCAGTTGCCTTCTAAGCAACAGGTCGGGGGTTCGAGTCCCTCCGGGCAGGCCAGCTCCGGCCTGGCATGTGGGGCCCTCGGCCCTCAACCTTGATAGCGAGCTGCTGACGCCCGTCTTCCAAGTCACCCATGAACGACACCCAGCCATTGATCCCTGTGCCTGACCGTTTGTCGGTCGATCCACGCAGCCCACATCATGTGGCCGCTGTGTTCGAGCGTGAAATTGGCATTCGCCTGAATGAAAAAGAGCGCTTTGATGTGGAGGAGTACTGCATCAGCGAGGGGTGGGTCAAGGTGCCCGCGGGTAAGACCCGTGATCGCAAAGGGCAGCCCTTGTTGATCAAGCTCAAAGGCAAGGTCGAAGCCTTCTACCGCTGATGGCCTGCGCCCCGGGTGGTCTGATAGGCTGAACGACTCGTTTGCTGGTGGCTACAGCTGAGGACAAGCCCATGTTCGCACTTCGCTCCGTCCGCCATGATGACTTCGACGCGTTGTTGTCGCTCGCCCTGAAAGTCGGATCAGGCATCACCACTTTGAAGCCCGATCCCCATGCGCTGCAGGCTCGAATCGATCTTGCAGTGCGATCTTTCAAGGGTGCCGTGGAGCCGCGTGATGCGGACTATGTTTTTGTCCTGGAGGATCTGCATCAGGGCACGGTGGTCGGCGTGAGTGCCTTGAAGGCCCGCGTGGGGCTGGATGCGCCGTTTTACAACTTCCGTGTGGATCGCTTGGTTCATTGCAGCCGCGAGCTCGGCATCTACTCGGACAAGCGCACCCTGTGCCTGACCAATGATTACACGGGGTGTGCCGAGCTGTGCACGCTGTTTTTGGATCCTGCCTATCGCTTTGGGGACAACGGCCGTTTGCTGTCAAAGGCCCGGATGATGTTTGTCGCCAACAGCCTGGATCTGTGGCCCGAATTGATCATTGCTGAGTTGCGCGGCTATCAGCGCGAAGACGGTACGTCGCCATTCTGGGAGAGCCTGGGGCGTCACTTTTTTCGCATGGATTTTGAGCGAGCGGATGACATCAGCAGTCGGGGTCACAAGTCATTTATTGCCGAGCTGATGCCCAGGTTTCCGGTCTACACGGACTTCCTCACACAGGAAGGACGCGAAGCGATCGGCGTGGTGCACAAAGGCACGGCACCCGCGCGGCGTTTGCTTGAACAGGAGGGTTTCCGCTTTGAAGGCTATGTGGACATCTTCGACGCGGGCCCGGTGGTTCAGGCTCACACCAATGACTTGCGGATTGTGCGCGAGGGGCGGCTTGGTATTGTCAAACGCGCGTCTAGTTCGAACGTCGCGCCCGCTGATTCGCCAGCGTGGTTGGTCGCAAACACCATGCCCGGTGACTTTCGCGCCATCGTCGCGTTGGCCCAAGTTCAGTTGGGTTGCCTCGCGTTGAGTGGCGATCAGCTTCTTGCCTTGGGCGTTGAAGAGGGCGACGCTGTACGCTTTGCATTGTTGAACCGCGACCGATGAAGTTCCATGAAGTGAATTTTGACGGCTTGGTGGGTCCAACCCACCACTACGCGGGCTTGTCGAGCGGCAACATCGCATCGACCGGTAACAGCGGTGCGGTGGCAAATCCTCGCGAAGCCGCCCTGCAAGGGCTGGACAAGATGCTGGCGCTGGCCGAGCGGGGGTTCGTCCAAGCTGTTTTGCCGCCGCTTTACCGCCCAAACCTTGAGCTGCTGCGATCACTGGGCTTTGGTGGCAGCGATGAAAATGTCCTGTGCAATGCCCAGCGAGAGGAGCCCGCCATTCTCTGCGCGGCCTGGTCGGCCTCGGCGATGTGGGCAGCCAATGCCGCTACAGTCAGCCCCTCATCCGATACGCCCGATGGGCGGGTGCATTTCACCCCCGCCAATCTGAATGCGAAGCTGCATCGTGCACAGGAGCATCGCTCGACGGCCAGGGCCTTGCGGCGCATCTTCGCGGACACCCAATACTTTGTGGTTCACGATGCGCTTGCCGACGTGGGCGCCCTGGGCGATGAAGGGGCTGCCAACCACATGCGCTTCGCACCGGGCCATGGCGAGCCGGGTGTCGAGTGCTTTGTCTTTGGACGCAGCGAGTTCGACAAGAGTGACGGTGGGCCGCAGCGTTTTCAGGGGCGACAGACCCTGGAAGCTTCGCGCGCTGTGGCGCGAAGACACGGACTCGCGATGGATCGCACGGTGTTTGTTCAGCAGAACCCCGCTGCGATTGATGCGGGGGTTTTTCACAACGACGTGATCGCCGTCAGCAATCTCAACCTGCTCTTCTTCCATGAAGAGGCTTTTGTTGATGAAGGCTCGAGTCTGGAGCGTCTGCAGCAGGCTTGCAAGCGGGCGGGGTTTGCTCTGCAGACGGTTCGCCTGCGAACCGCCGATGTGAGTTTGGAAGAAGTTGTCCAGTCCTACCTGTTCAACAGCCAGCTTCTGGAGCGTCCCGGTGGGGGCATGCTGCTGGTGGTGCCCTCTGAGTGTCGTGAAAATACCCGCGTCAGTGCTTGCCTTGACAAGCTGCTGGACTCAGGTGGCCCGATTCGTGAAGTCGTGACCTTTGATCTGCGCCAGAGCATGCGCAATGGTGGCGGCCCGGCGTGTCTGCGTTTGCGTGTGGTGTTGAACGATGCCCAACTCGCGGCCGTTCGGGGCCGTGTGTTCATCGACAGGTCACTGCACGCTGAGCTGTCCGGCTGGGTGCGGCGCCACTACCGAGACCATCTCACTGCCCACGATCTGAGCGACCCGCTCCTGGTGATGGAAGTCCAGGAGGCTCTCCTGGAGCTGGAGTCCGTGCTCCAGCTTCAGGGGCTGTATGCGTTGGCGTAGTGCCCTGTCGGACTGAGAGTCGTCGGCTGGAAACTGTCCAGGCCGTTTCATTTTTTTGGGTGCGAGTGGGACGGGGCAGTGCTCAGCGGCGTTCGTATTGTTGTGCCCCGAACAGGGCCTGTTTGGCGATGTTGTCGAGCAGCGGCCGACGCAGCTCAGTGAGAACCGCCATGCCGCGCTGCACGGCCGGTCTGCGACTGACGCTCTCAAACCAGTGGTGCAGCTGGGGGTAGTCCGCCCAGTCGACTCCCTGGTTTTTCCACGAACACAGCCAGGGGTAGATCGCCATGTCTGCGATGGTGTATTCATCACCTGCGATGTAGGCGCAGCGGCTGAGTTGCTTGTCCATGACGCCGTACAGACGCTTGGCTTCGTTGGTGTAGCGATCAATGGCGTATTGGATTTTCTCGGGGGCGTAAATGCGAAAGTGATGGGCTTGGCCCAGCATCGGGCCCAAGCCCCCCATTTGAAACATCAGCCACTGCAAAACCTCGTATTTTTCGCGGGTGCTTTCGGGCAAAAATCGCCCTGTCTTGCCGGCCAGGTACAACAAAATGGCGCCCGATTCAAACACCGAGATGGGCTGTCCATCGGGGCCATCGGGGTCCATGAGGGCTGGAATTTTGTTGTTCGGGCTGATCGCGAGAAAAGAGGGGTGGAACTGGTCACCTGCGCCGATATCAACGGGGTGAACTTGATAAGGTAGGGCACATTCCTCCAACATGATGTGAACCTTGTGCCCGTTGGGTGTGGCCCATGAATGAAGTTGAATCATGCGTCTGTCCTGGTGGCTGTCTTGTTGCGACTGGAACTCTAACCTGGCTGGTGTGGGGGGCGTGATGCTTGAGCAAGTGAAACGTTGGTTTTCTGGCAGCGATTCCGGTTTTGACATGCATGCGGTGTCGCAGTGGTCGCGTCAAAACGGCTGGGATTTCAAGCGCGTTCGCGAGGGCGACGGCTTCGCCATGGATGGCTCTTGGGGCGGGCACACTTGGCGCTTGGAGTGGGGGCCGAGTCAGCGAAGCTACATCGCCGAGCGCGAGCTGCGCTTGCGCATGGAGCTTGCCCTGCCGGCTGATTTGCAGATGTTGGTGCTCAATCGGGCTTTGGTGGAGTTGTTGGAAGGGCGCGCGTTTGAGCAATACACCCAGACCACGCAAACCGTCATAGACAGTTCCGCCCCTGAAGAAATGCGCTGGTTGGCCATGTTCCCCAAGGTGGGTATGGCGGCAAACAAGAATTTGCGTAATCGTTTTGGCGCTTGGTCCAATTCACCCAGTCTGGCGGCTTGGTGGCTCGATGGTGCTTTGGCGCGGGCCCTTGAGGAGCTGGCCGCGCAGTGGCTACCTGAAGAGATCCCTTTTGTGCTCATGACTTTGCGCGGGCGGTTGTACATGCGGGTGCAAATTCCGGTGCCATCGCATGACCTTCTGGCCCACCTGCAAGAGGTGTTCTTGGTGGCCGCAGAACAAGCCGTTCGCGTGGCCACGCTGGAGCCCGGTGACAGCCTACCTACGGATTTAGAGCCCTACACCACGCAACCGGGAACCTGGACGTACTCCCGTCTGTCGGGTACTGATTCCGCTTGACTGGCGGTTTTTTGGGGCTATCTCATCGCACCACCCGGGCCGGGGCTGTGCGACATTTCACACATTGCTTCACCCTTTCGATGGCTTGTTTCTGCCGTTGATTGATGCAAAGTGTCGCAAGTATGCAATTTGTTCTTGCCGTTGAACTCGTTGACTTCGATGGATGCCCAACATGTCGCAAGTGTCAAGTTCGCTAGGTCTTGTGGGGGTCGGCTCGGTGCTGCTGTCTTGCACCTCAGTCGCATGGGCGCTGGGTATGGGGGGCATCACCAACAACACGGTCTTGGGGTCGGGTCTGGACGTGAGCATTCCCGTACTGGGCGGCGCCGACGAGAAGACGCCCCCGCCGCCTGAGTGCATCAAGCCCATGGTGGACACGGGCGACGGCGTACTGAATTCCCGGCAGCTCAGAACCATCTTGCAGCCCGGGCGTGGTGAGGCACTCTATGTTGTGCAGGTGGTGTCTGACGTGCGCATTAACGAGCCGGTGGTGAATGTGTCGCTCAGTTTGGGCTGTCAATCGCCGTTGACCAAGCAGTATGTGCTCTTTGTAGATCCCCCCGGATTCAGATCGGCGGGAACTTTGCCCCAGAGTGCACCGTCTGCCAGCGCGGAGTCTGCAGCACCCGGGTCGGTTCGCCAGGCCCAGGTCGAGAGCACGCCCTTGAGGACTTCGTCTGGCGCACGTTCTCCCCAACGTGCGGGTGGCAAGTCGGCTGCCTCCTTGAGGTCCGGCCCGCGTCTGAGCCTAGAGGCCCCCAGCGTCTCTGTCGTACCGCCCGCATTCGCCGCCTCAGCGCCGACGGAAAACGACGAGTTGAGCAACCAGATCGCGTTGTTGACCCGGCTCGAGGGGGTGCTTAAACAGGTCAGTGCTGAAAATCAAGCGGTGCAAAGCGGTATGGCCGCTTTGCAGGCCAAACTGAAGGCGACTGAACTTGAGTTGCAGGCGGCGCGAGCTGGTCAACGCGAGCAGCCATCCATTGTTTGGGTGCTCTCCGGTGTCATTGGGGTGATGAGTCTGGCTTTGCTCACCCTGTGCTGGCGCCAGTGGCGCCAGCGGCGTCAGCCCAAGCCCTTTTTTCAGGGTTCGTCGGTCTTTGGTGAGGCACCCAGCGCTGACTTGCCGGAGCTGCCCGTGTTGGACTCGGTGCCGCCTCAGCTGCAAGTCGTGAAGTCTGAGTTGAGCGATCAAAGCGCAAGCCCCCTGATGGGGGTCGAACCTGACGCGCACGCAGTGGCTGCGACGCCTGTCACGCCACAGGCGGTCGTGGACGAGGTGGTTGACCTGGACCAACAGGCGGACTTCTTTATTGCGCTGGGACAAGACCAGGCGGCCATTGATTTGCTCAACAGCCACACCACCCACAACAACAGCCCCGTGCCCTATCTGAAGCTGATCGATATTCATCGGCGGCGAGGGGATCGCATGGCCTATGAGCAGCTGCGATTACGGTTTCACCGCCGATTCAATGCGCGCATACCGGAGTGGAATGGGCCTGCAGCGGTTGGCCGGGGCTTAGAGGACTATCCCGAGATTCAGCAAATGCTGGAAGTAAACTGGCCGCAACCCACTTCGGCCCTTCAATTGCTTGAGGGCTTCTTGTTTCGTCGCGAGGGACAAGGAACGACGTTTGACCTGTTGGCCTTCCGCGAGTTGCTGATGCTCTATGCCGTCGCGAAAGATTTGCTTAGCCTGGGGGGGCGGCCCGAAGTGGATCTGGAGTTGCCATTGCAAGCGGCCACTTATCTGGCAACACGCCCTACAGCACAGAGAGTTGCTTGAGCGCCTGGCTCAAGGTGGCCTCTTTTTTGGCGAAGCAAAACCGCACCATGCTTTGCTGGCGAGCCCCCGGTTCAAACGCTGACAGTGGAATGGCGGCAACCCCGGCAGTTTGGATCAACCAGCGGCAGAAGGCGTCATCTGGCATGTCGTTGATGCCGGCATAGTTGACGCACTGAAAATAAGTGCCCTCGCAGGGCAGTAGGGTGAAGCGTGTGCCGCTCAAGCCTTGGCGAAAAAAGTCTCGCTTGGCCTGATAAAACGCGGGCAGTGTCGCTGCAGTTCGGCTTTGAGCCAGGTACTCTGCCAAGCCGTGTTGAACGGCGGTGTTCACACTGAACACATTGAATTGGTGCACTTTGCGAAACTCAGCACTCAAGGCTGCGGGGGCCACCACGTAGCCCACTTTCCAGCCTGTGACGTGCAAGGTTTTACCAAAGCTCGACACGATGAAACTGCGCTGGGCCAACTCCGGCCACAGGCCTGCGCTTTGATGCGTTTGGCCATCGAAGACCATGTGCTCATAGACCTCATCGGAGATGAGCAAGACGCGAGTGGGGCGCAGCAGATCAGTCAAGTCCTGCATGTCTTGGGCTGACCAAATGGTGCCGCTGGGGTTGTGCGGGCTGTTGATGACGATGGCCCGGGTACGCGGGGTGAGTGCGGCAGCGATGCGCTCGAAGTCGGGGCGAAATCCAGGGCCCAGCGGTACCGCAACCACTCGGCCGCCGGCCAGGATCACATTGGGCGCATAGCTGTCATAGGCCGGTGTCAGCACGATCACCTCATCGCCCGGATGCACGATGGCCAACAGGGCTGTGAAAATGCCCTGGGTGGCGCCGGCCGTGATGGTGATTTCGTGTTGAGCATCCCAGTCGTGGTGATGGCGTTGCTTCAGGTCCGCGGCGAGCACCTCGCGCAGGGCTGGCACGCCGGTCATGGGTGCATATTGGTTGGCGCCACTGCGCATGGCGCGCGTGACGCCGTCGATCAGGACAGGGGCGCAGTCAAAGTCAGGAAACCCCTGCCCCAAATTCACCGCGCCATGCTGCGCAGCCAGCACCGACATGGTCGTGAAAATGGTGGCGCCCACATGGGGCAGGCGGCTGGGGCCAAGGAGCGGGGTGGCGGGCATGGTCAGAGTTGGTAGTTGTCTTGCGTGCCGGAGATAGCGCGATCAATCAGGTTGCGGTTGAGCCGTTGCGACAGCAGCTCCGCAAACGCGTAGACAAAACTGCGCAGGTAGGCCCCGCGTTTGAAGGCAATGCGGGCCACATTTTGGCCAAACAGATGCCCTGCTGGGCGCGAAAGCAACTCGCCAGTGGGTTCTTCTTGCATGGCCATGTGGGCCACGATGCCCACACCGAGCCCGCTGCGCACATAGGTCTTGATGACATCAGAATCAATCGCCTCCAGCACCACACGGGGGTGCAGGTCGCGCTTGTTGAAGGCCTGATCGATGCGGCTGCGGCCCGCAAAAGAGGGGTGGTAGGTGATCAAGGGCTGTTGCGCCAAGGCCTCCAGGGTCAGGTGCTCGAGCTTGGCCAGCGGATGCCCCTGGGGCATTACCACCACGTGATGCCATTCGTACCATGGCATTGATACCAGCTCATCGATTTGAGTCAGTGACTCGGTGGCCAGGCCGATCTCGGCCACCTCGTTGAGCAACATGTGGGAGACCTGCTCAGGCGTGCCTTGGTGCAGGCTGATGTTGACCTTTGGAAACTTCTTGCGCAACTGAGCCAAGGGCTCAGGCAAGACGTAACGGGCTTGGGTGTGTGTGGTGGCAATCGACAGCGTGCCAGCATCTTGCTGCGAGAACTCTTCACCAATGCGCTTGAGGTTGCCCACTTCACGCAGAATGATGTCGATGGATTTCAAGACCTCTTGCCCAGGCTCGGTGACGCGCCGCAAACGTTTGCCGTGGCGCGAGAAAATGTCAATGCCCAGTTCACCTTCGAGCTCCAGGATGGCCTTGGACACACCGGGTTGAGAGGTGAACAGCGCTTTGGCTGTCTCGGTCAGGTTGAGTTTTTGCCGAACGGCTTCTTGGACAAATCGAAATTGATGCAGGTTCATGGGATGTGCCCACCCAGACTCTGCTCTGAGTCGCCAATCACCTGGCGCTGCACCGCCTGGGCCATGGCTTGCGTGACGCTGCTGATCTCACCAATGGCGGGCATCAGCGACCACGCAACTTCGGGGTGCGCAGATTGCAGTTGCGTCATGAGCTCGGGCAGGTCTTTGCGCACATGCCCGCCAGCCCCCAGAAACAAAGGTGCCACGGTGACCTTGGTGCAGCCTGCCAACGCGAGTTGGGCTCCAGCCTCGACCAAGCTCGGCGTCATGAACTCCAAAAACGCCAGACGCACCTCCAGCGCCGCAGGGTGCGCTGTGAGGTGCTGGGCGACCGCTTCAAAGGGCTGCGCCCAGCGCGGGTCACGTGCACCGTGGGCAAACAGCAATACGCCTTGTGTCATGGGATGGGTCCTGAAAGCTTACTCAACAGCAAGCAATAAAGTGAGCTCAACGGTAGCGCACCAAAAAAGCAAAGGCTGTCATTGACATGAGCAGATACAGCGCACTGGGTGCGCAGGCGACTACCCATGGGGTCCAGTTCTTCAGCAAGCCGATGTGGCTCGCGACGTTGTTGAGCAGCACGAAACTGATGCCCAGCATGATGCCGCCAAAGACCTTCAAACTCACGCCCCCGTGACGCGCATGCAGGTAGGCAAAGGGCAGGGCCAGCGCCATCATGACCAAGCACGCCAGCGGGTAAACGGCACGGCTCCAGAATTTGATGGCATGGCGCTGGGCGGCTTGTTCATTGTCTGACAGGTGGTTGACATAGCGCAGTAATTCGAGGGTGGAGGTGGTCTCCAGTGGCATGACCGCTGCGGCTACAACGCTGGCTGACAAGTTGCTGGCCCACTGAAAGCTCTCCAGCTTTTCCTCGGGAACAGCACGCAGCGACCAATGCGTCAAGGTGACGTCTTTGAGCTGCCAGAGGGGGTCGTCAATCACCGCTCGCTTGGCGGCGATGCGCAGCACCAAGCGCCCCTCGCTGTCAAACTGAAAAATCCGCACGTCCTGGAGTGTGCCGTCAGCGTTCATGCTGCCGATTTGGACTGAAAAAGACTGCTCGCCTAGGGGCGTGGTGCGACGGTCTTTGAGCCAGGCTCGGGAGGCATCCAGCCGCTTGCTGCCTTTGAACAAGCTGTGCAGTTGATTGGCTTTTTGTTCACTCACTGGTGCCACATAGTCACCAATGATGAAGGTGGCCACAGCCAACACGACGCCCAGCCACGCCAGCATGGCCAGTGCCCGACCCGGCCCCAGCCCGCCTGTGCGCAAAATAGTGAACTCAGATGATTGAGCCATGCGCGACAGCGTGTAAATGGTGCCGATCAAAATGGCGATGGGCGACAGGACATAGAGGTGGCCGGGCAACTCGAGCAGGCTGTAGACCACCGCGTGCAGTGTGGTGTAGCCCCCGCGGCCGACAGAGCCAAGTTCTTCGACAAAATCGATGAAAAAAAACAGCGACAAAAAAGCCAGCGCCACGAAACTCACGGATGACAGGATGTCTGCGTAAAAAAGTCGGCGTACGGTTTTCATCCGAAACTGAAGTAGGGTGCGCCGGTAGGCGCAGTCAGGTGAGGCCGCTGGATCATGTTTGACGCGTCTTTCGGGTCCGGCTGCGGCTTGGGGCGATGTCCCGGATGGAGGGCCACCAGCGCACCACGGCGGCATTGTCCCGCCACCATAGCAGGAAAAGGGCCAGGGTCAGTGCCCCCCCATGGGCCAGGGCGAGGCTCGTGCCGAGGCTTGTTTTTCCGGAGGCTACCCAGGCCTGGCTCAGGTTGATCATGTTGTAGTAAACGACAAAGCTCAACAGGGCAAACAGCAGGTTCCAGTTGTTGGGGCGCCTTGGGCTGGTGCTGGCCAAGCCGATGCCCAACAGCACCATGTTCGCAGCGCCCAGCAGCAAACCCAGTCGCCAAGACATCTCGCCCTGGTTGACCGCGGAGGGCTCTGCCAGCAGCTCTTGGCTGTTGCGGGCCTTGGCAGGCAGATTGGCAGTAGTGTCGATGGCACGGTCACCGACGACGATGTGGTAGCTCTCAAACTGCGCCAGAGACTTCTCGCCGGTACGCAGGTTTTCTTCGTTGCGCTGCCCGGATTCAAGAACCAAAACTTGCGATCCCTTGTCAGTGTTGATGCGCCCGCTGCGCGCCGTCACGACCGACTCCACATCGCCCACACGCGACAAAATAAAGACGTTGCGACCCACTGGATCGGCGGCGTTGTCGCGGTCGATGAAAAACACGCGCCGACCGTCGCTGGAGGTCTGAAACTGCCCGGGCGCGATGCGGGCCAGATCAGAGCGTCCCTGGTAGCGTACCTTGAGCTCTTCACTTTGGCGGTTGACCCAAGGCCAAATGCCCAGCGCCAAAATCCCCACCACCAGCAGCACAGGCCAGCTCATCTGAAGCACGGGGCGCACGAAGCGGCGCAACCCGATACCGCTGGCAAACCAAACCGTCATTTCGCTGTCTTTGTACATGCGGCCCAAGGTGGCCACGACCGAGATGAACAAGGACAAGGCGAGCATGGTCGGCAAATGGCCCAAGGCGGTGTAACCCAAGATCAAGACCACGTCTTGAGGGCTGATTCGGCCTGCGGCCGCCTGACCCAGCGTGCGGATGAGAAACATCGTCAACACGATGGTCAAGATCACCACCAGTGTGGCGCCGAAACTGCGCGCCAAGTCACGGCGCAAGGTGGAATCGAATAACATGATCAAAGAACTTAAATAGGTTTGAAACCCCGGCCTTCAGGCCGGAGAGCCCCGAAGGGGCGGCTCAAAGGTAGGGGATGCAAACCCCTTCCAACAGCCTACACACCGACCTTTAGGTCGGTCGAATGTTTGCTCAGACCCAATTTGGATGGTCAATTATGGACTTCAGACACCACATCGCATCGCTCGCCACCTTATCAACCCT
The DNA here is from genome assembly GCA_031374415.1 of Burkholderiales bacterium. Lineage (GTDB taxonomy): Bacteria > Pseudomonadota > Gammaproteobacteria > Burkholderiales > Burkholderiaceae_C > CANHBY01. The sequence goes on from JANMGB010000234.1 coordinate 39,606, forward strand.
TGTTGCAGACACTTTGATTGTTGTGGTGGCAGGCGATCAGGTCGATACCGCCCTGGATCCCGTCTTGCGCCAGACACTTGAATCAGCGCTTCGCAGCGACGATTTTCAGTTCAAGGCGGGTCGCACCTTGTGTTTGTACCGCTGCGCGGGGGTCAAGGCCATGCGGGTGGTGTTTGTGGCTGCGCCCAACGCGGCGCCCAAGGCATTCAAAGCGGCCTTGACCACAGCGTGGGGCGTGCTGAAGTCCGGGGGGGCCAAGCACATCGCTGTGGCTTTGTCTGGGGGGGAGATGAGCGCAGCCCATGCCGAGGTGGCGGTCCTGGCAGCCATGGACGCGAGCTATGTCTATCGGCATACCAAGCCCAGCGCGCCTGCCGGGCCGGGTTTTCAACGGGTCAGTTTGCTGTGCGGAAAAACGGACGTGGCATTGGTTCAGCGCGGTCTGGCCTTAGGGCAGGCGCTGGGGGCTGGGGTCGAGCTGGCGCGCGAGTGCGCCAATCGCCCGGGCAACTATTGCACGCCCAGCTATTTGGCCGATCAAGCAAAAAAGTTGGGTAAGTCGCACGCTCTCAAGGTCGAAATTCTGGACCGCAAGGCGGTTGAGAAGCTCGGCATGGGCGCCTTCCTGGCTGTGGCCCAAGGGTCTGATGAGCCGCTGAAGTTCATCGTGGCGCACTATGAGGGTGCGCCAAAGACGCAGGCCCCGGTGGTGCTCGTGGGCAAGGGCATCACCTTCGATTCGGGGGGCATTTCGATCAAACCCGCAGGGGAGATGGACGAAATGAAGTTTGACATGGGGGGCGCGGCCAGTGTGTTGGGCACTTTGCGTGCGATCGCGGAACTTAAACCCGCATTGAACCTGGTGTGTGTGATCCCGTCATGCGAGAACCTGCCCAGTGGACGGGCGGTCAAACCTGGCGATGTGGTCACCAGCTTGTCCGGCCAAACCATCGAGATTTTGAACACCGATGCGGAAGGGCGTTTGATTTTGTGTGACGCCTTGACCTACGTTGAGCGGTTCAAGCCCGCGGTGGTGGTTGACGTGGCCACCTTGACGGGGGCTTGCATCATTGCGCTGGGCCATCACCACTCTGGGTTGTTTACGGCCGACGACGCGCTGGCTTTGCAGTTGCAAGATGCCAGCCGCGCGGCACTCGACCCCTGTTGGCGCATGCCGCTGGACGATGAATACGACGAAGGCTTGAAAAGCAATTTTGCTGACATGGCCAACGTCGGTTCTCGGGCGGGTGGGTCGATCACCGCCGCCATGTTTTTGAAGCGCTTCACTGGCAAGTACCGCTGGGCGCATCTGGACGTCGCCGGCACGGCGTGGAAAACCGGCGCAAGCAAAGGCAGTACCGGCCGACCGGTGGGTCTGTTGACGCACTTTGTGTTGGCCCAACAGGCGTCCCGTGCGAAGCGTGCTTGATCGATGACCCAGATTTCATTTCACGTCAACGTACCTGAGGTTTTGCCCTACACCTGCCGCTTGCTGCGCAAAGCGTATCGTGTGGGTGCGCGCGTGCTGGTGACGGGGCCCGGGCAGCAGTTGCAGCAACTCGACAAGCTTTTGTGGACGTTCGACCCGCTGGAGTTTGTACCGCACGGCTTGCTTGTGTCAGGCGAGGCGGGTGCTGCGGTGGATGACGAGACGCCCATTTGGCTCTGTGATCGGGTGGCCCAAACCCGTCCAGCAGCGACGGTGCTGGTGAATCTGGGAGATGAACCCGTGACGATGCTGGAGCAGTTCGAAAGGGTGATTGACATCGTGCCTGCCTCTGAGGCGCAGCGCGAGGCCGGACGGCGGCGCTGGAAACACTACGTGAGTGCTGGGTACTCGCCTGACAAACATGAGGCGCGAGAGTGAAACCAGCGCGAACCATTCCAGTTTCTATTCCGACACTCACCGAGGTGGTTGAGTTGACCCCCCAAGACACCTTGGCCGCCCCAACCCAGTCGTCATCGTCTGCCCTGGAGTTGGTGGCTCGCGCCTCCAGCATCGGCACGCAGGCGCCCGGTCAAGTGATGGCGTCGGCGACGGACTCAGCTGAGCTCACGCGCCGCGTACTGTCGTCATTGCAGTGTCAAGTGGATGATGTCATCGATCAAAGGCTGAAAGATGCGCTCGTCCCTATTTTGGCGCGCTGTGCGGAGTCCATGATGCTGGCCTTGCGCGAAGACCTGGCATCGACCTTGCATGAACTTGTGTCTGAGGCGGTGGAAGGTGCCTTGACGAAAAATCCGCCCAACTAGGGCCTGTTCGGAAACTCCTCGCCAGGCAGCAAACGGCCTCTTGAAGCGGTCTGCTTTGTAGCAATTGCTCGAAATACCGACCGGTATTGCTGTGCTTTGCGCCTTGCAGCCCACTCCAATAGACCATTTGCTGCCCG
>JANMGB010000282.1:0-1141 GCA_031374415.1 Burkholderiales bacterium
CCACGCCCTCGCCTGCGGCGAGCGGTGCTCGAACGCCACAAGAGTTAGCCCAAATCTCCGCGGCCTGGAACGCGTATGCGGGCCCGGACGCGTACCGCATGTTCCAACAGATGAGCGAGCGCGGGTGGAGTGCAGCCGACGTGGCGCAGGCCACCGGGATGAGCTTGCAAGAGGTGGGCGACTACCTGACCCGGATCGGTGCGCCGGCGGGTTTTGGGGGTGCGGTGACCTTGGGGGCAGACGCCATCAACCTGCCCTACATGGCGGCGACAGACCAAGCGCGTAACGACCCGGCCGACGCTGCGCATCCGTGGATCAAGGAAGAGACGCAAACGGACGAAGCGGGCAACGTCACCACCAGCCGAAGCTTTGATTTGGCCGCGTTCACGGCCTGGTACATGACGCAGCCGCAAGGGCGAGACTTTGCGCGCATCCACGGCGGGGTGAGCAGCGACGGGGCGGGCGGAGTCCGATTTGGCAGCGGAGCGGCCTATGCGGCGCCAGGGGTGAGGGAAGACGGCTCGCTGATCATGACGCGGGTGGGCTGGGCCCAAGACGCGCGGATCGCCAAGTACGCCAGCTATCCGCGGGCCAGTGATGAAGAACGTATAGCCACATTGGCCGCGGTGAGCACACCAGCCAATGAAGAGCTGTTCAAAGTGTTTGGGGGCGCAGCCGAGCTGCCCAACACCGAGCAAGGCGAGATCATGCGGGCCCGCTACGGCACGGAGCTGGGGACATTGCTGTACCGGCTGGACCTGGCCACGCAAGCGGCCAAGGACTACTACAGCAACGAGCTCAGCCGAGCCGCGCGAGGTGAGAGCGAGCTCGGCTGGACCACCGGCCCGACGTTCACCAAGACCGTCGTTGATGAAAGCGGCACCCACACCGAAACGATCACGCCCAAGACCTTCAGCGAGCTTGATTTTCATCGAGCGCTGACGAGCCGGGGGGACGACAAGAGCCGGCTGATCAAGATGCTGTACGGACAAGCCAGCGTCAACGAGCAGGGTCAGCTGGTGGTGCAGGGCGAAGGCGGCATGATGAAGTACGACTTCAGCCGAGACGAGAGCGGGGCGATCACCTCGGCCCGCCAACTCAGCAGCCTGCCGCCTGGCTTAGCGAAGGTCGACCTGGCCAA
>JANMGB010000293.1:0-7085 GCA_031374415.1 Burkholderiales bacterium
TTGACATCCTCACCGCCCTGAAGAGACGGTGATTCCTTCTGCAAGACGGCGATGTCCCGCCGCGAGAATGTTCTTGGCTGCGTTCACGTCACGGTCGTGTACCGCGCCGCAATCGCTGCAAGTCCATTCTCTTATTCGCAAACCCGCCCTACCTTTCGGACTGCTGGCGGGAATGCTCCCGCAGCACGAGCAAGTCTGGGTTGTGTAGCTTTCGCTCACGACTTCAAAGACGACACCGGCCTGATGGCTCTTGTATTCCAACATCGTCTTGAGCGATGACCAGCCCGCATCCAGCGTGGACTTGGCCATCTTGGTTTTGACCAGCGCTGCGCTGGCCACGCCGCGCTATCCCTCCTCGCCCAAATCACGCGGCGTTGCCTCCAAGTTGCTTCGCAACTCACTGACTTGGACGAGGCTTCTCGCGCTTCTTTGGTGAGTGCTGTATCAACTGTGTTGCAATAGGAGCCCGGCGGGACTGCACCGTGTGGGCGACACCTGTTCGCTTTGGCAAAATCAACCTTTCACATCCATTGAGACGGGGTACTACAGGGCTTAGAGCCGAGTTCTTCAACCATTTTTGACCACGGAGCAACCTGAATGACTGACATCTCCAGCCAAATCCCGAATGCCAAACCGGACCGTACTTTCGCCATCCTGGCCCATCTTGGCGGCCTGTTCACAGGGTTCGTCGCCCCCTCGATTTTGTATTTGATCAAAAAATCCGAGCCCAACGCCGAGTTCGATACCGATCAAGCCAAAGAAGCGCTGAACTTTCAGATCACGATGTGCTTGGCATATTTTGCGTCCTGGGTCTCGATGGTCGTACTGATTGGCTTCCTTCTGTTCCCCTTGCTGGTCTTAGGCAACCTGGTGCTGTGCATCGTTGCTGCCGTCAAAGCCAGCAATGGTGAAGCCTATCGTTACCCCTTGACCCTGCGTCTCGTGAAGTAGGGCCGCCACGATCTTCGGGTACGAAGGGGAAACGCTCGCTACTTTTGCACACCGCCCCCTTTTTTTTGGCGAGGATGCCGCGCGGCCTCTTCAGTTCAGGGCGAATCCGTCGTAGTTTCAGGCTGAGTCACTTCGAGGAGCTCACCTTGCAATCTGCAGCTCAAGCCACACAAGCCGCGCGGGCCGAAGCCATCGTTTCAAAGGGTGAGGATCTTGGCGTGGGGGCTTCGTGGCAGGCGCTGGTTCAGCGTTTGACGCCGTTGTTGCTGAACCCTCTGGCCGAGCCTGATTTCCAGCATCGTTTGTCGGTGTGTGTGCAAGACCTGGCTGCCCTCGTGCACCACGACCCTGACCTCGCGATTTTTCTGCTGGTCAATCCGAGTCCGCAAGCCCGGTTCAACTACGGCGTCGAACATCCCGTGCACACGGCCGTGTTGATGGCCTTGATTGCCCAGCACAAAGAGTGGCCGGAGGGACAAGTCGAGGTGGCCCTGAGTGCGGCGCTCAGCATGAACTTGTCGATCACCCAACTGCAAACCGACCTGGCCAACCAAGCATTGCCCCCCAATGCGGCCCAAAAAGAAGCCATCCACCACCACCCTGCTCGCAGTCGCGACATGCTGGTGTCCTTGGGGGTCATGCAAATGGACTGGCTCAGAGCGGTTCAAGAGCACCATGAGCAGCACAACGGCAGTGGCTACCCGAACGGGGTGCGCATCGTGAGCCCGCTGTCAGATGCTTTGCGCACTTGCGACATGTTTAGCGCCAAGCTCAGCGAGCGCGCCTCACGCAGCAAGATGTTGTCTACGCGGGCGGCTCAAGAGATTTTTCGGCAAAACAGCTACGGGTACTTTGGCGCGACCATCGTGCGCATCCTGGGCATGTACCCACCGGGGTGCTTGGTCAAGCTGCTGTCCGGTGCTACGGCGCTGGTTTTGCAGCGCACCACCGATCCCCTGCGTCCCCGTGTGGCCGTGCTCACGCACGACAACGGTGAGTTGCGAGACGTGCCGCTTTATATCGCCACCGGGGTGGAGCCAGGGACCAGCGTCGTAGGCGCGATTGCCGACAATGAGCTGGCGCAACACTTCAGCCTGAGCCAGCTGTACGGTGCCGTGCGCAGCTGACGACGGCTTTGATAACAGGCCCTAGTCGAGCACGCCGGGCGGCTTGCCACCTTGAGGCCACAAAGCCCACAAACGCAGATTTTGTTTCATGCGCCCAGCCTGTTGCTCCGCCTGCTCACCCCAACCCCAGAAGTAGTCGGCCCGCACGGCGCCGATGATGGCGCCGCCGGTGTCTTGCGCCATCGCCACCCGGCGCAGGGGCGTGTTGCTCAGGGGCTCGGTGGTATCCAGCCACACGGGGGTGCCGTAAGGCACGCTTTGCGGGTCCACAGCCACCGAGCGGCCCGGGGTTAAAGGCACCGCTTGCGCCCCCACGGGGCCGATTTGCGGATCAGGCAGCGGCTCTTCCCGAAAAAACACCACCCGCGGGTTGGCCCACAGCATCTCTTGCACACGCCGGGGGTTTTGCTGCGCCCAGGCCTTGATGGCCGGCCACGAAGCCTGGGCGGCACTCATTTCGCCCTGCTCAATCAGCCAGCGGCCCACCGACTTATACGGATGGTTGTTGTGCCCGGCGAAGGCCGCGCGCACCAGCAAGTGGCTGCCATCGGCCTGCGTCAGTTGCAATCGACCGGAGCCTTGAATTTGCAAGATCAGGGCATCCAAGGGGTCGCTCACATAAGCCAACTCGCGGCCGCGCAGGCTCTCGCGTGCCGCGGGCAGGGTGGCGATCTGCTGACGGCTCCAGTAGGGCTTGCGTTGTTCCAGGTCGGGTGGCAAGGTATATAGCGGCACCTTGAACCGCGCATCGGGCTCACGCCGCGCTGCCACCAGGGGCTCAAAGTAGCCCGTGATCAGGCCTTCTGGGCTGCCCTCCAGGGCCTCAACGCGATAGGGCTGCAGGTGTTGCTGCATCCATTGGCGCGTCTCGGTATCGTTTTGTGGGGGCAACAAATTGGCTGCGACACACAGCGCTTGCCAACCGGGCGGAGTTTTGTCGCAACTGCGCAGCAGCGCCGGCCACAGCTCCAAAGTGCGATCAGCCTGCCAGCCCGGCAAGTCAGACCACGTCACGGGCACCCACCTGGATTTTGGACGCAGCATCGTGACCGGGCCCGGCGGCACCAACGCCACAGACGCAGCTGACGGTGCGGTGTCGGTGGGGGGTGAGCTGTTGGGCAGGCCCCCGGGCGCTGACGGTTCGGCCACCGGCGGCAACTGCATAGCGCAGGCTTCCAAGCCGCATAAAATCACGGCACAAACCACCACCCAGAGGCGTCTCATGCTGCTGTTGATTCTCGAAGCGTTGGGCGCCCTGGCGTTGCTGATCTTCATAGTTTGGTGGACGATGTTTTCAGGCCGCACGCGGGGCGAGCGTCGGAATGACGATCATTGAACTCAGGTTGAGCCTGGGTTCAATCTGAGTTCAATGCAAGGCCGACGGCAGCGCCAGGGCAAATTCAGGCACCGCAGCCTCGAAGGCTTGCGCTTCATCGGTCATGCAAAAGAAGCGCCCATGCATGCTGCCACTGGGCGCATTGATGCGTGTCCAGCTGCTGTACTCAAAGCGCTCACCGGGCTGCAGCAAGGGCTGGTGGCCCACCACAGCCAGGCCGCGCACCTCCTCAGTGAGCCCTTGGGCGTCGGTGATGACCCAATGTCGGCCGATCAATTGGGCGGCGATGTCGCCCGTATTGACGATGGTGACGGTGTATGAAAACGCAAACAGGTTCGCGCTGGGGTCAGACTGCTCGGGCAGCGGACTGACCGCCACACTGCATGTAAATTCGGGATGAGGCATGCTCGGATTCTAGGGTCTGTTCGGAACAGTCGTCGTCGGACAAAAAATGGCGTATTGGAGTGGGCTGCAAGGCGCAAAGCGCAGCAATACCGCTCGGTATTGCGAGCATTTGCAACGCCGCAGATGAGACGGCGTACTGGTACCCGTTGGCATCGCCATCCTCGTGACTAAAGATAAGCGGTGCTGGGCAAGCGGCTGAGACAGCTCATGATTCGCGTCCCTCGGCGCGCTCAAAACCCCACGCTCGGCACCGGGTCAAGAGATGGGGTCACAAGAGATGGGGTCAGGTCTCAAATATAAAGGCCCAAGTTTTTCGAACTCTCTGGAGATCAAGATCAACCCGCTGTTGTCTGCACCACTTTCTCTGCACGCGCAATCAACTGGGTGACCCGTGACAGCGTCTGGCCCAGCTCATTGGCCAAGTCCGTCATGCTGATTCCGCCGGGGCGCTTGGGGGGTTTTTATTTGAGACCTGACCCCATCTCTTGTGGTGGATTTGAAAGGTTGATTTCACCAAAGCGAGCAGGTGGAGAATTGGCAAGCTGAGCCGCAGGGATCCAGTTCGCGGGAATATCGTGCCTGAGGCAGCATCCTGGATCCCCGCGTGCGCGGGGATGACGTGCTGACGGTTGCGCATGTCATCCCCGCGTAGGCGGGGATCCAGCGGCCTGCGTACGACGCCATTGGCCGCTTCACACGGCTTGTGGAGAAATTCGGAAGTCAAGACTTCATCGGGCCGGATCAATAGGGATTGGCCGGAGAGATGGGGTCAGGAGAGATGGGGCCAGGTCTCAAATATAAAGGCCTAAGTTTTTCGAACTCTCTGGAGATCAAGATCAACCCGCTGTTGTCTGCACCACTTTCTCTGCACGCGCAATCAACTGGCTGACCCGTGACAGCGTCAGGCCCAGCTCATTGGCCAAGTCCGTCTTGCTGATGCAGCTGGGGCGCTTGGGGGGTTTATATTTGAGACCTGACCCCATCTCTTGGCCTGACCCCATCTCTTGGCCCTGCGAAGGTGCTGGGCGTGCCGCTGCAGACGCTTGGCAACTGGCTTCGGCTGGCGGAGAAAGACCAGCTCAGAGAAGTAGGAGACAAGCCGCCGAGTGCGGAGCAAGTGGAGCTGGTAAGGCTGAGGGCAGAGCTGGTGCGGGTGAAAATGGATCGCAGGAGGTCCGGGGTCGGGTCTGCCATTTGCCCTCCCCAGCCATCCATCGGGGGAAATGGCAGACTTGACCCCAATGGGTTCCAGCCAACCTTGCCAAACCCCGTTTGTAGTCTGCTCTTATTGATCCATTTCTATATGAATCAAACACTTGCCCGCCATAAGTGTCGAACTTGGGGGGGTTCAAGGCCCGAGGGCAACTTGCTACCAACCATGGCAACTCTCCCCGACCGGGTAGGATTGCTTGGGCGGAATGAATGACTTGGTTACTCTTGCTTGGTGCCTCAAAATGCGGGGATTGAAGCAACGGAGAACAGCGTGGCGACCATCGAAGAAAAGATCGAAGTCAAACAAATCGAAGAAAAAACCAAAGCTGAGGAATCTTCCAGAATGCTTGCTAAAAAGAAATATCTACTTTGGGCCGGCTTTGGATTGGCTTTGATCTTGATATTTGCCGCACATGGCAGACACGATCGACAAGCAGCACTCGACATCCTGCCAAAAAATTTGAACATCGTTGATGTTCTCCTCTTTAAAACGATCGCCAAGTGGGGGCCTGGAGATGAAGGATCTATTGTGGCAATATATAAAATGCCTGAAAATATGTCTGTTGAGATAATGGGGCGCGGTGCATTATATCTCGATGAAATATTGGCTGACGTCGGTCAGTACAGATGGGCCGAAACGCCAGTAAATGATTCTATGAAAGATTTATGTGGGGTTGCATGCTACGAACTCCCAGAAAAAAAAATCCGCCTAATTGATCAAATAGTCAACAACAAAAACAGCTATTATGTTAAATACGAAGGTGGGTTCCTTGTAGCCAGTCCTAAAGAAAAAGTTGTGTTGTACTTGTATTCGGATTGAAAAACTGATTCATGAATATTAATCTAGTGTGGAAAAGCAGTTACGCGCTTTTCTATTTTTTCTTTCCTGCCTTGCCCAGTATAGGTTAATGTTATTTTGCCTGGCTCACCATTTTTTCCTGCCATGTTGTTGTGGGCCGGGCCAAATAACGCAGCAACCAATGGATTTATTTTATTAATAATTGATGAATCTGATATGAAATTCCACTTGTCATCGATTGCGCGTATTTCGGCGCTAGCTGATAGATTGCCTCTGCTTACTTGAAATGTAATTGTTTCTCTTGGCAGATAAAACCAAACACTGCCATGCACGTAGGCCGCATCTGGTCTTGACACCTCTCCGCTGTCAATGCCACCAATAAGATTTTTCCAATAGAGATTCGTTAAGTATATTGTGGAATATTTGTAATCAAATTTTTTATCTATTTCGATCATTTGATCAAAGCTATATGTTCCGCTTGGTAATTCAACTCGACCAGAAAGAAAGCCCTTAATCACAGGGAATACATCCAGTGCGAGATTTCGCCCATAACCATTGAACATAACTTGCGATTGAGGCAATTCAATCTCAATTTCGTCAAACTTGGTTTTTTGATCATGAAAGTCATGGTCAAAGCCTGGCTCATAAGGGTCAAATGGCTGCCCATACTCGGCCAAATTGTTGATATTGTAAAGTTGTAGGTCTGTGTAAAAATCGCAGGCCCAAACATATCTACCACCGGATTTGCTCTTTAATTTCCAGCCCATTGTTACTTCCTTGAATTTATAATTAATCCATCTTTTATAAAGGATGGATTTCGTATTTGTTTATGCAGCAGCTTTGTTCAATGCCAGATCCCATCCACCAGGATCACGCCCAACATTGGCGCTTCCGTCTGTTTTGGAGCCTTTGTGCTCCCAAACAACTTTTGAATATCTCAGTGTAAACACCTCGCTGGGCAATCCTTGGGCTGGAACATTGGCTCGAATGCTGGAGATAATCGCATTGGTGAGCTTGATGGTGAAGTAATTCGTGCGAACGGTGCCAGAAGCCCGGAAGAACTGCACTTCAACATCGTAGCAATACCCAGCAGAGCAAGCCTCATACATATACGCACTAGGGCCTGTTCGGAAACTCACTGAAGCCATTTGCTGATGGCCGCGAGGTGAACGAAGCCAAGGAACATGCAGTCCAGTTTTTCAAAGCGTGTGGCTACACGCCGGAAAACTTTCATTCTCTGAAAGAGGTTTTCAAC
>JANMGB010000361.1:0-1483 GCA_031374415.1 Burkholderiales bacterium
TCCGGCGGCCGTCGCAGGTGCGGCTCGGCACGTACAACCTGCTCGCCGACCAGCTCGCGAAGCCGGAGCGCTTTCCCTACTGCGCGCCCGACCTGCTGCAGTGGGACACGCGCAAGAAGAAGATCATGGCCGAGATCCACCAGCGGCACCCGGACATTCTGTGCCTGCAGCAGATGGAGTACTGGGACTCGTTCTTCGAGAACGAGCTGCACAACGAGAGCCTGGCGTCGCTCTACAAGCAGCGCACCGGCACCGCCAAGGACGGCGTGGCGATCTGCTGGTCGAAGGACCGGTACCAGCTCGTGCTCGAGCACAAGATCGAGTTCAACAACCTGGCGTTTGTCAATCCGTCGAATCCGGCGTCGCGCCGCCTGCTGCACGACAGCGTCGCGCTGATCGCCGTGCTCGACCCGGTGCGCACGCGCCGCGGCATCAAGCGCACGCTGGCGTCGGTCAAGCACGGCGGCGGCGGCGGCAGCGCGGCGGCGGCCGACCACGACGACGACGCCAACATCGACCCGACGCACAATCTCGACTCGCGCCAGCGCCTGCTGGTGGCGTCGTGCGAGCTGTGCCGCGACGCGCGCTTCGCCGACGTGCGCGTCATGCAGACGAAGCTGCTGCTCGAGACGCTCGAGAAGCTCGTCATCACGACCAAGAGCAAGGACAGCCCAGGCATGCAGGTGCTGGTGTGCGGCGGCTTCAACGCCGAGCCGACGTCGGGCGTCTACCAGCTGCTGGCGACCGGCGAGCTGCCGAAGGAGCATGCCGACTTCCAGCAATTCAAGATGTTCCAGGACGTGCGCCACCGCCTCGGCCTGCAGTCGGCCTACCGCAGCGTGTTTGAGCGCGAGCCCGAGTTCACCGCCTTTGCGCCGCACCTGACCGGCACGGTCGACTACATCTGGTACTCGCACTCGCAGCTGGCCTGCATCGGCGCCCTGCAGGCGCCCGAGCGCGACGACGTCGAGCGCGACACGGGTCTGCCGTCCACGTCGAACGGATCCGATCACGTCATGGTGATGGCAGTTTTTGAAACAATTGTCAGAATCGCCGAAGGCTCGCAGAGAACTGTTTGGGCAGCGGGAGCAGAAGCAGAGGCGTCGCCATTCGCCATCGCCAATCGCCATCGCCACTGAGGATTGAGCACGAGCACGACATCAATGCGAGTGTGAGAGGGTCATAGCTGCAGAGGGCCGAAAGAAACAAGTTGCTCAAATGATCACTCTTTCGCTTCTCGTCGCCGCTTGCTTCACTCTCGTCTCGCCGCAACTCGCACTGGTGCAGCACACTGCGCTCATGGCTCTCTACGATGCTCTTGGTTCGAAAGGGACAAAAGAAAGGAAAAAAATATTTTTTGCTGAAGATTTTTTCATGCAGGCTGTTCCAACTCGACGTGTCCGCGCTTTGCGGTGAATCAACCGTGCCCGGTCGCAGGCGATCGCTTGACGTGTTCAGGCGACAACGTGACGGCTTTGTAAGC
>JANMGB010000028.1:0-3039 GCA_031374415.1 Burkholderiales bacterium
GCCCATGTTCGATGGACAGCCCCCGAAGCCTGCCACGGCGCTGCACGACCCCAAAGCGCAAAGCCGCTGGGACCGCATGCTCGCAGCAGTCAACCAGGCCAAGAACAATGCGGCCAATGCGGTGGCGGGCAAGGCCGCCGCATACCTGCCCGATGCGGCTGTTGCCGGGGTGGTGTTGGTGATTGCGCACCTGACCACGTTCAAGGGGGAGTTTCGAGGCTCGGTGATGCAGCTGGCCAATGCCGAAGCAGAGAAGAGCATCAAATGGTTGCTCAAATGCTTGCTCGCAGGCATGACCCGGCGCAAGAAAACGCAAAGCGTGGCCCTGTCGGCCGACAAGGGCACGCAGGCCAGCAAGACCAACCCCGGCGCTCAGCTGGAGAGCAGCAAGAACCAAGCGCCCGCCAAGGGCGACCCCAACAGTGGCAAGGCATGCCCCATTACCCGAGGCACAGGCGGCTCCATCAGCTTTGCCACCGGCTGCGAAAGTTTCACGCACACCGACTTTGTACTCAGGGCCCCGCTGCCCATTGCCTGGAGCCGCACCTACCGCAGCAACCTGAGCGCTTATGACCAAGGCAGCCTGGGCGCGCGCTGGATCACGCCCTACAGCAGCCGCGTGGATGTCCAGCAAGAGGGTAAAAAACGCAGCCTGATCCACCACGGCGCGGATGGCCGCAGCCACGACTACCCTTGGCTCAACGTGGGCCAACGCTACCGCGACCCGGTGGAGGAGGTCACCCTCACCCGGCTGAGCCCGACCCTGCTGGTGCTGGACTACGGCAAGCCCCTGCCCGAGGGCGAGCCCAGCCCCTGGCGCGAGACCTACGAGCTTGTGGCCACTTGTGCGGGCAAAATCAAAACCCAAGGCAAAGAGCACTTCCGCCTGGTGGCCCTGCACGGCAAAGACGGCATGGCCCTGGGCCTGCGCTACGACCACGTGGTGGGCCAAGGCCCCAACCGGGGCGAGCAAGTCCTCAGCGACATCCTGAGCAAACAAGGTGAGATGACGCTGGCGCATGTGGGCGTGCAGATTGATGGCACCACCGGGCGCGTCCACGGGCTGTGGGAAATCAAAGATGGCAAGCTGGTGCGCCAAGTGGCGGGCTACCAATACAACGAGGCGGGAGATTTGATCCTGGCGCAGGACGAGAACGCTGCCGCCTGGCACTACCAATATCAAGACCACCTCATCACCCGCTACACCGACCGCACTGGTCGGGGCATGAACCTGGCGTATGACGGCACCGAGCCCACGTCCAAGGCCATCCGTGAATGGGCTGACGATGGCAGCTTCGATGTGAGTCTGGAGTGGGACAAGAACATCCGCCTGACCATCATGACGGATGCATTGGGGGGCGAGACCTGGGTGTATTACGACATCCTGGGCTACACCTACCGCATGATCCACCCCGATCAGCGGGAAGAGTGGTTCTTCCGCGATGCGGCCAAAAACGTGACGCGCCACGTGCACCCAGACGGCACGACAGACGACTACCAGTTTGATGAAGATGGCAACCTGCAAAGCCATGTGCGCGCAGACGGCAGCGTGGTGCACTTTGAGTACGACAAGCTCAACCGGCTGACCGGCATTCTGGACGCTGAAGGCGGTGTCTGGCGGCGCGAGTACAACGTGCAGGGCCACCTGGTGGCCGAGACCGACCCGCGAGGCTTCAAGACCGAGTATGCGCATGATGCGGCGGGCAGGCCCGTCCAGATCACGGATGCCAAGGGCGGCACCAAGGCGCTGAGCTACACACCGAGCGGCCAACTCAGCAGCTACACCGACTGCTCCGGGCAGACCAGCCGCTGGGTCTTTGACGAGCGCGGCAGGCTCTACGAGAGCATCAACGCGCAGGGCCACAGCACCCGCTACCGTTACACCGACATTGGCGATCAGCACTTGGCCGAGTGGGAGACGCCCAACCATCCGGGACAGCTGGCGTTGGTCATCCAAGCCGACGGCAGCGAAGAGCATCTGGTGCACGATGCGGAGGGGCGACTGCTCAGCCACACCGATGCGCTGGACCAACGCACCCTGTACAGCTACACGGCCGCCGGGCTGATCAGCCAGCGCAAGGACGCGATGGGGCACACGCTGCAATACCGCTGGGATCGCTTGGGGCGCCTGAGCGAGCTGCGCAACGAGAACGACCGGGCCTACCAATTTGAGTACGACCCGGTGGGGCGCTTGCTCAGCGAGCAAGGCTTTGATGAGCAGACCACCACCTACCGTTATGAGCCCTCCACGGGCGTGCTCAGCGAGGTGATCGAGGGTCTGCAAACGCATTTGGCACCCTTATCTGAACCGACATCAGCACCCACAGAGACCTGGGCGCTGCGCACAAAACTCGAATTCGATCCGCTGGGGCGGCTGACCCAGCGCTGCGCGCAAGTGCCTGGGCAGGCTGAGCAAGCCGAGCGCTTTGGCTACAACGCCAACGGGCAACTGGTGCACGCTGACAACGCGCACAGCAAGCTGGAGTGGTTCTTTGATCGGGCGGGCAACCTCACCCGCGAGCACCACCACGACCTGAGCCACCAGCACACCGCCATTTGGCGCCATCGCTATGACGAGCTCAACCAGCGCGTGGGCACCACCCGCCCTGACGGCCACACGCTGGAGTGGCTCACCTACGGCTCGGGCCACGTGCACGGGCTGATGCTGGACGGCCAAGAGCGCGTGGGATTTGAGCGCGACGAGCTGCACCGCGAAGTCAAGCGCAGCCAAGCCAACGGCCTCACGCAGCAACAGCGCTTTGACGTGATGGGCCGATTGCTGCAACAAAGCATCACCGGCCTGCAAGCCCAAGAGCCCACACAGCCTGAGAACCTGACATGGAAATCAAACCTCGCCAAGCGCACTGCCGCAACGACCGCCAAGCCTGCTGAGATTGGGCGCAAATACAGCTACGACAAGGCAGGGCAACTCTCATCGATCAGCGACGCCAGGGGTGGCAGCGCGCAGTATCGTTACGACCCCGTGGGACGCTTGTTCGAGGCCTACAGCGGCCTGGGCCGAGAGGTGTTTGCATTTGA
>JANMGB010000068.1:0-19102 GCA_031374415.1 Burkholderiales bacterium
CCTCGCTCGCTCAGGTGCGCGTTGATGCCCTCGAACAACTGCGCCGTCAGGGCGTGCGCTTCGAGCAGGCGCCGAAACTTCAGCAGCGTGGTCGCATCCGGCACCGTCTCGTGCGACAGATCAATGCCAACGAAGTCGCGCATCGACTGGCTGTCGTAGATCGCGTCTTCCACCGCTTCGTCGGCCAAGCCGAACCACTGCTGCAGGAAGTACATGCGCAGCATGCGCGGCACACCGATGGGCTGACGCCCCACCCGACCGCCCGTCGGGTACTTCGGCTCGATCAACGCCTCCAGCCGCGTCCACGGCACCACCTGCTCCATCTCCGCGAGAAACTTCTCCCGCCCCGTCACTCGCTTCTTCTGCGCGAACTCGTGGCTCGCAAAACTCATCTGCTGTGGCGTCTTCGGTCGTTGCTTCATGGCTCTTTACGTATGCAGGTTTCGGGCCGTATTGTTCAGCGTTTCCCTAATGGGTGACCCCATCGCAGCGCAGTGCCACTTCAGTTTAGAGCCCGCCATGTTCCTGACCCGCACCACGCGCAGCCGATCCTGAGCCGTAGGCCCGCCAACACTCCTCCAGAGTCGCATTGTGAATATCCAGAACTTTTTGTATTGATCGAATACCATCTACTTCGAACACCTGATAACCCCCAGCGAGATTCCATGCAAGGGGAATCTCGCTTTGGGCAAAGAACTCGAACACCATGCGATCCCTTACCCTTAGCTCATCATCGTTCAAAAACCCGCCCAGGGGATCATCGATATGTTGGTCGGCGCCGGCTTGGTAGAGCACGACATCGCACTCTGAAAAAGAACTTAGCAGCGCGGGAAGCTCTTTAAAAAACGCTTGGCGTTCGCGGGTGTAGTGCGACTTACCGGTGACGTGAACCACTTGCCTCTCCAAGCCCAGCCGCCGGATGATATCTTCGGACCCGTCACCTTGATGCTGATCGAAATCCAGGATGCCCACCTGGCCGACACCGTCTTCGATCAACATTTTTCGCGTCGCGATCAATAGTCCGTTGAAAGTGCAAAAACCCCATGAGAAATCATATCCGGCGTGGTGAAACCCCGAGGTCGGCGACACCGAAATCTGGTGTTTCAACGCGTGCTTTGACGCGGCAATCATCGAGCCAGTGGTCCAGTAGAGCGAGTCCACAACATCCTGGCGGCAGGTATCCATGCCATTTGGAATGCGCAACTCGATCACCCCGTCTACATGCTCTGCTTGGTGCGCCAAGTAGAAGTCGTTCACCGTAGCTGGCGGAAAGTCGAAAATGCTCACGGGATAACGCTCGATCCAGTGCGCCACGACCTCCAGCGGCTTGCGGGGGGAGGGCGTCTCAAGCACGTCCACCCCCATTTTTCGGTTAAAGAACACCGGCAACTTTTCCATACGAATCGCTCATATTATGTTATTACGCAGGCGCCAAAACTCTGCTGGTAATAGCGATTACCATGAAGTGGTGTGCGAGCTCGGGGAATTATATTTTCACACCCCAGAGACTTCACCATTAAGCCCCCTTAACCATTCCTTCGCAGGCACTCCTTGCTGAATAACCGACGAGTAGAATGATGTCGCCAAACTAAGCGTTACATTTCCTCTTAATTTGAATCTAATGTACGAAATGGCCAAAACTCCACTACTGCGCTCCAGAAGATTAATCTCATGAATATCAATCTCGCTGAGCTTCAAAAAAGAATCGACGCCACCCTGCTCAGAAGAAGAAATTTCCCTTCCAATGGCGATCTCTATTCTCTTTTTTAATTCGGCACTTAAGTCCATATTTTTCCTCGCTTAAGGCGCTGGTCTCGCGTTCACTGATACTCGCGTTGGTATACCATTTGCATCGAAATTACTCAATCTTGTTGTCAAACTTCCATAGCCAACATTAATTCGTGCGGTACCATAAGATATTCTTCGAATAGCCAGATCACCAATTTCTTGACTTCCAAGGTCGGGATTGCTTGCTTTAATTAAAGCGAACTCATTTCGAAAATTCATCAAATTCGCATCGGCGAGTTGACCTGGTAACGAAGGAGGGGCAACCCCATATGCATTTCTGTAGGCCAATATTGTATCTTGCATCGCGGCCCGAGTTAAACCAATGCCTTCAATATCTATTTTGATACTTGCCCCTTCAGAATCAATCCTCTTGTCAAGATAAAATTGAGGACTGCCATCGACAACGCTGATTATACCGACTTGGTAAGCCTGCCCGTTGACGCTTACACGGACCATCCCCTCTCCTGTGATAGGGTTTAAAGTGACTGATAAATCCGATCTTTGAATTGTCAATCTGGTGTCAGCACGGGAGACAGCACCTTCTCCCTCGCCTCCAGGATTGTTTATTGTGGTGATCAAATCCTCGATGGTCTGAGGCGGCGGCGGGATAATGCCCTCCTGAATCGGAGGCTGTGGTTCCATCGGCGCACCTGGATAGACTGGCGACTGCGGCTCTTCCGGAGGCACATTCGCGGGCGGCGAGGGTATGTACGGCTGTGGCGGTTGAGGTTGGGGGCGGCCGCTCAGGCCGTGCCGGGCACGCTCTTCTTCCGACAACGGAGTGATGCGTCCCATCACCACGCCTTCGAGCGTTACCCCTCTGTGCGTGATGACCCATTCATTCCTGTCGTTGCGTTCCTGAAGGAGGCCCTCACCGGTGTGTGGGTCGGTCGGCACGAACCGTAACCGGTCTCCCACCAACGTCGAGCGGAATTCTTGCGGTGTGTCCCCTGAGATGGTCATCGCAGCAGCCAACACAGCCAATGCAGCCAATGCTGTCGCGCCAAGACCCGTTGCAGCGCTTCCTCCTGCCGCCGGTGCCGTCGCGGGTAGCGCTATCGCCGCAGCCACCGCGCGCACTACTTCAATGGCTTGATCCTGCGCCTCCAGGGCCGTCTTCAAGGCTTGGGCTTTTGCTTCTGTCCACCCGTCCTGTAAATTCGTCACCGCCTCCTGCACGGTCGCTTTTGCTCTCTCATAGAGACTCATCGCAGAGTGCGCCCTTGACTCGGACAGGGCGGTTATGAACTGCTCCGGGCTTAAAGCGCCGTTGGGCTGAGTCTGACCACCCTCGGAGATGAATAAAGGGCGCCCTTGCCCATCCGTCAAGCTCAACAAGCTTTGCGCGTCCGCCTGTCCAACCACCAGCCCCAGCAAGGCACCAGCCACAATTCTTTGTTCTGGGCTCAGGGGCCCGACAAAGTTGTCATTGACCACGATGCCAATCCGTCTAAAAAGGTCTCGTAGCTCAGCTTGTACTCTCCCGATGGCATCAAAAATGTTTTCATCCGGATCATCGGGGTCCATCGCACCCAATTGATCCCCTGGCAACGCTGCCACAGGACCGGGTTCGCTTGGCTCTGGCGTCTCGGCCACCGGCCCTGTCGGGCCTGCGTATTCTTCTGTCGGGGGCGGCCCCACGGGATTGGGGTCGGGCGCAGCTGAATGGGGGTTTGGCGTGCGCTCAGTCTCAGCCGTCACCTGATCCGACTCGATGTCCGGCCCATTGCGATAGTCCAGATCCGCTGCCGGATTGGGGGCTGGTGTCGGTTCAGGCTCAGGCTCAGCCACCACCACGGGTGCCGCAGCCACCGGCCCTGTCGGGCCTGCTGGATCGGGCATGCTTGTCGCAGGGGCTGGCGCACTGGGCACCGGCGTGGCCACGTAGGCGCCCAGCTCGGCGCCCAATTGATTCACGTAGTTCAACGCCAAGGCGTGGGCGGGGTCGCCCGGCGTGCCGATGATCCGAATGGCGGCGCCCAGGCATCTGCCAAAGTACCTGTAGCTGCTGCCTTGCTCCGGGGTCAGGCTGCGGCTGGCCGCCAGGTCGATGGCGCGCACGACTTCGGCCGCTAAGCTGCTGGCCATGCTTTGCACAAATCCCTGCCCAAAGCTGCCCCCGGTCAAGTCGCGCAAGATGCCGCTGATGGTGGCCTGGCCGCCCATGGCCAAGATGCGCTGGCCCCAATCGGTGACCACCGCGCGACCGGCCGCATCCAGGCCCAGCCCCAATTTGTCCAGGCCCAAGTTCTGAACCAGGCCGGCCGTCACCATCGCGGTCACGGCGCTTTTGAGGACGTCGTCCATGTCGACGCGACCCGTGAGCAACAGGCTGGAGGTCGTTGTGGCCACGGCCGCCCCCACCCCGGCTCCCACCACGGCCGTGGCGCCTACACCGATCTTCATGGCGGTCGCAGCCATCGGGCCCAGCACCGCACCGGCCGCAGCCCCAATCAACAAGGGGATCAGGCTGTCGGTCCAGTCCGGGTCGGAATTGAAGTTGTCGACAGTCGTCACAAACCCCATCGTGGGGTCAAACCCGACTTCGCTGGCGTCTCGCAACTGGGGGCTGGCGTCCAGTGGCACGCTGATCAGGCCCATGCGGGCAAAGGCGTCGCCAATGGCAACGGGGGTCAGCCCGTCGGGCGTGCCGCCCACGTGGACTCTGAACTCGCCACTGAGGCCCATGTAGTACTGGGTTTGTACCCACGGGCCGTCGTTGGACAGCGTTTGTTCGACCGCCAGCTGGCCGCCGTACAGCGCATCGAACAGCTTGGAGGCAGGGGTGTCCTGTGCCACATACCAATCGGTGAATGCTTGTGGATTGAAGCGGGTCCACTGGAACTGGTTGTCGTACCCGGAGCGCTGCAGCACGCTCCAGCCGGGCGCATTGGCGGCGAGTTGCTCGCTGTCCATGGTCTCGGGCACACGCTCGCCCTCCCAGCTGAGCTGGCGCAGGGGGGCGTATTGGGGGTTGCGGATGGCTGCGTCCATGGCGTTGGCATAGGCCTGACGCACCGCAAACAGGGCGCGGTCGAGCCGCCAGAGTTGGGTGGCCAGCTCGGTGCCGTAACGGGCCCTCATGCGCTCACCTTGTTCGCCAGGAGGCAGGCTCAGAGCGGGGTCGCCAAACTGGCGCAGCACCTCTTCGTTGAGTGAGTCTCTGAGCAGCAAGCTCGCTTCGTCTCGCGAGGCTTGGCTTGCGGCGGGGTAGGAGGCATAGGACGTGATGGTCGGCGCTGGGCCTTGTGGCATCGCGACGGAGGCCCAGTCGATATTGCTGGCGAGCACGCTGAGGTGATTGCCGACGCTGGATTCTTGATTGCTGCGCTGAACGATCAATCGCAAGATCGCGCCACTGCCCAGGCTGACGGAGATCTGCGGGTCTTGGTCGGCACCGCCGGACTGAAAACTCGTGGTGCTGCGCTGGTGGATGCGAGCAAATGCTTGGGCCTGGGGCGAGGGCTGTTGAACGTACCACTGGGTGAAGGCATCGACGTCCAAGTACGCGCGTTGGAAGTTGTTGTCGTACTGGGTGTGGGTTTGGATGAGCCACCAAGGCTGGTGTGGATCACGCGCGATGCTGTCATCGGACGTGTTGCCGGGGATGGGGCCCACAGTCCAGGGCATGGTGGGGGGCGCTTGGGTGATGGCCTGATTCAAGGCATCGAGGTAGGCTTGATCCATGGCCTGGCGCCCCGCAGTCACGGCGCCGCCGAAGCCTGCAGGGGCCCCCATGCGTGTGAGCCAGTCGCCCACGGCCTGGGGCTGTTGCTGGGTGGCATAGGCCAGGTCCGCGGCATCCCAGCCGTGCTCACTCATCTGTTGCATCAGTCGAAAGACATCCCCCTGGCTGCCGTTCCACAAGGCGGCAATCCGGGCCCATTCTTCGTTGGTGCGCTGATGGGGCGGGCGGAGGAGGCTCAGCAGGTTGGTTGCGACCCCTGATACGGCCTCTGATGCTGGCGCAGGGGCTGGCACGAGGGTGTACACCACGGGTGCCGCCGGCGCCGGCGCGGGAGCAGGGAGGGGCAGCTCAAATGGGCTGTTGGCAAAGACGTTGTAGCCGGACTCGTCGGTCGCGCTGGCCGGGCTGGTCGCCCCGCTGGCGGCGGGCTGGCCCTGCCAAAGCCACTGGCCGCTCTCGTCAAAATGCTGAGTTGCCCAGTCCCGCTCTTGTAAACCCGTGATGCTTGCCATGGCACTGCCGCTTTCTGACTTCCGATGGGGTGGATCCAATCTAATCGCAAAACCGCCAAATTTTTAGGCCTGACAGCGCAACCCTTCAATCAGGGGGCGGTGCCAACCCTAGGATCGCTCATCGCGCGCCAGGTAGCTCAGCAAGAACGCGCCACGAACAGGGCCCTGAAACGCAACCGCCGCAAAGGGAGTTCAAATCCCTGCGACCTTCATGGGCAAGCTGTTGAGGGCGGGGCTTGAGCGCCAAGGCGTTCAGCTTATTTGAACGACATCGACAAACGCTTTGAGCACGGTGTCGTCTAGCAGCTTCTATATTCGATGCCTGGACTTGATCCCCAAGGAGACCCTGCCATGATGGTTTTACGCCGATCCAACGAACGAGGCCAAGCTGATCACGGCTGGCTGCGCAGTTTCCATAGTTTTTCGTTTGCGGACTATCTTGATCCGCAGCACATGAGCTTCGGGAATTTGCGCGTCATCAACGAGGACTTCATCGCCGCGGGCACCGGGTTTGGGACGCATGGTCACCGCGACATGGAGATCGTCACCTACCTGGTGTCTGGCGAGTTGGCGCACAAAGACAGCATGGGCAATGGCGAGGCGGGTGCCGCCCACAGCGGTGTCATCCGGCCCGGCGATGTGCAGCGCATGAGTGCGGGGCGTGGCGTGCGCCACAGTGAGTTCAATCACAGCGGCGCGCCAACCCATTTGCTGCAAATCTGGATTCAACCCAACCAGATCGGTATCGAGCCCAGCTATGAGCAAAAACACTACGAGGCCCAAAGCAAGCGCGGACGATTGTGCTTGGTGGCCAGCGGGCGCGGGGAGCCTGGTGCCGTGACGATCCATGCGGATGCCGCCATGTATTCAGGGCTGTTCGATGACAATGAGTCTGCGTCGATGGCCTTGGTGCCCACACGTCAGGCATATGTGCATGTGGTGCGGGGCCGCTTGCAAGTCAATGGCCATGTGCTGGATGGCGGGGATGCCCTCAAGCTGTCTGGGGAAATCCAGCTGGACCTGCACCATGCCGCGCAAGACCCGGAGGCCGAGGTGCTGGTGTTTGACTTGGCTTGAGTTGTCTTTTTTTTCACTCGCATATCAATCAACAAAGGAAACGCAGATGACGCCAGTCCGACTCCTCCTCACCTCAGGCAGTTCTCGTCAAGGGTCTTTGAACATGCAGCTGGCCCGCTGGGTGGCCGCGCAAGCCCGCGAAGCCGGTGCGCATGTCACCTTGCTGGATTTGCGCTCGCTTGCGTTGCCGCTCTATGACGCCGATGTGGAAGCGCAAGGGATGCCTGCGGGCGCCCTGGCATTGCGCGATCATTTTGCGCAGGCGGACGCGTTCGTGGTTTGTGCGCCGGAGTACAACGGCTTTCCCACCCCCTTGCTCATCAACGCCTTGGATTGGGCCTCTCGCCCGCAGGCCGATGGCGGCGCACCCAGCGGCATAGCGGCCTTGAGTGGCACGGTAGCCGGTTTGCTCAGTGCCTCACCCGGTGGATTGGGGGGGCTGCGGGGTTTGGTGGCTTTGCGTTCTTTTTTGCAGATGAACTTGCAAATGTTGATCGTGCCTGAGCAGCATGCCCTGGGGTCGGCGGCCAGCGCCTTCAATGCCCAGGGCGATTTGCTGGAGGCCCACCATCAGCAGGGTGTGTTGAAGGTGCTGCACTCGGTGTTGCGTGCGGCCGCCGCGTTGCCGAAGGCGCACAGGGTTTGAGTGCCATGGGCTCCTGGGTTGAAGCGTTTGCCTTTTTGCCACCGAGTGACTGGTTGGGCTTGTGCGTTTTTGTGGGCGGGTGGGTGGCCTACGCCTGGTTTGCACGGCAGCGTTCACGCAGCCATCCGTCGATCTTGGCCAGCACCAACCGCAT
This sequence comes from Burkholderiales bacterium, assembly GCA_031374415.1. Classification (GTDB taxonomy): domain Bacteria; phylum Pseudomonadota; class Gammaproteobacteria; order Burkholderiales; family Burkholderiaceae_C; genus CANHBY01. Next base: position 7,866 of record JANMGB010000068.1, read on the forward strand.
CCGCCGTGAATGGATGTACCAGATCACTTACCGTGAGGTGAGGGTGCTGGACGGTGTGGTGATTCAGAACCTGTCAACCAGCCCTTCGTTTTTTGCCTCAACCACCATCTTGATCGTTGGCGGCTTGTTGGCTGTATTGGGCACGGCTGAAAAAGCCTCCGATTTTGTGCGTGAAATTCCCTTTGCGGTGCGCACGTCCAGCCTCGTGTTTGACCTCAAAGTGGCGGCGATGTTGGCGGTGTTTGTGTACGCCTTTTTTCGTTTCACTTGGTCGATGCGTCAATACACCTTCGGTGCCCTGCTGATTGCATCGGCCCCAGAGGCTAAGCAGTTTGAGGGCCAGGGGTTGTCTCGGCAGGCGTTTTCAGAGCGCGCCGGTCGTGTGGTGGGGATGGCCGCTGAATCTTTTAACGACGGTTTGCGGGCTTATTATTTTTCGTTTGCCGTCGTGGCTTGGTTTTTCTCGCCGTGGCTTTTCATGGCCGGCTCAGTGGCCGTGATCTACGTTTTGTTCCAACGCGAGTTCCACTCTGATGTGTTGGCGATTTTGAACCCACCCGCTGAATCAGGGCCTGGATGAGGCTATTGATCCGGCCCGACGAAGTCTTGACTTCCGCGTTTCTCCACAAGCCGTGTGAAGCGGCCAATGGCGTCGTACGCAGGCCGATGGATCCCCGCCTGCGCGGGGATGACAGGCACAACCCTCAGCACGTCATCCCCGCGCAGGCGGTGATCCAGGATGCTGGCTCAGGCCCGTTGTTCCTGCGAACTGGATCCCTGCAGGTCAGCGTCCAGGGTGGATCGCTCATCGAACACGAAGCAGTGGCCTTCAAAGTGTTGCCCACCCACCTCTTCAAAGTATTTCAAGATGCCACCGTCGAGCTGAAAGACATGGTCAATGCCTGCTTGCGCCATGAACAGGGCCGCTTTTTCGCAACGGATGCCGCCTGTGCAATAGCTGACCACCGTTTTCCCCACCAACGATTCGCGGTGCCGCAACACGGCCTGCGGAAACTCGCTGAACTTGGACAGCCCCCAGTCGAGGGCGCCCTTGAAACGCCCCGCCTCCAGCTCAAACCCGTTGCGGGTGTCCAGCATGACCACGGGCCGGCCCTCGTCGTCATGCCCCTGAGAAAGCCACTGCGCTACCGTGGTTGCCGGCACGGCCGGGGCTCGGCCGGCAGACGGTTGAATCAAGGGATGGTCCATGCGGATGATTTCGCGCTTGACCTTGACCAACAGCTTGCCAAAGGGCACTTGGCTTGATTCACTTTCCTTGGGCGCAAGGGGCTTGAAGCGGGGGTCTTGCTGCAGCCATGCGACCATGGCGCGCACCGCGTCGGGCGGGCCTGCCAAGAACAGGTTGATGCCTTCCTCGGCCAGCAGCACCGTCCCGCGCAGGCCGCTGTCGCGCGCTTGGGCATGGATGCGCTCACGCAAACCCTGCAGGTCATCCAGAGGCACGAACAAATAGGCGGAGATATTGAGCACAGCGTTCACGCCGCGCATTGTACGGACGCAAGAAAATCGGGCGACCGCCCCGGCATCCCTAAAATCCCCACCTATGCCCTTCATTCACCTGCGCACCCACACCGAATATTCCGTCGTTGACGGCACCCTGCGAGTCGACGAGGCCATTGATGCGGCGGCGTCCGATGGGCAGGCGGCCATGGCGATCACTGACTTGAGCAACCTTTTTGGCACGATCAAGTTTTACTCCAAGGCCCGAAAGAAGGGCGTCAAGCCACTGATCGGCGCCGATGTCTGGCTCGAACCCGAGACGCCTGATCGGCCGCTCAGCCGATTGCTGCTGCTGGTGCAAAACCGGCAGGGCTATCTGAATCTGTGTGAGTTGCTTTCCAGGGCCTGGCTCAGCAATATTCAGCGCAATCAGGCCTGTTTGCAATGGGCCTGGTTGTCCACCTTGAGTGAGGGCCTGATTGCCTTGTCGGGGGCCGAGCAGGGGGCGGTCGGCCAGGCGCTTCTGGCCCAAGACGTTGAGCGGGCGCAGGGCGCAGCGCAGCGTCTGTCAGCCTTGTTCTGCGAGCGGTTTTACATTGAAATTCAGCGCGCGGGCCTGCCCGGCCAAGCGGCCTATGTCGGGGCTGCCGTCAGCCTGGCCAGTGATTTGGGGCTGCCCGTGGTGGCCACACACCCCGTGGAGTTCTTGACCCCCGATGATTTTGAGGCGCACGAGGCACGCGTGTGTGTGGCCGAAGGCGAAACACTCACCAACCCCAAGCGCGTCAAACGGTTTACCCGTGAGCAGTACCTCAAGTCGCAAGCGCAGATGCAGGCCCTGTTTGCCGACGTGCCTGCCGCCATCGACAACACCCTGGAGATCGCCAAGCGCTGCAACCTCACTTTGGTTCTGGGAAAACCTCAGCTGCCCAACTTTCCCACGCCACCGCTGGAAGACGGCACCCCCATGCCCATGGCCGACTATTTCCGGGTGGCTTCCCACGAGGGCTTGTCCGAGCGTTTGATACAGCTCTACCCCGACACTGCGGCACGCGAGCGTGAGCAAGCGCGCTACCTGGAGCGGCTGGATTTTGAGATCGGCACCATCCTCAAAATGGGGTTCCCGGGCTACTTTTTGATCGTGGCCGATTTCATCAACTGGGCCAAAAGCAACGGCTGTCCCGTGGGCCCTGGGCGGGGGTCGGGCGCGGGGTCGCTGGTGGCCTATGCCCTCAAGATCACCGATCTCGACCCCCTGCGCTACAACCTGCTTTTTGAGCGCTTTTTGAATCCCGAGCGCGTGTCGATGCCTGACTTCGACATCGACTTTTGCCAAGCCAACCGCGACCGCGTGATCGACTACGTCAAGCAAAAATACGGACGCGATGCGGTGAGCCAAATCGTGACCTTCGGCACCATGGCCGCGAAGGCGGCGTTGCGTGACGTGGGTCGCGTCCTGGGCATGGGCTATGGCCATGTCGACGGCATTGCCAAGCTCGTGCCTGCGCCGCCGGGCAAAACGGTCACCTTGCGTCGGCCGCCCAGCACGCCCGACAACTCGGTGATTTACGCCCGCAAAGAAGCGCCCGAGCTCGAAGAGCGCGAGAAGAACGAAGAAGAGGTCGCCGAGTTACTGGCCTTGGCCGAGCGCGTCGAGGGGATCGTGCGCAACGTGGGCATGCATGCGGGGGGTGTGCTGATCGCGCCCGGCAAAATCACTGACTTCTGCCCGCTGTACATGCAGCCCGGCAGTGACAGCGCCGTGAGCCAGTTCGACAAAGACGACGTCGAGGCCATTGGCCTGGTGAAGTTTGACTTCTTGGGCTTGGCCACCCTCACCATCCTGGAGCTGGCTCGAGACTTCATTCGCCAGCGCCACCCCGATCAGCACGATTTCGCTTTTGAGCGTGTGCCCCTGGACGACCGCGCTGCCTACGAGCTGATGAGCGAAGGCAAAACCGTGGCCGTGTTCCAGCTTGAAAGCACCGGCATGCAACGCATGCTGCGCGACGCCAAGCCCAGTGTGTTTGAAGACATCATTGCCTTGGTCGCGCTGTACCGGCCCGGCCCCATGGACCTGATCCCCAGCTTTTGCGCGCGCAAGCACGGCCGCGAAGAGGTCGAATACCCGCATCCCTTGATGCGCGAGGTGCTGGAGGAGACCTACGGCATCATGGTCTACCAAGAGCAGGTCATGCAGGTGGCCCAGCGGCTGGGGGGCTACTCACTCGGTGGCGCCGATCTGCTGCGGCGTGCCATGGGCAAGAAAAAGCTCGAAGAGATGATGGAACATCGCGCACTGTTTGCGGCAGGCGCGGCCAAAAACAACATCTCCGAGCCCAAAGCCAACGAAATCTTCGACTTGATGGAGAAGTTCGCGGGCTACGGTTTCAACAAGTCGCACGCGGCGGCTTACGCCTTGCTGGCCTATCACACGGCATGGTTGAAGGTGCACTACCCGGCTGAGTTCACTGCGGCCAACATGAGCGTGGCCTTGGATGACACCGACAAGCTCAAGATATTCTTTGACGATGCGGTGGCCTTGGGTCTGCGGTTTGAGCTGCCACACGTCAACCAGGGCGGCTACCGTTTCGAGCCCGTGGCGGACCGCGTGGTGCGCTATGGTCTGGGCGCCGTCAAGGGCACGGGGCAAAGCGCGATTGAGGCCATCATAGACGCCCGGCGCCGAGGTGGCGACTTCAAAAGCCTGTTTGACTTTTGTGCACGGGTCGACCGCAGCCGCCTCAACAAACGCACCATTGAGGCCCTTATCAAGGCCGGCGCTTTTGACGGCCTGCACCCCGAGCGCGCGCCCATGCTGGCCAGCATCGGCTTGGCATTTGAGTACGCTGACAGCCAAGCCGCGCATGCCAACCAAGGGGGCCTGTTTGACTTTGGGGACTCCCATGCCAGTTCAGCCCAAGAGCCGCCCCTGGTGGTTGCGGCGCCCTGGGGCATCAAAGAGCGCTTGATGTTTGAGAAAGCGGCACTCGGCTTTTACCTCTCGGGCCATTTGTTTGACCAAAGCGCCCAAGAAGTTCGCCAGTTTGCCAAGCGAAAGATCGCTGACCTCATGGACAGTCGCGAGCCCCAATTGTTGGCCGGCATCGTCAGTGACTTGCGGGTGATCAACGGCCACCGTGGCCGGGTGGCCATCTTCAAACTCGATGACAAAACCGAGCCCATTGAAGCGGTGGTCAACGAAGAGCTCCTCAACGCCCACAAAGACCTGCTCAAAGACGATGAACTTTTGATCGTCCAGGGCAAAGTTCAGCCTGACCGCTTTTCCGGTGGTTTGCGGCTCAACGTCACCGCGGTCTGGGATCTGCCTGCAGCGCGCTGCCGTTTTGGCAAGTACCTGCATTTTCCAGTGGACAGCCAGGGGTCGGGCGTGTCGGAGCTGCTGCGTGAGTTTCCCCGTCGCCGAATCAAGACGGCACAAGGCGAGGTATTTCAAGGATTGCCGGTGCGTCTATTGGTGCATCGTGAAGGGGCTGCAGCAGAGGTGGATTTGGGTGATGAGGGCAGGGTCTTTCCGAGTGAAGAAGCCCTGCTGCGTTGCCAGCAAGCCACTCAGGGTCAGGCGCGGGTGGTTTACGGCGAATAAAGCGTCCCTTCGCGTGAGGCCTTGAATGTTGAGGCGGGCTGCCCGCGTGGGGTGCGGGCCAGCGTTGTTTCGAGTGGGAGTGTGGGTTCAACCTCTGGAAGTGAAGGCATGCAGCCACCTGTCTCGCGATCAAGCCTGTCGGTGCCCGAGGGGCCCAATCTTGCCATCGTGCGGGCGAATGCCTTGACCCGTGCATCGACCACCGGCTTGGTTCTCACGGGCGGTGGTGCACGTGCGGCCTACCAGGTGGGGGTGCTCAAAGCCGTCGCGCGCATTCGGCGCGACTGCATTGGGCGCGGGCCCAACCCCTTTGGCGTGATCGCAGGCACTTCGGCTGGCGCCATCAACGCGGCCGCCTTGGCGTGTCGAGCTGACGAGTTTGATGTCTCGGTGGCCGGACTGGTCAAAGTCTGGAAGCATTTTCATGCCGACCAGGTCTACCGCTCAGACTCACTGGGCATGATCCGCACGGGGGCACGTTGGCTCACCATGATGTCCATCGGCTGGATGATTGCCCGCTGGCGTCGCATCCGGCCCAAGTCTTTGCTCGACAACAGTCCTTTGGCCGAGCTGCTGCGTGAGCTCATCCCCGTGGAGCGCCTGCCCGAGGTCATGCGTCAGGGGCACTTGCAAGCCCTGGCCATCACCGCCTCCAGCTATGGGTCGGGCTTGCATGTCACCTTTTACGACGCGGTTGAAAAAATCATACCCTGGACACGCTCACAGCGCATCGCCGTGCCGACCGCCATCACCATCGACCACTTGTTAGCATCATCGGCGATCCCCTTTGTTTTTCCGGCGACGCCGCTGGCGGTCGACAAGCGCATGGAGTATTTTGGTGACGGATCAATGCGCCAATCAGCGCCCATCTCACCTGCAGTTCACCTCGGGGCGCAGCGTATTTTGGTGATTGGTGCGGGCCGCATGCACGAACCCCCTTTGCCGCCCGAGGGGCGAGCGGGCAGCCACGAATACCCCACCGTTGCGCAGATTGCGGGCCACGCCCTGTCGAACATCTTTTTGGATGCACTGGCGGTGGATGTGGAGCGTCTTCAGCGCATCAACAATACCTTGTCATTGCTGCCCCCAGAAGCCTTAGCACAAACGAGTTTGCGTCCGATTGAGGTCTTGGTGATTGCCCCCTCGATGCGGCTGGACGACATCGCCGCCCGCCACCTGAACAGCTTACCCACCAGCGTGCGGGCCTTGCTGCGTGGTGTGGGGGTCTCGGGCCAGGGGCGTGAGGCACGCGGTGCCGCCTTGGCCAGCTATTTGTTGTTCGAGGCACCCTATACCCAAGAGTTGCTGGCACTGGGCGAGGCCGATACCTTGGCCCGTCGTGATGAGGTGATTCGATTCTTTGGGTGGGACGGCCTGTCCTACGGTGGGCCTGAGGTCGAGCGCAGCACCGACTTCAGTGGGCTTGGGTGATGCCGGGGGGGCGTGGGGCAGGCTTGCGCTCAGCGGGAGTGCGTGCTGAGGGCGGCGCGGATGGCGTGCTTTGGGGTGGTGCGGCAGCGGGCTGGGGGATGGTCATGATGACGCCGCGACCCGGGCTGCTTGATGCGGATCTGTGCTGACCACGCGCACTACTGGGTGTTGTGGGCGGCGCGCTGTATGGAGCACCATTCACGGTCAGCCCATCGTTTGAGAACTTCGAGGCACTGCCCGGCCCAATGCCCTGCACGCGCTCGACCAAGTCGACCCAATCCCGGAAATTTCCGCTGCGGCGCTCGTTCAAGATGTTGGCTGCCATGCGCGGCCCGATACCCTTGATGCCCTCTAGCTCAGCTGTGGTGGCGCTGTTGGCTTCGACCGAGGCGGCATGGACGCAGAGCGTGAGGAGTGTGCCTGCAGTGGCTGCAATACACCAACGAGACACCTGAGCGAGACGATCAAATGCAATCATGAAGCGACCTTGAAGAGTTGTGTGTGCGAGCCGCTGGGCCCGTTGTCGGTCTGATTTTCTGAGAAAATGCCCAGCAGGTGCTTCGCGATTTCATGCCTAACCCAGTGGTTTTTGAAGGCTGCTGGCGAGCCCCAGCGCAAGGGTGGCCGTCGAACCGGAAACGAATCAAGACAGATGTGATGGGTGCAGCCCGAGCGAGCGAGCTACGGAGGCCGCGCCTGAGGTTCGCAGTCCGTCCAAGCAAGCTCCTCCGCCTCAGGTGGGTCGGTTGGGCCCGCGACAAATCAGCGACAATTGCCGCCCCGGAGCCGAGCCGTCAAACGCTCGCAGACTTCCCTCAGTCCATTTTTGGTGCACGTGGCTATGCGTATTTCAAAACCTCACCGAGTTGTTTCGCCTCGTGCCTGGGTGGGTCACATTCCTTTTGCCATGTGGTTGGTTGCACAACATCGTCCCGCGTGCGTGGTCGAGTTGGGTGTACACAGTGGCAACTCATTTTTCGCGATGAGCCAAAGTGCCGATGAGCTGGGGCTGGAGTGTCTGCTGCATGGCGTTGACACCTGGGAGGGTGAGAAGCACGCCGGCCACTACGATGACTCGGTTTGGAACGACGTGTCTTCCTATGCTCGCACCCACTATCCCGACAGAGTCAAGCTACACCGCTGCTTTTTTGACGATGCCCTGAAATCTTTTGCCGACGGCAGTGTTGATTTGTTGCACATCGATGGTTTGCACACCTTTGATGCTGTCAAGCATGATTTTGAAACTTGGCTGCCGAAGCTCAGTCGGCGCGGCATCGTGTTGTTTCACGACATTGCGGAGCAAAGAGAAGACTTTGGTGTCTACATCCTGTGGGATGAACTAAAGCAACGCTATCCCCACGTTGATTTCCATCACAGCCATGGACTGGGGGTATTGTTTGTCGGGCCGGATACGCAAGCCACCTATGAGTCGCTTTCTGCGGCGGGGGAGTTTTCACCCTTGGCGTACTTTGAGCTGGCGGGCAAGGTCTTGATGGCTGAAGTGACAGCGCCGACGGTGGGGGTTGGCGCGGGTCGGGATCTGACGACTCAGGCAGTTCTCTATTTGAGTGCGGAGACGCCTCCTGTGTTTTGCGAGGAACGCAGTTTGAAGGCGGCTGTCTCTTTGGAAGGCCTGTCCTCGTTGCACTGGTCGCTACCTGATGCATCGATGGCGCTGCGTTTCGACCCATCGATTGGCCCCAGCAGCATCGAAATTCGCCGTTTTGAAGTGCGCGGCGCACAAGGCGTCACGTTATGGCAGCTTCAAGACGCCAGTGATATTGAGGCGCTTCAGGATCTGTTTACCCTGGACCAGGGGCAGCATTCGGGTGTTTTGTTGCATTTGGTTTGCACAGGGGACGATCCCCAGTTCAGGCTGCGTTTGCCGGCCGAGCTGCTGCCGCTGCCCGTCGGAACCGAGGTCATCGTTGAGTTCCAGGCGCACCCGATGGACAGTCCGATGGCGCTGGCAGCGATTCATCAATCGCACGATGCCTATAAGCACCTTCAAAGCCAATTGCAAGCTGAGTGTGTTCTGTTGAGGCAAGGCCAGACAGTTCTGCAAGCCCAAAGCGATGCTTTTCAAGCCCAATGTAACGCCTTGAAAGAATCGGTAACAGACCTTGAGCGGCTCAATGCGCGGCTTGAGTTAGAGTCTCAGACTGCTTCGCACCAGCTCAGTCATGCTCGCCAGTTGAGAGGTTTTCGGTTGCTGCGTTTTGTGAATCCCAAAACCTTTTGATTGTTTGCTTTGCTTATGTTCTCGCTCGTTCCCCTCGTGAATGTTCATCCTGATGGCAGCCCAGACACCTGGCGCTCGCTGTCGGATGATCCTCAGTTTTTAGTCAGCAACGCTGACAGATTGGCCGGGAAATGGGTGCACCTTGATGCGTACATCCAATATGAGGGCTTGCTTCACACGCCCATCACCATCTACTGGGACGAGGGCCACGGTTTCAACGAAACCAATGTCCTGATTTTGCACCCTGACGCGGCTGGACAGGCGAAGATTCTATGGCGAGCACCAAGGGGCTTGCTTGCCTTGAGAGTTGATCCCTGCGCGCAGATGGGCATTTTTGTCAAAACATTCAAGTTGACGATTCTCAATCGGCCCAAATTGTTTGGCATGGCCTTTTTGCGTCTCGTGCAACGGCCCAGTCGCCTGGGCGCAAGCCTGTCGAGATCTCTCAAGCAACTGCAAGCCGGTGGGGGCGTTAACGGTTTGGTGGGTTTGATCGCTAAGTCTCTTTACCCCGAATCCGATTTGCAAAGCAGTTATGTCCAATGGGTCGACCGCAACGACGTGCTGGCGCCCAGCGTGAAACAAGCGTTAACCGCCCGTTTGATGCGACTCAAGACTCAGCCCAAAATCGCGGTGATCATGCCGGTCTACAACGCCAAGCCCGTTTGGCTCAAGGCAGCGATTGAGTCCGTCAAAGCCCAAATCTATCCGCACTGGGAACTCTGCATTGCCGATGATGCGTCCACGGATCCTGCTGTTCGGCGCTTGTTGCATGCCGAAGCCGCCCTGGAGCCAAGAATCAAGCTTCATCTCAGGGAGCGCAATGGGCACATCTCGGCCTGTAGCAACTCAGCCCTCGATCTTGTCAGTGCTGACTACTTTGCCACCTTGGATCACGATGATGTGCTGCGTGAACATGCGCTGCTGTTGGTGGCGGAGGCCATCACACGGTGGCCTGATGCGCGTGTTTTTTACTCTGATGAAGACAAGTTGTCTACCGAGGGGCAACGCTGCGATCCGCATTTCAAATGCGATTGGAACCCTGAGCTGTTACTGAGCCAAAATTATCTCTGCCACCTGATGGTGATCAAAACGGCACTGGCGCGTGAGCTGGGTGGGTTTCGTTTGGGTTTCGAGGGAGCGCAGGATCATGATCTGGCTCTGCGTTGTACTCAGGGGTGCGGGCCTGATGAAGTCATTCACATTCCGCACATTTTGTATCACTGGCGCCAGCACGAGGGCAGTACCGCCCAAGGTGGGGACGCCAAGCCCTACGCGGTCGATGCGGGGGTGCGTGCAGTTCAAGAGCACCTGGATCGCCGAGGGGTGAGGGGCAGTGTGGAGGTGGGTGCTTATGGCTGGTACCGCGTCCGGTTCGCCGTGTTGGACCCAGCGCCCTTGGTGACACTGATCATTCCAACCCGCAATGGCTTGGACATATTGCGCACATGCATCAAGAGCATTGTTGAAAAAACCAGCTACCCGAATTTCGAAATCATCATCGTGGACAATGGCTCTGATGATCCACAGACCCTGCGCTATCTGGATGATCTGGTCGCCAGCGACCAGAGGATACGCGTTCTGCGTGATGACGGGCCATTCAACTACTCAGCCCTGAATAACCGCGCTGCCAAGTTGGCGCGCGGAGACTACTTGGCGTTGGTCAACAACGATGTCGAAGTCATCACGCCCGACTGGTTGAGTGAGATGGTCTCATTGGCGGCCCAAGAAGGCATTGGCGCGGTGGGTGCTCGACTCTGGTATGCGAATGGAACATTGCAGCACGGGGGCGTCATTCTGGGTGTTGGCGGTGTTGCTGGGCACTCCCACAAGTGGCTTGAGCCCAACCAGCCTGGCTACATGGGGCGAGCCTGTCTCTTGCAATGCATGAGTGCAGTGACGGCTGCATGCTTGGTGGTGCGTAAAACTGCTTTTGATCAAGTCAACGGGCTCGATGAGGCCTCTTTGGCAGTGGCCTTCAATGACGTTGATTTTTGTCTGCGCCTGCGGGCGGCCGGTTATCGCAACGTGTGGACGCCGCACGCCGAGTTGTTCCACCACGAATCGGTTTCGCGGGGCAGCGATATGGCACCCGAAAAGATTCAACGCTTTAGGCAAGAGGTCAAAGTCATGCAGACCCGTTGGGGCGATGCCTTGCAATTTGATCCTGCCTACAGCCCGAACCTGACCAATCAAAATGAAGATTTTGGGTTGGCTTGGGTGCCACGAGTTTCTTTGACCCTGCCCTGGTTTGAACGCGAAGGTGCTACCTACCTGCCGTAGAGCCCCGTCTCAATGAATTTGCAAGGTTGAATTGTTGTGAGGCCAATGGCGAAGTACACAGGCTGCTGGATTCCCGCCTGCGCGCATAAGCGTTAACCTATATATTGCATTTATTTGAGGAATTTGCGATATTAGGCGCCCTTTGCTGAACGAATTCGGGAGCGGGCATGGCGAACGCGGGCAATGCGGCTGGGGAGTCTCGTGCGGATTTGG
>JANMGB010000098.1:0-1504 GCA_031374415.1 Burkholderiales bacterium
AAATATTTTTTTGCTGAAGATTTTTTCATGCAGGCTGTTCCAACTCGACGTGTCTGCGCTTTGCGGTGAATCAACCGTGCCTGGTCGCACGCGATCGCTTGGAGTGTTCAGGCGCCAACGTGACGGCTTTGTAAGCGGCGTGTTTGTGTTGTTGCGGTGGTCTGAACAGAGAGATTACTGTTGTTTTCGTCGATTTTGCAGGTTGTTGAACGACAATCAACTGACGGGCACGATTCCGAGCACCGTGGGCCAGCTGTCGTCGCTTACTGCGCTGTGAGTTGGAACAGAGGCGACGATGGGCGATCTGTTTGTGTTGTTGCGGTGGTCTGAACAGAGAGTTGCGGTTGTTTTCGTCGATTTTGCAGGCACTTGGACAGAAATCGACTGACAGGCACGATTCCGAGCACCGTGGGCCAGCTGTCTTCGCTTACTGTGCTGTGAGTTGGAACAGAGGCGACGATGGGTGATGTGTTTGTGCTATTGCGGTGGTCTGAACAGAGAGTTGCGGTTGTTTTCGTCGACTTTGCAGGCGGTTGGAAAACAATCGACTGACGGGCGCGATTCCGAGCACCGTGCGTGCGCTTACTTCTTGGTATGATTTCGTTCCGTGTTGATCGCCTTTCTCACTCCGTCTGCAGTGATTTCAACTCGACGTGCTTGGTGAGCGGGTGTTTGGTGGCTGTGGCGCTGTCTATTCTAACCCGAATGTCACAGGATTGCGCCACGGCTCCCTCTCAGTGCTCTTGCTCAAATCTTCCTGTCGCGACCTGCACAGCCGCCAATCCGCCGACGACTGCGACAACAACTGCGTCGACAACAGCAGCGGCGACCACAACGACGTCGACGTCCGCGAACACGGCATCGACAATTGCAGCGACCACGACTGTGACGACAGCGACGACGACGTCGACGACCGCAACTCCTGTTGGCGCGACAACTGTGACCACAACTGCGACGTCGATCAACACGGCAAATGCATCTACCGCCAACCCAACCACAACTGATCTCTCGATCTCGACCACCGCCACTCCACCGTCAAGTGCTGCACTTGAGCCTTGGGTCGTGGGCGTGATCGTCGGCGGTGCCGCGCTCGCGTTCATCCTCGTCGGTCTGGCCGTCTTCTTTCTCCTCAAACGTCGTCGTGCGAGAAAACCGCCTGCCGAGAAACCTGCCGCGGCAGAGATGAAGCAGCCGCAATCCAACTACGCTGCGATCAACGTGGCCCCGCCCAGCGATTACAACCGAGGTCGACTCGATTCCAACGACCATCCGGCGCCATCCAACTACGCTGTGGTCCCCGCGAAATCGTCCGACTACGACAACGGCCGGATGAACATCGACGGCGCTGCAGCCGCTTCAGAATACAACGTCGGCCGGCTTTCATGAGCGCTTTGTCAATCCATGAAGCTGGATTCTTTCTTTTTATTTCTGTGACAGATTGGAGATTGGTAGTAGTGCAGGCACAACACGTGAAGCGCAACAACAGAACTTTGTCCAAAATCTG
>JANMGB010000362.1:0-2062 GCA_031374415.1 Burkholderiales bacterium
CGACGACAGCTGGCCCACGGTGCTCGCAATCGTGCCGGTCAGTTGATTGCCGAACAAGAGCCTGCAAAATCGACGAAACCAACAACATCTCTCTGTTCAGACCACCGCAACGACACAAACGCCGCTTACAAACCCGTCACGTTGGCGCCTGAACACTCCAAGCGACCGCCTGCGACCAGGCACGGTTGATTCACCGCAAAGCGCAGACACGTCAAGTCGGAACAGCCTGAATGAAAAAAAAAATCTTCAGCAAAAAATATTTTTTCCTTTCTTTTGTCCCTTTCGAACCAAGAGCATCGTAGAGCTCCATGAGCGCAGTGTGCTGCGCCAGCGCGAGTTGCGGCGAGACGAGAGTGAAGCAAGCGGCGACGAGAAGCGAAAGAGTGATCATTTGAGCAAATTGTGACTTTCGTTGCAGAGACTCCGCGATGACCCTCCCGCACTCGCATTGATGCCAGTACTCAGCTCAGTGGCTTGTGGACGCCTCTGCCGCCACCAAGAGTGTCTCAAGTTCATCGACGCACTGTCTCTCACTGCGTCGAGTCGATGAAGCGCGTGCTGTGTGTCGCGCGGCTTTACCGGTCGCAAGGAGAAAGCACCGAGGACGCTGGTGCTGCTTCTACACGCGCAACCAGCCGTGTTCCTGCCCGCTGCCGGTTTGTCGTGAGCATGTTCCGCGCACCGCCACCGCCACCGTCGCGCCGCTGCTCGACGTCGCGCAGACGCAGAATGACGACGATGGCAGCCACGCACAGCGCCGGCAGCTCTTCGACGTGTTCGCTGCAGCAGGCGGCAGTGATCAAGCGCGTCTGCGTCGCGCTGCTTCGCGCATCTTCGTACGGCTCGACGCCCGACGACACATCGCTATGCGAGCTCGATCTGATCATCGGCTGCGTCGTGGCGCTGCTGCGCATGCTGTGGCAGCTCAAGGACAGCGAGCGTCGCTGCTCGACACGATACTGGTGGTGTTTGCGCACCGGCACACACGGCAACGCAACGCGTTGGCGCTGTTCGAGAGCGGCCCGCAGCCGATGTTCTTCACCTACCGCCTCAACAAAGCACCGCTGTTCGGCCCGTTTGTGCTGCTGCCTCGACGCGCTGCAGCGTGCGCTCGACCTCGCGCGCTACGCGCTTGAAACATTGCAGTGCGCCGTGCCGAGCGAGCTGCAAATCAGTTTCGGCATGCCAATTTTGCAGCAGTCGGAGGACGCCGTCGACGTCCGCTGGAGCAAGCGGCTGCCGCTGGCGCGCTACAGTACGTCGGGCTCGACGCGCTGCTCGACCCGACGCTGACGGCGTGGCTACAGGGGAGCACGAGATCGAGGCGGCACTGCTGCTCGTTGGTCGTTGTGCAGCTGCGGCGCAAAGCTGCGGCGCTCGGCTCCGCTCTGTGCGCGCGCTGCGTCGCACTGCACGGCTTCAGCCGTGGGCGTGGCTCTTTTGGACACGCACGGCGCGCTCTTGCTGCATCGTCGCGCTCGCTGCTCCAGCACGGCGCCGGCGCCCCGTCGTCGCAGCGCGCACTGCAGTTGATGAGTGACTGTGCGCAGCAGCAACGTGCGTGCGTTTGCGTTTGCGACAGTGACTCTGCTGCACGCACGTTGTTGTTCGCAGAGTGAGAGTTGCAGGATTTACACTTCATCAGAGCGTAAAAGGCGAATCGGGCGCGTCGTACTCGCCCTTTGGAGACACGTTCACGTTGCCGTAGCTGTTGGCATTGGCAGGGACGGCACGCACGTCGGCGACATCGCCATACGTCTTAACTCCAGGGAGTTGACCGTACTCGTTGCGCGCGCTTACCATTCCGTAGTCGCCGGGACGGGCGGGCATCGTGGCAACAGATTCGGCCTTGGATTTGCGTCGGCGGACGAAGAACACGACGAGCGCGACGACGGCAAGAAACAGGAGCGGGCCAACGATGACGCCAACGATCAGCGACGTGTTGTTCGTGGAGGTGGGAGGCATCACGATCATGTTGGTGGCGGTTGAGGACGAGAAGCCAGAGGTCGTCGGCATGGAAGACGCTTGCTCGCTTGTCGTCGAGTTTGTTGCGCCAATAGCA
>JANMGB010000363.1:0-2476 GCA_031374415.1 Burkholderiales bacterium
TGCTATTGGCGCAACAAACTCGACGACAAGCGAGCAAGCGTCTTCCATGCCGACGACCTCTGGCTTCTCGTCCTCAACCGCCACCAACATGATCGTGATGCCTCCCACCTCCACGAACAACACGTCGCTGATCGTTGGCGCCGTCGTTGGCTCGCTCCAGTTTCTTGCCGTCGTCGCTCTCCTCTTTTTTCTTCTGAAACGTCGTCGTGCGCGACAACCGCCTGCTGAGAAACTTGCCGCGGCAGAGATGAAACCGCAGCCGCAATCCAACTACGCTGCGATCAACGTGGCCCCACCCAGAGAGTACGATCAAGGTCGATTCAATTCCAACGATCAGCCGGCGCCGACCAACTACGCTGTGATTCCCGCGAAATCGTCCGACTACGACAACGGTCGGATGAATGTTGACGGCGCTGCAGCAGCGTCAGAATACAACGTCGGTCGACTTTCTTGAGCGTGTTCAACTATGAAGGTTGCTTGTGCATTGATCCTTTGTCACGTGCTTTGACCGAGTCAGAAACGCGCAGCAGCAAGACGAGTGCGGGTCTTTGATTGCAGGCGCAGAGGCGGCTGATTACACTTTGGATTTGGCTCATGCACAGCTTGCGGACAATGTATTGTTGACGAGCGACACGTGCGACGCTGATCTGACGCTCGTGAACAAACCTGTTTTCACTCTGCTCACACTCGTCTCTCACTCAAAACCATTCAAATTCAACACACGCTTTTAAAACATCGACACAACCGCCACAATGATACCCGCAAATCCGAGCAGCAGCGACGAGGCGCTGTTGGTCTTGTCCTTGCTGTCAGCAGTGTTGGCTGCTGTGTTTGTGGTCGCAACAACGACCGGCGTATCGGGGTTCTGAACGTCGGCCTCGTTGAGCTCGGCGTCGCTGGTCTCGGTCATCGTGACGTCGGCCTCGTTGGCGACAAAGCCCGAAACGACGTTGTTGAGCGCGGCGAGGCACGCGTCGTCGTCCTTCTCGCAGGTGGCAATCAAAAAGGCCGACGTGGCGCGCTTCTTGGTGGCCGGCGTCGGCGTCGTGTCGACTTCGGCGGCCGGGTCGACCTCCTTGGCGGCCTTTTTGAGGTCGGCGACCTCGCCGTGCAGCTTCTTAAAGTCGACGAGGATGACGCGGCGGTTGGCCTTGCGCTCCTTCTTGGCGTCAATCACCTTTTGAATCAGCGCCTTGCGGTCGGCCTTGATCTGGCCGCGCGCCTCCTTCTGCGCGGCGCGCGCCGCCGCAATCGCCGTCTCGAGCTGCGCCTTGGCGTCGGCCTTGATCGCCGCCTTCTCGTCGTCGGTGGTGGCGGCGTCGAGCTTGGCCTTGAAGGCGGCAATCTCGTCCTTGGCCTTCTGCACGGCGGCCTGGCGCTCGGCGCGTGCGTTCTGGATCGCGGCGACACGCGCGTCGAGCGCATCGGCGACCTTGGCGCGCTCGGCGCTCAGAAACGAGCGCTGAATGGCGACCGAGTCGCGCAGCTTGTCGGCGGCGGCCTTGAGCTTGTCGGCGGCCTCGGGATTGCTCGCCTGCAGCTCGTCAAACTTGGCGCGCGCCGCCGCCTGCAGCAGATCGGCGGCCGCCTTGAGGCCCGACTGCACGTCGGTGATGCTGTCGCACACGGCCTTGCACGCCGTCAGCTTCTCGGCGTTCTCGACGTTGTTGGTGCACAGCGTGTTGCACTTGGCCTTGGCCTCGTCGACCGTCGTGATCTTGCTGACGTCGTTGTCGCCGCGAATCGTCGCCAGCCGCGCCTTGAACGCGTCGGCGTTGGCCTGAATGCGGTCCTTGACAAACTTCTCGACCGCCGCCTTGCACGCCGTCGCCTTGGTCTCGCACTCGCTCTTGCACGTCGTCGCCTCGGCCGCCGCCTTGCCGCGGCAATCGAGCAGCTTGCACACGCCCTGGCACTCGGGCAGACTCGCACGCGCCTTGGCAATGTCGGCGTCGGTGCTCGGCGTCGTCGCCGGATCGGTGTTTTGCGCGGCGACAAGCGACGCGGCGGCAAGAAGAGAAACAATGGAAAGCATTTGAAAAGACCTTGGTGTTGGTGTGTGATTTAGATTGGATTGTGATTAGAGTCTCATCGTTGATCGCTCACTTTTTTGGTGTTGCGTTGTGAAGCGGAGTGAAGGCGGGAGAGAAAAACTGGTTTCCATGCAACCGGTCGTCATGGTGGGTTGAGTTGGCAACACATCGGATGTGGTAGAGGTGAGAGGTGATGTTGGGTTGGTGGTTGTTTTGGAATGAGAGAGGTGAGGGAGCAGGGAGATCGGTTGTTGTTCGCGAAACACAAACCAAGAAAAAAGTTGGTTGGTTGTCAAGGTGGAAATGTGTTGGGAGAACAGTTTTGTTTGATTGTTTTGTTGTTTGTCGATGTGAATTTCCTGTTCGAATTCGAACAAAAAAAGTTTGCCTTGGCACCACCAAGCCGAGCAATGCGCCAACCCATGATTTGGCATTGACAACGC
>JANMGB010000174.1:0-24679 GCA_031374415.1 Burkholderiales bacterium
GAATGGAGTGCGTGCGGGCCTGCTGCGCCTCAGGCACCCTCCTGGATCCCCGCCTGCGCGGGGATGACGGGAGAAGGCAGGGATGACGGGCCCAGGGGTTGGCATCTCACCACGTCATTCCCGCGCAGGCGGGAATCCAGCAGCCTGTGTACTTCACTATGGGCCCCGCAACAGTTCAACCTTTCAAATCCACTGAGCCTGCTTGCTACGGACGATGATGGTGAGGGTCGAGGAAATTACAATCGCAGCTTGAACGACGCCAGCCTTCCTGGGCAGCAACCCCCATGCCCAAGGACTCGCAACAGCGCCTTAGCCCCCGGAGAAATCGCATGCACGCCTTGCCTCAAAAACCGCCGTGGGCGCGACCTTCAAACCCTCAACCATGGACCATCTCGCGCTGTGCGATGGGCGCCTTGCGGGGTTGCGCGTGTTGGCGGTAGCGCTGTCGTGGCTTGGCCGGCAAGGGACTCGCGCAGTCGCCGCACTGGTGGTCATCAGGATCGCCTTGCCCCCCCTGGGCAACCTGCTAAGGCCCTTTGTCACCGAGGCCGTTTTCGTGCTGTTGTGCATCGCCTTTGCCCGCGTGAACACTGCGGAACTCAAAGCCCTCCTGCGGCGACCGGCGCTGCCATTGGCTGCCGCCGCTTGGACGTCGGCGGGGCTTGCCGGATTGTTCGCTGGGGTCTGCTTCGTGTTCGGGGTGAAAGAGCAGTCGGCGGATCTATTCCTTGCGCTGATCCTCCAGGGTGTCGCCTCACCGACCATGGCGGCGCCCGCATTGGCCGCATTGATGGGGCTGGACGCGACGCTGGTGCTGGTCACGCTGGTCATCAGTAGCGCGCTGACGCCTTTGACAGCCCCCTTGTTCGCCCACTTGTTTCTTGGGCACACCCTGACGATCGAGCCCCTGGCCTTGGGTCTCAAGTTGATGGCCATCCTTGCAGGCTCGGCATTGGTGGGCCTGAGCGTGCGACGGCTGCTCGGCCCAACAGCCATCGAACGGCACAAGGAGCGAATTGACGGCCTCAACATTCTGGTGCTTTTCGTCTTTGTGGCGGCGATCATGAGCAACGTGGCGACCCGTTTTCTAGCGACACCCTGGCTCATCCTCGGCCTCACTGCGCTCGCCTTCGCGGTGGCCGGGGGCGTCTTCGGGTTGACGGTGCTGGTCTTTGGGTTCACCGGAAGACAGCGCGCGCTGTCCTTGGGATTCATGGCCTCCCAGCGCAACGTCGGCTTGATGCTGGCAGGCACCGGAGGTGCCTTGCCCGACCTCACCTGGCTGTACTTCGCTCTCTCCCAACTGCCAATCTACCTCTCACCACAGCTCATTCGGCCTCTGGTGCGGCATGCTCGGTCGGGCGCAGGACCGTAAAAAATTGGGCCACCAAGAGGGTGCTGAGGTGGGCGCAACCCTCATCAACGGCGACGTCCAGGCGTCTATCTGCGCGGTCCACAACGCGAAATGCGCAAGACGGACACGCGGAGCGCCAAGCCCGCCTGTACGCCAACGCACAGACGCCCTGCCCCGCCGCAACCGAACATAAGCTGTCTTCGCCTCAACTCAACGACGCCCACAAACATGACAGCCCCCACCACCCACCCCGATGCCGACCTCCGGCCAGCCCACTCGGCCCCCCGCGCCAAGGACCAGTCAACCAGCGGCGTAGCGCTCATCGACGCCGCCGACACGGATGCCTTGCCAACTTCATTTGGGGTCTTCAAGCCGGTCGGTCACGTGATGATGGGTTTGCCAACGCAAGCGCAAGCCGACGCACTGGTGGTAGCGCTGCACAGTGCAGGCTGGCCCGGCCCGAGGGTGCGACAGTTCTCGCCGCGAGAAAGCGTGGCCGAATTGCGGGCAATGATTGACAAAGCCGGCCCCCTGGCAGGCTTCGGCTACGAGATCACCCTCCTGCGACGCTACGCAACCCTCACGGAGGCTGGGTGCCGGTGGCTGCTGGTTCAGGCTGACAACAGTGAGGACGCCGCGGCTGCGGCGGAAGTGGCCCGGGCCTGTGGCGCCACGCTGGCGGTGTACTACCGGACGCTGACGGTGGAAGAGCTTATTCCGTGAGCCTGGTCGGCTCGGACATTTTCTTGGCAGTTTGACGCCCCAATGCGCGACAAGCCCCGGCGTTGCGGCAGCGGTGATCGTCACGTTTCCTGACCATGATGACACCCTGCCAGCGCCCATCCCGCCTCGGGCTCAGAAAATCACGGGAGCGCTCGCCTATCCGTTGAGATAATCGCCGAATGAATTCGACGGCTTTTTCAACAGACCAGACCACGCCCCGGCAAGCATTGATTGTCTTTCGCGGGGGTGCTACGTGAGTGCACGCTTCGCGACCGACCAGTCCTGCCTGCATTTCGCTCGATGTGGCAGCGTGGCGCAGACTCAGCGGCCTGCTGGGCTGCTCGGGGGCTTGTGGTACGGCTCGAGCCAGGGCGGGTTGGATGGCTGGGCGCATCTCGATGCTGGCATCTTGAGTGGCACCCAATGCGGCGATGGGTGGTACAGCTCTGACTCGGTGGCCGAAGGGCAGTCGGGTTGTGTTCATTGGCGGCAGAGTGGCCCGTGGCTGTTTGGCAGGCTGCAACTTGATGAAGCTGAGCATGTCTCGGTGGGTCTCACCGCCCTGTCCCAAGCCGCATACGGTCAAGTTTTTGCCTGCCTTGATCAACACCCTGAGTGGCATTTGATTCGGGTTTGGAATTACCTGCCTCGGATCAATGCCAGTGACACCGCTGGTGGACTCGAGCGTTACCGGCAATTCAATGCGGGTCGACAAGAGGCTTTCGCACAGTATGGGCGAGACCGCCTGGCAGGCTCACCAGCCGCCTGTGCCATCGGGACCGCCACGGGCCCACTGAGGGTGTACTTTCTAGCCGGCCGTTCGCCAGCCCTCCCCCTTGAAAACCCGCGCCAAGTTCCGGCCTATCACTACCCCATTGAATTCGGGCCCCGCAGCCCTACTTTCTCTCGTGCTTGCCTGGCAGACCTCGGAAAAAATCAATGCATGCTGTTGATTTCCGGCACCGCCAGCATCGTCGGCCACAGCTCGTTGCATCCGGGTGACGTACGCTCACAAACACTGGAGACAGTGCGCAACTTGCAAGCCATTGTCGACACCGCCCACCTCCACTCCAGCGCACGCTTTGGCCTGGCTGATTTAACCTGCACCGTCTATGTTCGTGACCCGAGGGACGCAGACGCCGTGGTAGCGACGCTGAATGAGGCCCTAGGGGCATCGTCCACGGCAATGCAGGAATTGGTGGTGCTTGAGGCCGATATTTGCCGCGCCGAGTTGCTGGTGGAAATTGAAGCCCATGCCTGCGCCCCAGGCCAGCTGCATCCTGCGGCTACTCATGCAGCACGAGTGAGCTCACCATGACCTCCACGCCGCCCTTCGTGCACCTCTCCTTCGCAAAGTCGGTGCTCATGCTGGCGCTACTGTGCACCGCCACCGCCCAGGCCCGCGATACCAACCCACCCTTGGTTGAACGCCCGCTGTGGGAGTTGGGCGCGGGTGTGGGGGTGTTGCACCTGCCTCACTATCGCGGTGCCGACCAGTCCCACAGCTGGCTGTTGCCCGTGCCCTATGTGATTTACCGCGGTGAGGTACTCAAGGCGGATCGCGAGGGCGCTCGTGCTTTATTGCTCAGCTCAGACCGGTTGCACATTGATCTCAGCGTCTCCGCCAGCGCGCCCACCCGCAGCCAAAACAACGCGGCGCGGCAAGGCATGCCCAACCTGGCCCCCACCCTAGAGTTCGGCCCCAACCTCAACTGGACGCTGGGGCGCGGTCGGTGGGGCGCCCGCGAAAGTGACTGGGAGTTGTCCTTCAGGGCACCCTTGCGTGCAGCCGTCACCGTTGAGAAGACGCCCCGGCATATCGGCTGGAACAGCACGCCGCACTTGAACCTCGATGTTCACGCCCGCAGTGGCTGGAACATCGGCTTGCAAGCGGGGCCGGTGTTTGCGGATCGGTCCCTGAACGGATATTTCTACAACGTCAGTCCAGCGCAAGCCACCGCCTCACGTCCCGCCTTCGAGGCCCGCGGCGGGTATGGCGGCTGGCAAAGCATCGGCGCCCTGTCGCGGCGCTTCGACAAGCAATGGGTCGGAATGTTCGTCAAATACGACAACCTGAATGGCGCCCGCTTCGGCGACAGTCCGCTCGTACGCCAGCGACAGCATCTGTCTTTGGGCATCGCGACCTCTTGGATTTTTTCAACCTCCGGCACGCTGATGCGGGTTGAAGAATGAACGCGCGCCCCGCTCAGTGAAGCCGTTCGGCATTTTGGCGCTATTGACGCTGCACACTCTGCTGCTGATGCTGGGGGTGGTGTCGCTGACCTGGAACCTGGCGGCGCTGTTGCTGTTGCGCCTGCTGCCGCCTCGCATTGGAACCCGATGGGGGCGTACGGTGATCGCCGGGTCCTATCGGGCCTATTGGGCGGCAGCCCGTCAGACAGGCCTCTTGCAAACCGATTTGAAGTCGCTGGATACTCTGCGTGATGAGGGTGGCCTGATCGTGGTGGCCAACCACCCGAGCATGCTCGACGCCTTGATGCTCGTGTCACGCTTGCCGCGCAGTGTGTGTGTGATGAAAGCCAGCCTGATGCGCAACCCCTTCCTCGGCCCGGGGGCCCGACTGGCGCGGTACATTCCCAACGACCTGCCGCGCACCATGATTCGCGCTGCCGTCGCAGACTTACAGCAAGGGGGTCAGTTGGTGTTGTTCCCTGAGGGCACACGCACCACCGAAGGGGTCGGCACACTCAACCCCTTTTTGCCAGGCTTCACACTGATCGCCAAGAAAGCCCAAGCACCGATTCAAACTGTGTTGATCGACATGCCCTCGCCTTATTTGAGCAAGGGTTGGTCTTTGTGGCGACTCCCCCCAACGCCCATTGTTTTTTCAGTTCGCCTGGGACGGCGTTTCCCCCCCAGCGATGACCCGGCAACCCAACTCAAAACCATCGAGGCGTACTTCCGTGATGAGCTCGTCCGCCCGACCTCCCTGTGATGACTGAAGCAAATCTCCCCACACCGTCCTCCAAGACCCACTTCGTCTTGATTCCCAGCTACAACACGGGCAACAAGCTCTTCGAGACGGTGGCCCACGCTCGTGCGCAGTGGAATCCCGTGTGGGTGGTGATTGATGGCAGCACCGACGGCACGACGCAGCAAATGCAATCATTGGCGCGTGAGGATGAGGGCCTGCGCCTGTTGGTGTTGCCTCGCAATCAAGGCAAAGGTGCTGCCGTATTGCATGGCTTGCAAGCAGCTCAGGCCCAAGGCTTCACCCACGCGCTGACCATGGATGCCGATGGCCAGCACCCTGCCGGCCTGATCCCCTCTTTCATGCAAGCCTCGATCAACCGAGCAGACTGCATGGTGCTCGGCCGGCCGATTTTTGACGCCAGCGCCCCCCGCTTGCGGGTTCGCGGTCGCCGCGTGTCAAACGGCTGGACCCAGATCGAAACGCTGGGGGCTGGCGTCGGTGACTCGTTGTATGGTTTTCGGGTCTACCCAGTAGCCGCTTTGGTGCAAACCATGCTGGGCCAGCCGTGGATGCGTCGGTTTGACTTTGACACCGAAGCGGTTGTGCGCCTGGTCTGGCGTGGCATCAAGCCCATCAATCTGGATGCCCCAGTCAAGTACTTGAGTGCCAGTGAGGGCGGGGTTTCTCACTTCAAGTATGGTCGGGACAACGTCTTGCTGACCTGGATGCACACACGTCTGATGCTTGAGTTTTTAATTCGACTACCGTGGTTGATCGCGTTGCGGCTGGCCGGGCGAGCGCCGTTTCAGCCATGAGCCCAGGCCCGAAACCGTGGTCTAAACAAGCAGTCCTTCCACCCGCAGCTGCAAACCCATGTGCGCTGACACCGGCAACATCACTGTCTGGAAGGTGCGGGGCGATCCGGGTTGAGCCAAGGCTTCAAACAACGGCAACCCGTCTTGAATGGCATTGTCAGCCAATGACTTGGCCGCATGGGATTGGAGGGCCGTGCCGCCTTGACCAGGGCGCAAAGCCCACTGCAACTCGGCCAGACTGCGCGGACCGCGGCGCGGCGACAGCACAAGCGCCAAAGCCAACAACCCCTTGCTGCGCGTGACCGTGGCGAGCGCACCGCACGCCTCAGTGTCATAACCCACCAGCAGGACGGGCCGCTGCTCAGCCACGCAATAGCTCAGTGCCTCCAGCAAACCAGCCGCAAAGCTGAACTCAAAAGCGGCCACTGCGGTACTGGTCTGCATGCATGCGGTGCCCATCGTCCAGTATCCGGCGGCCGCGTTGTGCACTGAGTTGTGAAACTTGGTAGGCGACAACAGGGTTGGGCTTTGCGCAAGGGTCGCGCACATGGTGTCATTGATGCCCAAGTCACCATGGGACGAGGTAAAAACACAAGGCAGTTCAGCCGCCGTGTACCCGGACGCCGCAACAGCGCATGACGCCACCTCCAAGGCCAAGGCCACCGTATCAGGTGCGCGCCGGCGCTCTGTCGGGGGCAGTAGCAACGGCGCGGGCCGCTTGGCGGGTGGATCAACCGCCACGTCCTCACCACAAAACGCCGCTTGGGCCAGCGACCAAGAAGGCCAGCGTGGCGCCCACAGCGCCACGCCCTCCACAAACGCTGTCAACAGGGCTTCGCTCACATGGACCTCCCTCGACCGAACACCAACACGCAATTGTTGCCGCCAAAACCAAACGAATGACTGACCGCGCAGCGCACATCACCCTGCGCCCCCTGGCGCCGCAGTTGGGGCCCACACAGTGGGTCCAGCTGCTCGGTGTGAAGCGTGCCCGGCATCCACCCAGTCTCCACCGCCAGCAGGCTGATGGCGGCCTCCAAAATTCCCGCTGCCCCCAAAGTATGGCCCGCCCAGCCTTTGGTGGAGCTGGCGTGGGTGTGGGGACTGTATTTGCGCGCCACCAACGCCGCCTCGACCTCGTCATTCTTCTGGCTCGCGGTACCGTGCAGATTGACGTACGCGATCTCATCGACGCCAACCGCGGCACGCGCGAGGGCTTCATCCAGCGCACGCTCGGCGCCCAAACCCTCTGGATGCGGCGTAGACATGTGGTGTGCGTCGCTCGACTCGCCGTAGCCCCAAAGTTGCAACTCACCCGGTGTTTTTTCGAGAAGGGCAAAGCCACCCGCCTCACCCAGGCTCAAACCATTGCGCAGAACATCGAAAGGCCGACAGGGCTGGGCTGAGATCAAGGCCAGGGAATTGAAGCCAAACAAAATGCTGCCGCACAAGGTGTCCACCCCCCCCACCACGACGGCGTCGGCCAAACCCAGACGCAGCATGCGCTCGGCCTGGGCAAACACCTTGGCGCTGGATGAGCATGCGGTCGCCACAGTCACTGAAGGTCCGGTGAGGCCCAAGGCCGCCTGCACAAACGCGCCCAAGGAATGCGGCGTATGAACCTTGGCCTCGCGTGTGTGGGCTGGAAATTGACCTTGGCCGTCCAAGGCCGCGTAGGCGTCCTCGGTCTCGCCCATGCTGGATGTCGATGTCCCCATGACCACCGCCACGCGATGAGCACCGTAGCGCTCACGCGCGCCCAATGCGGCCTGCAAAAAACCATCCGCATTCAGGGCCAGCCAAGCCAACCGGTTGTTGCGGCAGTTCCAGCTGGCCAGCCCAGCAGGCAAAGGGGATGATTCGATCGCATCCACCCGGCCAATCCAGGTGTCCAGCGGTTCGGGGCCAAAATCATTGCGACGCAGGCCACTTTGACCCGCTCGAAGCGCGTCAAGCAAAGCGGATTTACCAACGCCCACCGCCGAGGTCGCGGTGTAAGCGCTGATGTGCAAGGGGTGCATGATTTGAAAGTTGTGCTGTACGGACATGAGAGTCATCCTGCGAACAGTTCAGTTCAGGCCATGCCGCCATTGATGGAGATGATTTGGCCTGTGATGTAGCCGGCCTGAGGGCTGGCGAGAAACGCCGTCAGATCAGCCACTTCTTCTGGGGTCCCTGCGCGCTTGGCAGGAACAATTTGCGCAATGAGTTTGGCGTCAAACACGCTGTCGGCCATCGGCGATTGAATGATGCCGGGCGCAATCGCATTCACCGTGACGCCGCGGCTGGCCACCTCCATGGACAAGGCCTTGGTCGCACTGTTGAGCGCACCCTTGGCGGCAGCGTAATTGACCTGACCGCGGTTGCCCGTGATCGAGGCGACGGAGGACATGTTGATGACGCGCCCCCACCGGGTGCGCAACATCGGCAGCATCAGGGGTTGAGTCACGCGGAAAAAACCGTTGACCGACACCTCCATGACGCGGTGCCATTGCTCTGCCCGCATGCCAGGAAACACAGCGTCATCGTGAATGCCCGCGTTATTGACAATGATCTGAACGGCCCCAGCTTGCAAAATGGCCTCGCAAGCGGCCTGCGTGGCACTGTCACTGGTGATGTCAAAGACACAGGCCTCGGCCTGCAATCCTTGCTCACGCAGGCTCGCAGCCAGGGCTTCAACGACCTGGGGGCGTGAGTTGGCATGCAGCAAGACGTGAGCGCCATCTTGTGCCAGGCGCAGCGCAATGGCCGACCCCAAGGCGCCGCTGGCGCCCGTTATCAATGCACGCTTGCCTTGCAACGAATGGGAAACTGCATTCATTTGAGGGGGATCCTAAGTTCAATCAAACGTGTACATCTGCCTTAGGCAGGGGTGTATTGAGCACCACAGCAGCCCGCCCCTCGACCAATAAACGCCCGGTCTCATCCTTCAGCGTGAATTGATAGAGCGCCTGTTGGGCATCACCCGCCACGCGTTGGGCGTGAATCAGCAAAGCGCCAGGGACGTCATCCAGACGCACGACATGACACCGCACGCCACGTGCGCTCGCCAAGTAGCCGGCAGACACCTCGGCTTGCGCCTGAGACTGCCGCTGGGGATCCAGACCGCCGCTGCGCAAGCCACCATGCAGGGCCATGGCCTGTGCTGCGTACTCAATCGCGCAATGTGCCAACACGCCATGCGCTGTGCGCAAGGGGTGGTCGGGCTGCCCTTGGTTGATGGCTCGGCAGCTGATGTTGTCTGGCGACCAAGCTACAAGCGCATCCAACCAGCACATGGTGCCGCTGTGGGGCACCAGGCGGGCGATGCCGGCGTGGTCTAACAACACCTTGGACGCCAAGCCCGAAGCCATCACGCAACATCCTCGATCAACAACTTGGCCAGAGCGGGCACCTGCGCCGTCAGCAAGACATTGGAAAAAGGTGTTCCCTGACTCATAGGCACAGCGTCCACAGCAAAACCCAAGTTATTCAACATGGCCACCCAGCTCGACAAGGGTCGCGCAAAATGCGGCGGCGCTTTATAGCCCCGCGCCCGAACCACCCAACGGTCCACCCACTGACCGAAAGCATGGCGCTGCGGTTGTGCCGCATCGCTCACACGGATGAGCAATCGTCCATGAGGTGCCAGGGCTCGGCGCACATGCTGAAGCAAAACCTGTTGGGCCGGCAGATCGATGTAATGTAGAACGTCCAACAACAAGACCAGATCACTCGTTGGCAGGCGCGCACTGGCCACATCAGCGCAAACAAACTGAGGCGCGCTGGGCAAGCCCGACAGGGCCAACGTCGCACGCGAGACCGCAGCAGGCATCAAATCGATGCCTTGGTAGGAACAACGCAGGGGCGGGTCGGGCAAATCGGCCCCCCAATGCCCAGCCTGGTGCACGAACGTCACCGCGTGAAGCAAGGCGGCCACCAGTCCCTGACCACAACCCAAGTCCAAAACGCGGGCCCCCGCCGGCAACTCACCGCGCTCCAACAGGCCGCGAAACATGGGGTCATGCTGCAACTTGCCGCGCGCAAAGTAATACGCCAGCCGACCGACTTGAAGATACGGTCGACTGGCTTCAAGCCAGACTTGGCGCCAAAGTGACTCAGCCAATCGTGTCATGCCGCCCTCCTCTCGTGTCGCTGGGGCAATGAATCGGGCAAGGTGACCCATTGCAGACCCCGGGCAGCGGCCTGATGGGCCAAACCCGGCAACACATCCAGAATGACCGCCTGCCCGCTGCCGTCGTGCGCGGCGTGCCCGTCATGCACAAGCAAGATATCGCCAGGGGCCAGGCCTTTCGTCAAACGTTCCAACACCTTGGCCGAATTCGACTCGCGGGTGTCATAGCCACGACGCGTCCAGCTCACGAGGTGCAAGCCCAAGCGGTGCAACACGGGATCAAGGAATGGGTTGCGCAAGCCCGCAGGCGGGCGAAAACACGTGGGCGCGACACCCGTCAAGTCTGTCAACGCCCTTTGTGCCTGAGACACCTCGGCCAGCAAGCGCCGCGGGCCGTAAAGCGAGAAGGCATGCGGGTGCCGAAAACTATGATTTTGCACACTGTGGCCACGAGCCATGATGGCTTGCACCAGTGCGGGGTGTTGCAAAGCACGCTCAGCAATGCAAAAAAACGTGGCCCGAATACCGTGGGCGTCGAGCGCATCGAGCACGGCCGGCGTCACTTCCGGATCGGGGCCGTCATCAATGGTCAAGGCAAGCTCGCCGCGCGCGCGCGCCAAAGGCCCAAGCTGCGTGATATTGGGCCCCAAGCAACGGCTGCGCGGCCACAAGCCGGCTGCTGTGATGAGCAGGTGGTTCGCCACGACCGACGCGAGCACCCAAGGCCACATGGCGGGCTGGGCCAGTCCCCACCCCACTGCCACCACATGCCACGCTGCACTGACTTGAATCAAGCGCGGCATCGGCCAAGGCCCGATTGGCGGCAGACTAGAGGTGCGCATGGAGAAATGACCGTATGTCACAAATTTGGGGGTAAACGCCAATTCTCACACAGGCCGATGTGAAGAAGAAAAACTGGCCGCCAACACAAAGGCCAACAATGCGCCAGGCGCCACCACCATACCCAAAGCAGACAGCACGGGGATGCTGGAAAACGCAATCAAGCCAAACGACATGACCGTCGTCAGATTGGCCAGCAACAGGGAGGCCAGGGTGTCGTCGTTCGATGCCATGGCGGGCGAATGGGCCAAGGTGTCAAAGAACAAAGCGTAGTTCGACCCCACGGCCACCACCAGCAGCAAACCGACCAGGTGCAGCACGCCCATTGCAACCTGGCACCACCACAGCAAGCCCAAGGTCAGCACCACGGCACCCGCCAGCGGCAAGCACACACGCCACAAACGCCCCCAACTGCGCAACCAGATCGCCATCAACGCCAGCACGCCGAGACCACCGAACATCACCTGCCACACAGCCTGTGTGAGGTAGCCACCATACAAGTCATCCAGGGCCGACTGGATGGAAAGCACCTGAACTTGCACCCCCGCATGCCCCAGATCGGACAAGGCCTCGCGTAAGTGCTCGGGGGAGATTGCCTGTGCGGCCATGTGCAAGGGCAGCAATGCAGCGACACGACCATCGGCCCGACGCCACATCATCGCGTTCACCAACGGGGCGACGGGGCTGTCTTGTAGGCTCTGGTAGGTGATCGGTGCCTGATGCTGAGCCTGCCCGAGCGCGCTCACGAAGGGTTCGAGTCGATCGGCAGGCAGCGGCCCACCGCGTGTGGCCTGCGCCAAGTTGGCCCGCAGCTGGGCCTCGTCGGGCAAGCTGCGCAGTCGCATCGACTGGGTCGCCAGACTGGGCAGCCAACGGGTGGGCGCCTCAAAGCCTGCCAGTCGTCCCTCATCAACCCAGGTGCCCAATCGGGTGCCGACAGCCTCGGTAGCCTGCAGCAAGGCTTCTTCATCTTCCGCCTGCACGATCACCAACACGCCCGCATCGGAAGCCGACAAGTCGGCCCGCAGCTCGGCGTCAAGCGCCTGCGCAGCCGGTGAGATCGGACTGAGTGACTTCAAATCACCTCGCCACAAGGGTCGCCCTTGCCCTGCGGTTTGCCACAGCAGCACGACCAACACGACCCCAATGAGCCCCACCCATCCCCAACGCACTGTGGGCGGGGTGTGGCTCAAGCGCCTAGCAGCCATCGCCAAAAAACGGCGAGCGCCCTGCCCTTGGGCGCCATCTGGCATGAACAAAGGCAACACATAGCGCGTGCACAGCGCCGCACACACCAAGCCCGCGAGCGAAAACACACCCAGCTGCGCGAGCCCTGGAAAACCGGAAAACATCAAGGCGGCGAAACCGCAGACCGATGTCCACAACCCTAAGCGAACCGTGGGCCACCCCTCCCGCACCCAGCGCCGCCAGCCTTGACCAGGCACGCCTGTGCGCCCCTGGCGAGACTGAATCAAAAAGTAGATGGCATAGTCGACCGACTCGCCAATCAAGGTGCTGCCAAATCCCAAAGTGATGCCGTGCACGTGGCCAAACACCAGGCTCACCGCCGTGATCCCCCCCACGACGCCCGTGGCCACAGGGACAAAGGCCACCAACACGGCCCGCACCGACCCAAATGCCAAGAACAGCAAGCCGGCCATCAGCAAGGTGCCTGTGATCGCGAACACCGTCACCTCTTGCTCAATTTGGGTGCGGCTGGACACCGCAAACACAGGCGCCCCGCTGAGCTGGAGTGACAACCCGGCCGCATGGCTGGATGCCGCCTGAAACAAGCGTTGCACGGTCGCGATAGCCTCAGCTTGAGCGTCCAGATCCCCCCCACCGGCACGGGTGCTGGTCACCAGCAAGGCCCGGGGATGAGAGCGTGCCACCCACACGCCTTGCTCAGACCGAGGCGCCTGAGCAGGCAGCAGCATCTCAACGATGCGTTGCATCTCGCCCGTCGGGTCTTGGTTCAATACGGGCTTGATGGCACTGCCCGCTGGCGTGCCCAACAAAGACAAGGTTTCGTTGAGAGCGCCCTGAAGGCCCTCCACCGTGAACCGCGTGGGCTCGACCCCTGGACTGAGCTGATAGCGGTGGGCAAACAGCCACTCCCCCACAGGTCGCCACGCGGCCCAGTCACCGTTTTGCACTTGCTCGAACAGGCCACTGTCACGCAAACTGGCAGCCAAGGCTCGCGAGGCGTGTGCCCGATCGAGGGCTGAGCCGCCCTCAATGCCAATGAACAAAGTGCGTGCGGGCACACCGCTTTGAATTTGCTCCAGCAGCACTTGCTGTTGAAAATCAGGGTTGCGCGGCAAGAACGCCGACAGATCGGCCTGGAAGGGTGTGCGGGCGATCCACACACCACTCAACACCAAACCCATGAGCCACAGGGCCAGCACCCCCGCCCCACGACGCCACGCACTCATGGTGCCAACTTCGCTGACTCAATCCGCATCAAAGAGCTGTCACCATCTGCCAGCTTGACTTCGACAGTGCGCAAATCGCGTTGCTCGCCGGTGATGCGCACCTGGCTGACTTGCGCAGCCAAACGGGCATCCAGGGGCTCTAGCACCAACACCCACTGTGTCGTGTGACCACTCAGAGTGGTGTTGAAGTACTGCTGCAAGGTGGATAAATCACCCGTCAATGTGCCTCGCACGGCCTCGACGATGGCCGCGACTTCGGGCACCGAATCCAGCGACAGCGTTCGGGAGCGCCCCGCTCGCTTGAGTGTCACGGTGCGGCCATCCACCGTCATGCTTTCGGGCGAGGGCTCGAGTGTGATGCGGGAAAAACGGCTCGGTGCATGAAAGCTCAGGGTGCCGCGGGACTGCAAGGGCTGAGTCAAACCGTTGACCCAGCGTTGCTCAACAAAGTGAGCCTCGCCGCGCTGATTTTGCGCCATCAAGGCCATCAAATCCGCCAACTCCATGGCCCAAGCCACTGGCAAGCACAGCCCCCACAACGCCAGTGAAAAAAGCAACTTACGCAATGTCTTCATGCCAAAAATCAAAAAAATTAAACCAATTGAAAGGCGCTGCTCGGCACAACGCCTCTAACCGGGAAACGTACGCCAAGATCGCCTCGCGAATCTGCGCCTCACGAAGCAAAGGATCACTGACACGCTCCGAGAAATCGGCCAAGGCTTCGAAACGCACCTCGTACTGTCCGCGGCCGAGGTGCTCGCCCTGGTAGGTGCCGACCATGAAAATCACCCGCCGACGCAGCAATGCAGCCAATCGGAATGGCCCATCCGCAAACCGAACCGGCTGACCTAAAAACGGCACCTCGACCCAAGCGCCGCGGGCCGAATCAGACGGCAACATGCGATCAGCCAAAATCCCAGCAAGCCCCCCTTGGTCAAGCCAATCCCGGATGGTCAGGGTCGACTCCGGGCGCCCCAACGCAATGATATGGAGAGGCTCGTCAGGCACCAAGGCCTGCAACGCAGCGTTGATTTTGCGTGCATTGTCCGGGTACATCACCATGGCCACGGCCATGCCGGGACGCTCTTTGCCGACCTTGGACAGCACCTCAAAACTGCCGAAGTGTGCTCCCAGCAAAAATGCACCACGCCCTTGCGCCAAGGTGACATCGAGTGGTTGATGCGAGCTGACCCGGACATCAAAAACCTGAGAGGGACCACGCAAAAAATAAATCCGGTCAAGCACCGTGGTGGCGAAGGTGTGAAAGTGCTGGTAGACCTCAACCCAGCGCGCGGGGCGCCCGAGAACCCGCGACAAATATCGCCGCGAATTGGCGCGCGGTGCCGCCGCGAACAACATAAAGTAAAGCGTGGTGGGGTGCAGTAAAAAGCGCGCCACGCGGCGCCCCAGATGCACGGAGATAAAACACATCAAACGCAGTGAGAACGCGTTGCTTCGCTCTTTGGCATGAAGCCAGTCCTGGACCGGGGCTGCCTTGCCATCCCTGTCCTGCGCCGGGGCCTTGTGTTTGTCGAGTTTCATGAGCTCAGCGTGTGCGCACTCAGAGGTACCCATTGACCCCGTGCGACGGCTGTCGCGCCTTGTGACACCTCAAATGCAAAGCCCGGCGCGCGTGCTCGCAAGCTGATGCTTAACAATGCCCCAGGGCCCACCGGGGCGAAGAACTTGACGCCATCCCAAGTGCCTAGGGCCGAGGCTGGCGCCATGGCATGGGCGACCAGCACTTCCATCACCTCAGACAACAAGGCAACGCCGGGCAAGACGGGTGCGCCAGGAAAGTGCCCAGCAAACGCAGGATGGGCCGACGAAATCAAGCGCTCAACCACGACATCGTTGGGTTGACTCATGGCGCTGCCGTTTTCAGGTTCAAGTGCTGAAGAGCAAAATCACGCAATGCCCGGGACGTGAGCTTGCCCGTGGCCTCGCGGGGCAAGGCCTCGACGTGAATCACCCGGCGCGGCACGAAAACCGCCTCCACACGTTGACGCAAACCAGCAATGACCTGCTCGGCGGTGAGGGTCGGTGCCACCACAAACGCCACCGGGCGAACCACATCATCAGGGCGCGCATCCGGTAACCAGAAGCAGCCGTCTTCGACCCCCTCCATGCGATTGAGTTGCATGTTCAGGTGCGACAAGGAATTTCGTTTGCCCGCCACATTGATCAAGTCGTTCGCGCGTCCCCCAAGGTAAAACTCCCGCTCACTCACCAACTGCAGCGTGTCGGCCAGCGGCTGTGCGGCTTGCAAATAGCCTCCCTGCACGAAAAACACATCACCCTCATCGCTTACTTCGCGACTCAGCTTCAAGCTGCCCATGGTGCGCCAGCGTTCGCAAGCCACCGTGCGCCGCGTCGCGATCTGCCCGGCCTCGGTACACCCATAGATTTCGATCAAGGGGCCCATCAAGTTCTCAGCCTGTGCCGCCAAGGTAAGAGACAACGGCGCCGTGGCACACAGCACCAAATCCACCGGAGGCAAGGACAACCCGGACTGCAGCAAATTCTTGAGGTGCAGGGGCGTGGTCACCAATGCCCGCGGGCGAGGCAGGGCTTCAAGGGAATCTTTGATCTCGGCGGGGAAGAACGGGCGTGCGCTGTGCAACACGGCCCCCGCGCCGAACGCCAGCATCACACTCGACTCCAGGCCGTAGCTATGCTGCGGTGGCACCGTGGCCAGCAAATGCAAACCCGACAAGCTGGGCCAGCCCAACTCTGCTGCGATGGCGTGCGCGCCCGCCTGCATGCACTCAACCAGCATGCGCCAGGTGCGCAGATGCGGCTGGGGGGTATCGGTAGAACCTGATGTCAACAAACAGACCGCCTGGAGTTCCGGCTCAATGCGGATCGCTGGCTCAGATTCAAGCGACAAAGAGGGGTCAAGACGCACCGTGCGCAGGGGCAGGCCCAAGCTCTCTAGGCCCAGCCCAGCCAATCCCCGCGCATCTTCGACCAGGTAACTGTCGGGGTGTGTTTGCTGAAGCTGCCGCAAAGTCGCGAGCAAGGGATTGGGCGGCATCAGACTGGTTTGGCCACGCGCCATGGCCGCCACCCAAGCCACCGCAAAAGCGTAGCGATCAACACACAGATTGATGGGTACGCCATGCGCAGGCAGACTCCGAGCGAAGGTCTGCACGTCCGACAAAAACTCACGCCCAGAGCGCTGTACGCCGCCAGACCAGGCCAATGGGGCGTCCAAGCCCTGAGGGTTCAATAGCGCAAACACAACATCACCCGACAAGCAGTTAAAAGAATACGCTCACTCACACAGAGTGAGCAAGTCAAAGGCCAGATCTTGACTGGATCAGGCGCTGTGCCGTCCGCCAGGCCTGCCATGCGGGCCACAACCACCTCGCACCGCGCAGAACCCAACCCGGTCGACGTACGAGCACGACCAGAACCAAAGGCGCCACGAGCATGGCCGCCGGCCGCCCCCACAGTCGCAGCTGTTCCCAGAGGCGCCCCCCACGAGATCCCAGCACCGCAGGAGAGCAAGCAAGCACAAGCTGCTGGCGCTGTCGGGCTGACCGCGCCACCAACTGCTCACGCCGATGAGCCAAGCTCAGCAAGGTGTCATTCATGAGCCACCCCTGCGGGGCGTCTCAACGCCTGCACATCCAGATTGAACTCAGCCAGGGTCGCCGCCATGAACCGAGGCTTGCGCCGGGCCTTGTCGCGCCAGCGCCAGGCACACCAGCCACCCAGAACCATGAACATCATGGCCAACAAGCCGATGGTCAGTAAGCGCTGCACATCCCACATCAAAACGATGATGAAGAGAAGCGACAAGATCACCGCCAGCCCTCCAAAAAACAATGCCAAGCACGCAGAAAGAGCCAAGTCGGCCAAGCGAAGACGCTCTTCTTCCAACTCCGTGGCAGCCAACTCGAGGCGAGTGGCTCCCAACGCAATCAAGGCGGACAATGAGTTTTTGAGGGACTGGAACACAAAATCGAACCCGACAATCACCGGCGCGAAATCAACAGGCCGAGCAAAAACCCGACCCCAGCGGCCACTCCCATCGCCGCATAGGGGTGCTCATGCACCGCACGGTCGGTCACACGGGCCGCATGCTTGGCGTGCAGAATGGCATCTTCTTCGATGCGAAGAAACTCTTCCTTGGCACGACGCAACTGCTGGGAAGCACGTCTGAGCGCCGAATCATAGTCTTGCCCCGCAGATTGGCTCGCGCGCTTGAGCAGTTGCTCTGCGTCGCCCACCATGTGCTTCAAACTGGCGGCCAGTTCCTCGCGGGTATCAGATTCAGGGGTAGTGGTTGATTCCATGGTTTCCTCCGTTGGTGTGAAACGACACCTTGATGAAGAGGGCGAAGTTAACACATGCGACTGCTCGCGAGCCCGCGGCTTGCGATAACGCCAACACAAAGGGCGCCATCGGCGCCCTTTGTGTCAAAGCGAAGCCGCGCCCTAGGAGGTCGTCGCAGGCTCCGACTTGGGCTTGTCGCTCTTGCGCGGAGGTTGAATATCGAGCAACGCCTTGCCCTCTGCATCGATGTCCACCGTCAGACGCCCGCCATCCACGAGGCGCCCGAAGAGCAACTCATCGGCCAGTGCACGCCGGATCGTGTCTTGGATGATCCGTTGCAAGGGCCGCGCACCCATCAAGGGATCAAAGCCCTTCGTCGCCAGGTACTTGCGCAAGCCGTCGGTGAAGGTGGCCTCTACCTTCTTCTCAGCCAACTGCCCCTCAAGTTGCAGCAAGAACTTGTCGACCACACGCAAGACGATTTCTTCGTCCAGCGCACGGAAGCTCACCACCGCGTCAAGCCGATTGCGGAACTCGGGCGTGAACAGGCGCTTGATGTCGGCCATCTCATCGCCCTGCTCTCGGGCATTGGTGAACCCAATGGTGGACTTGTTCATGGTCTCCGCACCCGCGTTGGTGGTCATCACGATGATCACGTTGCGGAAGTCGGCCTTGCGCCCGTTGTTGTCAGTCAAAGTGCCATGGTCCATCACCTGCAGCAACACGTTGAAAACGTCCGGGTGGGACTTTTCAATTTCATCGAGCAACAACACGGCATGGGGCTTCTTGGTGATGGCCTCGGTCAGCAAACCCCCTTGGTCAAAGCCCACGTAGCCCGGGGGCGCACCAATCAAGCGACTGACGGCGTGACGCTCCATGTACTCGCTCATGTCAAAGCGAATCAGCTCAATGCCCAAAGTGAAGGCCAGTTGCTTGGCCACCTCGGTCTTGCCAACACCGGTGGGTCCGCTGAACAGGAACGAGCCAATGGGTTTGTCGGCCTTGCCCAGCCCGGAGCGCGCCATTTTGATGGCAGCAGCCAAGGCCTCAATGGCTGGCGACTGACCAAACACCACACTGTTGAGATCACGCTCCAGGCTTTTGAGTTTGGAGCGGTCGTCATTTGACACACTGGTGGGCGGGATGCGTGCAATTTTGGCCACGATCTCTTCCACCTCGGTGCGCGTGATGGTTTTCTTTTGCTTGCTCTTGGGCAAGATGCGCTGCGCGGCCCCCGCCTCATCAATCACATCGATGGCCTTGTCTGGCAAGTGCCGATCATTGATGAATTTGGCCGACAACTCTGCCGCCGCCTGCAAAGCACCCACGGCATATTTGACGCTGTGATGCTCTTCAAACCGCGACTTCAAACCCTTGAGAATTTCAACCGTCTGCTCAACAGACGGCTCCACCACATCGACCTTTTGGAAACGACGTGACAGCGCGGCATCTTTCTCGAAAATACCACGGTACTCACTGAAGGTCGTCGCGCCAATGCACTTCATCGCGCCTGAGCTAAGGGCCGGCTTGAGCAAATTGCTGGCGTCCAGAGTGCCCCCAGAAGCGGCACCGGCTCCGATCAAGGTGTGAATCTCATCGATGAACAGCACAGCGGACGGCTGATCCTTCAATTGCTTGAGGACACCCTTGAGGCGTTGCTCGAAGTCGCCGCGGTACTTGGTGCCCGCCAACAAAGACCCCATGTCAAGCGAGTAGACAATGGCATTGGCCAACACCTCGGGGACTTCACCCTGAGTAATGCGCCACGCCAAGCCCTCAGCAATGGCCGTCTTGCCCACACCCGCCTCGCCCACCAAAAGGGGGTTATTCTTTCGGCGGCGGCACAGCACTTGGATCACGCGCTCAACCTCGTGCTCGCGTCCAATGAGGGGATCAATCTTGCCGTCACGCGCCAGGTTGTTGAGGTTGGATGTGAACTGATCGAGCGGCGAGCCCTTGCTGTCAGCCTCTTCCTTCTCGCTCTCGCCAGGCACCGCGCCGTCACTGGATTTGGCCGGCTCCGGCGGGTCGCTTTTGCGAATGCCGTGAGAAATAAAGTTGACGACGTCCAGCCGCGTCACACCCTGCTGGTGCAGGTAGTAGACAGCGTGAGAGTCCTTCTCGCCAAAGATGGCCACCAACACGTTCGCGCCGGTGACTTCTTTTTTGCCAGTGCCCGTGGATTGCACGTGCATGATGGCGCGCTGGATGACGCGCTGAAAGCCCAGCGTGGGCTGGGTGTCGACCTCTTCCGTGCCGCCCACGGTGGGCGTGTTTTCTTTGATGAATTGCTGCAAACTTTTGCGCAAGTCATCCATGTTGGCCGAGCACGCGCGCAACACCTCGGCGGCCGACGGGTTGTCAAGGAGGGCCAGCAGCAGATGCTCGACCGTGATGAATTCATGACGCTGCTGCCGGGCCTCAACAAATGCCATGTGCAGGCTAACTTCAAGCTCTTGGGCAATCATGCGACCTCCATAATGCATTGCAAAGGGTGACCACTGCGGCGTGCCGCAGCCAGAACCAACTCAACCTTGGTGGCTGCGACGTCTTTGGTAAACACGCCACAGACCCCGCGACCTTCATGGTGAATTTTCAACATGATTTGGGTCGCGGCTTCCAGGTCGCGATTGAAATACTCTTGCAGGACCATCACGACGAACTCCATGGGGGTGTAGTCGTCGTTGAGAAGCACCACTTGAAACATGCGCGGCGGCACGGTTTGGGCCGTTTGCCGCTCTGCGACCGCAGCACCTTGCCCGTCATCGGGCTTGGCCACTGGCGGTGTGGGGGGCTGGAGAGGTTCGTCTGGCATGAAATCATTCTATCTAGTTGGGAGTGGTTGGCGTGGAAGTCATCTTGAGCCCCTTTAAATTTTCACAAGGGCTGATCTAGCCTGAAAGTCCCCCTGATTTGAGCGCATCGCTGCCACCCGGTTGCTGCAAATCAATGGGGTGTGACCTGTTTTACCCCATGCCCCCCTAAGTTACAGCCTTGACACTGCAGTGCAGCATGCCGAAAATGGGTTTCGCTTTTCTTCTGAAATGGATCGGAGGTCTTCTATGGCTGTAGGCACAGTTAAATGGTTCAACGACGCTAAGGGTTTCGGCTTTATCGAGCCGGAAAATGGAGGAGAGGACATTTTTGCCCACTTCTCTGCAATCAAAATGGAGGGTTTTCGAACACTTCGACAGGGTGGCCGTGTCAGCTTCGAGCTGATTCAAGGTCCCAAGGGGCAATTGGCTCAAAACATTTCCCCTTTATATTCCGACCACGATGCTCACTCTGAGGAACAGCAGTCGGTTTCTGATGCACAAACACTCTGACAGTTAATGACATAGTGCAGTGCCAGCAGTCCCAAGGGTCGGCGGTTCGTTGTTTTCAAGCTACCGGTTCCTCATAAAAAAGCCCACCTTTCGGTGGGCTTTTTTTGTGGAAGGGATTGCCCTTGCCGGTGAGCAGCAACTCACATGTGGTCGATCATCACCTGACCAAACCCTGAGCAAGACACCTGGGTTGCGCCCTCCATCAAGCGCGCGAAGTCGTAGGTGACCTTCTTGGACAGAATGGATTTTTCCATGGCGCTGATAATCAGGTCGGCAGCAGCCGTCCAGCCCATGTGCCGCAACATCATTTCGGCGGACAGGATCTCCGAGCCTGGATTGACATAATCCTTGCCAGCATATTTGGGTGCCGTGCCGTGGGTGGCCTCGAACATGGCAATCGAATCGGACAGGTTGGCGCCTGGTGCAATCCCGATACCCCCAACCTGTGCGGCCAGCGCATCTGACACATAGTCGCCATTCAAATTGAGCGTGGCGATCACAGAATACTCCGCGGGGCGAAGCAAAATTTGCTGCAAAAACGCGTCCGCGATCGAGTCTTTGATGATGATGTCGCGCCCCGTTTTGGGGTTCTTGAACTTGCACCAGGGGCCGCCATCGATCAGCTCGGCGCCAAACTCGGTTTGCGCCAAGGCGTACGCCCAGTCGCGGAAGCCACCCTCGGTGAACTTCATGATGTTACCTTTGTGCACGATCGTGACACTGGGCTTGTCGTTGTCAATCGCGTACTGGATGGCTTTGCGCACAAGGCGCTGAGTGCCCTCTCTGGACACCGGCTTGATGCCGATACCTGATGTGTTGGGGAAGCGGATTTTCTTGACGCCAAACTCGTCTTGCAGGAACTTGATGAGCTTCTTGGCTTTGTCGCTTTCTGCTTCAAACTCAATGCCAGCGTAGATGTCTTCCGAATTTTCGCGGAAGATGACCATGTTGGTTTTGTGCGGCTCTTTGACGGGCGAAGGAACACCCTCAAAGTACTGGATGGGACGCAAGCAGACGTACAAATCGAGCTCTTGGCGCAAGGCCACGTTCAAAGACCGAATGCCGCCGCCGACGGGCGTGGTCAATGGGCCCTTGATCGAGACCACAAAGTCGCGCAGAACCTCAAGGGTCTCAGCAGGCAGCCAGACATCAGGGCCGTAGACCTGGGTCGACTTCTCGCCCGCGTAAATCTCCATCCACTGGATTTTCTTTTGGCCACCATAGGCCTTGGCAACCGCAGCGTCGACAACTTTGATCAT
Source organism: Burkholderiales bacterium (assembly GCA_031374415.1). Lineage (GTDB taxonomy): Bacteria > Pseudomonadota > Gammaproteobacteria > Burkholderiales > Burkholderiaceae_C > CANHBY01. The sequence goes on from JANMGB010000174.1 coordinate 22,086, forward strand.
CACGGGGGTGATGTCAACGCCCGTGCCGTCGCCAACAATGTAGGGAATGATGGGTTGATCAGGGACGTTGAGTGAGAAGTCCTTGTTAACGGTGATCTTTTTGCCGCCCTCAGGAACTTTGATGTGTTGGTACATTGTTTGGCGCTCCGCAGCCGATGGGTTGAAGAAGGATAGTCTTATATAAGACGGATGATTCTAAGCCAGCCTGCCCCGATGGGGTGGGCGCACCATACCTGAATCAGACAGGGGTGGCGCAAAAACCCGTGGCTTGCTGAACACTGTGGGCCAATGCCCATCCTGTATTGGCCACCAACATCAGGCCTGACAGACGCAGGAGTGCGGCTTGCGTGCGCTGCTTGGTCGTGGCAGATCCGAGCCAACGCAAAACCACCACGCCCCACGACAATCCTACGGCTGAAGTCAGTGCGAAGACCAACATCACGAGCGCACCCTCGACTGCCGTGCCTGCCAACGCAGCCACGAGCAAGGCGGCCTGCAGCAGGCCGCAGGGCCAAGCCACCCACAGGGCACCCACACCCAACAAGCGCCGCCAGCGCATCGAAGGCATCGCAGCAGACGAGGGGGTCGTGATGGCTTGCCATGCGGGATTGCGGGCAGTCGGCCACCGAGGAGGCTGCCCGCGGATCAATAGCCACAACCCCAGCACCAGGGCCGCCACTTGCAACAGAACCCACAGCGGCTTCAAAGCCGCGACCTGATCACTCCAAGCCTTGAACCAGGCCATGCTGCCTGCGGCCAGCGCGCCTCCGATGGCGTAACTCGATGCACGCGCCAACTGCAGCGTGGCGTGAGATGCCCACAGACGCTGCCCGCCCCATCGACTGATCGCGCCGGTACAAGCCGCACCACACATGCCAGCGCAATGGGGGCTGCCAACCAAGCCCATGATCAAGGCGGTCGCCATCAAGGTTGAACTGCTCATGGGCTTGCCATCACTGCATCACTTTGGGTGGGCTCACACAACTCTGGAAAAACGAGCTCGTGTTTGCTCATGTTGAAGCTGGCGGTCAAACACCATGGCCACGGCGCGCAAGAAGTAACGCCCCAAAGGCGTGACCTGAACGGCGTCGGACTCTATGCTGACCAGCCCTTGATCGGCCAACTGGACCAGCTGGGCCAACTCGCTTTGAAAGTAGCCCCGCACATCAATGAGGTAGGCCAGCTCAATGGACTCAAAATCAAACCGACCCTGGCACATCAGCGCCATGATGACCGCCCGGCGCACGAGGTCGTCGTGTGTCAGGGTCAGCCCCCGCTTGATGGGCAGATGGCCTTGCTTCAGCGTATCCAGATAGGCCTCCAGGGATTTGTGATTTTGGCTGTAGGTGGGGCCGACCCGGCTGATGGCAGAAACGCCCAGGCCCAACAGATCGTTGTCGGCCTGGGTGGTGTAGCCCTGAAAATTTCGGTGCAGTCGGCCCTGCCGTCGGGCCGTCGCCAACTCGTCGCTGGGCAAAGCAAAGTGATCCATGCCGATGTAGCTGTAGCCCTGAGTCCTCAGGGTGTGAATGGCGTTGGACAGCATTTTGATTTTGTCCGCCGGGCTGGGCAGCGTGCTGCCATCAATGCGCCGCTGTGGCTTGAAACGCTCGGGCAGATGCGCGTAAGCATACAAAGCGATGCGGTCAGGCCGCAATGCGCTGACCTTGCCCAGCGTCACGTCGACGGAGGCCGGTGTTTGCCGTGGAAGTCCATAGATAAGGTCGAGGTTGATCGACTTGAATCCCAACCCACGGGCAGCCCGCACCAAGCGCTGCACCATGTCCTCGTCTTGAACGCGGTGAACTGCTCGCTGTACATCAGGGTCAAAGTCCTGCACACCGAAACTCAAGCGGTTGAAACCCAGCGCCGCGATGTGCGCCAGGCGTGACTCATCGACCGTTCGGGGATCGACCTCCATGGCGATCTCGGCGTCAGGATGGATGACGAAGTGCTCACGCACAGACCTCATGAGCCGGGTCAACTCAACATCGGACAAGAAGGTGGGCGAGCCCCCTCCGAGATGGATCTGTGAGACCGAGGGCCGCGAGCTAAGCTCGACCACATGCAGCCTCATTTCGGTCTCCAAGGCGTTCAAGTACGCCGTGCCGCGCTCGTGGCGCCGAGTGACGACTTTGTTGCAGGCGCAGTAGTAGCAAACTGACTCGCAAAAAGGAATATGGATGTACACCGACAAAGGCAACGACCCACCCAAGGAGCCCACCCGCTGTGATCGCGACCACCATGCTTGGCGATGTTGCGATTCGCCAAAAGCATCAACGAAGCGGTCGGCGGTGGGGTACGAGGTGTAGCGCGGGCCGCTGACATCCATTGCGCTGAGAAGGCCTTCCGTGATGTCGGGCTCTGGCGGTGTGGGGCTCAATGTCGTCATGTCCATGACGCACGACTGTGCCCGGATCCGGAAAGAACGTCTTGACTTGAGTCAAGCGGCGATGAACTACTCCACCCTATGCTGGGCAAAGGATGGAGTTTCACGGGGAGCGTGAGCAGCCCCGTATAGGCGCGGTTCCCGGCCTGTGTCTTCAGCCTCCAAGGCCCATCGCAACACAACTCGTGCTGCTGCGATGTCTCGG
>JANMGB010000187.1:0-1473 GCA_031374415.1 Burkholderiales bacterium
CCGCGCACGCCGCACAATCTAGGATCGACGTCGTTGTTCAGCAATACGCATGGCACTGACACTCGTCAACAATGGCTACCAACAACACGCCGATCACACATCGCTTGCCAAAACTGTTTTTCACTGTTTCTTGTCGTGGTAGTGTTTGATTGCGCACACCAAGTTCCACTTGCTGTGGAGCGGCAGTGTCGACCACGGACGAGCGGCGTCGAGAATCTGGACTGTGACCCACGCCGGCAGCGCCAAATCTTGCAGAGCGATGCAGATCTCGGTCAAGCGCTCGCGACACTCAAACCGCTTGCGGTCTCCGGGACGCGAGGACTGAATCGCGACAGCAACGTCAACGCGGTCATCCTCGAGCAGCCGCTCGACGACAGCGAGATGGCCGATAAAAGCAGCCAATCGCACGGCGTAGTTGTCGCGTGCCGACGGATCGACGCGTTTGTCTTGAAGCAGTCGTTCGACGACAGCGAGGTGGCCGTGATAAGCAGCCCCTTTGATGGCACCGTTGTAATCGGCCGACGAATCGACGCGTTTGTCTTCCAGCAGTCGTTCGACGACCACGAGGTGGCCTTCACGAGCAGCCAGCCGAATGGCGCAGTTGTCGTCGGCCGACGGATCGACGCGCACGTTTCGCAGCAGTCGATCGACGACCGCGAGGTGGCCGTTCTCAGCAGCCCATTTGACGGCGTGATTGTCGTCGGCCGACGGATCGACACGCTCGTCTTGCAGCAGTCGTTCGACGACGGCGACGTGACCATTCAAAGCAGCCAAACCGACGGCGTAGTTGTCATTGGCCGACGGATCGACGCGCTCGTCTTGAATCAGTCGTTCGACGACCGAGAGGTGGCCGCGCGCAGCAGCCCGTCGCACAGCTTCGTTGTTGTTGGCCGACGGATCGAACACTGCGTGTCGGAGCAAACAATCGACGACGTCGACGTGGCCGTTCTGAGCGGCCCGCACAAGGGCGTCGTTTAGATTTCCGTTGTCGAGCAGCTCGCCAGAGTCGAGCATGCGCTGCACATCTGCCAGTCGACCATGGGCAGCGTGATCACAGAATGTCTCAAATTTGACTTTGCGAGACATCTTCAACCGTCTCATCGAGAGGGCACGTACATGTGCAGCAATGCGTGTGAATGTGAAGCTGTAGTGTGCCAGTGTGCCTAGAGTGCTGGCAACTCGCGCTGTGACAGCGTCGGCGAGCCCGACCTTTCTCGTGCGCATCTGGCGCATCAGCACCAGCAGCACCGCGACGAAACGCTGAGACCTGTTGTGTGTGCCACATGCGCTCGCTCTGGCGCTGGCACTCAGCAACGAGCCAGATGACCGGCAGCAGCAACCGCTTGTCCGCCGCGCGTCGGTGGCGCTCGCTGCTGCGTCGCCCGACACCTCTGACGACCAGCGAGACGTACGCCTGGCTCGCTGCACTCGAGCAGCAAGCGCTGGCGGAGTCGCCGTGCTCCGGCGCCCTGA
>JANMGB010000254.1:0-12900 GCA_031374415.1 Burkholderiales bacterium
CTGCGCCTGCGCCTGCGCCTGCGCCTGCGCCTGCGCCTGCGCCTGCGCCTGCGCCTGCGCCTGCGCCTGCGCCTGCGCCTGCGCCTGCGCCTGCGCCTGCGCCTGCGCCGGCCCAGCCGGTGCTGCCGGTCTTGCCGATCGGGCCAAAGGTCGACAAGGGCGCAGAGCGCGCTACTGCGCGTGCAGCCCGGGCGTCTGCCGAACCCTATGCCAGACATGCCGTGCCTGCAAAGAAGGGCGAGCGCACGGCAAGTGAGCAGGCGCGCGACGCGGCTGCAGCCGCGCATCATCCGGTGCTGGCTGCAGCTAACTTGCGTACAGCAGACGGCAGGCGTCAGCTGTTTGAACAGTTGAGCTTGTCGGATGCGACTCGCGCTGCGCAAGCGCGTCTTGCCGTACTTTACCGTTTACGTACCGCAACCGATGACGAAAAGACCGAGCTATTCGCGCTTATTGAACAAGAAGAGCGCGTGGCTGCACGTCACGCAAGTGGCTATGCAGTCATCGACGTCAGCGACATGCTGGAGCGCCTGCGCGATGAAGGCTTGGACTTTGACAGCACCATGGCCGACTTGGCGTGCTACAGGACGGCCGAGCAGGCACGCGCCGCGCACCTTGCGCAGCTGCAGGACCGCATGGAGGTGTGCGCGCGTTTGCGCGAGATGTGCGCAAGCGGCCTTGCACTTGCGCCGGAAGACGCGTACGAGTTTGAACTGCTGCTTGAGCACGCGCGCAAGCACGTGCCCGGCTTTGGCGCTGCCACGCTTGAGACCGCCTTGGACGACGTGCTGACGCGCGCCAACAAGGGGCTTGCATCAGCCGCATCCGAGATGAAAAAGATCAACAAGCTTGTCGCGGCGGCAGAAACCCAGCGCGCGGCCGCGATGCAGCTTGAGGACATGTGGAACCCCGCGCAGACGGGCTTTGGCACGCTCAACGCGCCGTGCTCGCTGCACAACCCGTACGCGCGCCGCCTGCGCGTGCTGTACGACGCGGCCATTGCGCGCCCTGCCGCGGCTGCGCTGGGCATGCCGTACGTGCAGACCGTGATTGACCGCATGCTGTACCGCACGCCCGGCATGGCGCCCACGGCCGAAACGTGGCACCGCGACGAGCCCGCCAGCGGCCCGCCGGACGGGCACACGCCCAACACGCCGTACGTGCAAGCCATAGCGGATAGCGTGACTTTTGGCGGCTGGATCAACATGGACCGCAGCGAATCACAGTACTTTAGCTGCGTGCCCAACACCCAGCGTGACCTTGTTGGCGTGCACGCAAGCGGCTTTGCCAAGATTCCGCCCAGCGAACACGCATACTACAGCGCGCGCAGCGTGCGCGTCACCATTCCGCCCGGCCATGCGTTTGTGTTCAACGAGACGCTTGTGCACGAGGTGCTGAGCATTTCGCGCAAGACGCGCCAGCGCCGCGTGTTCACGGGGTTTTGCGCCAGTGCAGAGCAAGTCGACATGATTGTCGACCTTGACGGCGCGCTGGACGATCAGGGCATGCTGCCGCTCAAGTCGGGGCAGGCCATGCGCATGTACCCGCTCATGCCGGGCGCGGGCAAGTTTGCGCGACTTGCCGCGTGGAGCGCCGAGCACCTCAGAGCTGCGTGCTTGATAGACCACAAGGTCAAGAAAACCGACAGCGACGAGTTTGGCGTGTGGCGCATGACGCCCGTGGTCATGCCCTCGTTGCGCGCGCTGCAAGCAGCAAGTGCGAACGCGCCGCCACGCGAGCGCGTGCGCATGTACGCACCGTACACGGAGGAGGAGCGCGCGGTGCTGCACGCGCACCCGCACGGCTTTGGCGCGTAAAAAAAATGCATTGAAAACGCGCTAGCGCGTCTAAACGCGTCTAAACGCGTTCCGAAAGGAATTATTTAAGGGATGCTGCCAAAAATTAGGAAAAAAATACCGATTAGTTCACACTCAACTCGATTACAAAGCAAATAATGTCTCAGGCTAGCGAAGAAAGCGCGACCGTTTACTGTCAGTTTGGTGAGTGCGAAAGGCGCGCGCGCGCCCCTGTTGACGTCCCCGCCGACATGGAGATGAACTGGGACGAGCCCATGTGTTACAAGCACATGCGGCTGATGCCGCCGTGCGCGTGCCAGTGCGACAGCTGCTGGGGCCGGTACACTGATCTTGAAGCGTGCTTGACCAGCGTTTGCGCTAGGGATTCGCGCATTCTCGCGCCATCCGAGCAAGCGGCAATTTTGCGCGAGCTTGGCAACGATCTTTGCGACGCCTGCCATGATGAGGACTGCAACACCAAGCGCGTCACAGCCATCAATGCCAATCGCATTGCGCTGGCCTCTCTGTCGCGCGCTGACGATGAAGAGGACGAAGACGAGGGCAGCGCCGAAGGCAGCGCCGAAGACAGCGCCGAAGACAGCGCCGAGGGTTTGTGCGAGTCGGACTGCGAGACCGAGATTGCCGCTGAGGGCGAGCCTGACACCAAGTGCGGGCCCGCGCGCGCTCTCAAGCGCTCGCGCTCGCAGTCCAGCCTTGACTCGGACGAGGAGCGCGGTCAGGCCAAGCGCCGCGCCACGCTCGCCAAGGATGGCGGCGGCGGCGGCGGCGGCGGCAGCGACAAGATCGAGTAACTGAAGAGCTCAAAAAAATAAACGAGCTAGCGAGTCAGAGCGCGCACACACACACACACACACACGTGACTGCAATGGCGGCGCACAAGGCTAGTGCAGACAACGAGGACGAGGACATGCCCGCCAGCGAAGACGCGGCCTGGCTGTTGCTTGCGCGAGCAGCCGAGCTGCGCGTGACACGCACAGCTGATGGCACCGAAGCGCCAGCCAAGATACCGACAACTGCGCTGCGTGTCAAGCAACTGCTGGTGCGCATTGCAGGCGCGGCGCGCGCAGTGCTAGCGCTGCAGCGCCCGTACAATTGCGCCGAGTGCGAAGTGCTCGAGGCCGCGCGTGCTGGCCTGAGCGAGTTCTGGCTTGAACACCGGGACGACTTGCGCGCTGCGGACGTGCACGTGCCAGGCGCCGGGCGTGGCAACCCAGACTACATGGCCGACTCGTCAACAGAGATTGCATGGGGTGCGCTGTCCGCAACGCACGCGGCGCTTGTCACGCATGCGGCGCCGAGCGAGACTCGCGGCGCGTCTGTGCGCGTGCCAGGCGCGGACAGCGACGCGTCGACATGGGCGGACGATGTTGCGCAGGACGCGATTGACGGCGCGCCGGGAGCTACCGCCCGCCGGTGGGACGAGCGGTGCGCGCGTACGTGCGCTCAAGCCGCAGCACTGGCGCGCACAGCTCACGCCGAGTGGCTTGCGCAGCCCGGCGCGGCCGAGCTGTTGCGCGCGCGTGCGGGCTACGCGGTTGATCTAGGGCCGCCGGTTGCGCTTGACGCTGCCGGCTTTGACGCCGCGTTTTCCATGCTTGCGCAACGTTGGCGCCTGTACACGTACGCTGATACAGGACTGCTTGCACAGTACATTGACGCGCTTGCCGCGCAGTGCATGTTGCTGACTGCGCTAACGTGCGACGGGCCGCACAAGGCACTGCTCGCATTCGAACCAGAGGCGCGGTTTCTCTCCGTTGTTGAAATCATGTGCTACTCGCTCTCGATTCAGCTGCACCAGTACGGCGCGCTAGAGCAACGCACGTTTGCAAGCCGGCCGGACTATAACGCCGAAAGGTTTGCGCGTGCGCGCGCTTTCGTGGCAGCTTATTTGCACGGCATACTCAGCCACGGGCGAATGAGCAACGTCAGCACGCACTTTGCGCGTGACGAGGAAGGCTGTCACATACGTCCCGGACTGCGCGAGTGCGAGGCGCGCGAGCGCAACTGCCCAATTGCGGACGTGGGCACGGTCGACTTGCTGCGTAAGCACTGCGCCGACAATGACCGGTTTTTACAGTACATCAAAACAGATGGCGTACTGCCGCGCATTGCCGCGGGCACGTACGGGCATTGGTACTCGCGTCACATGTTGCTCGTGCGTGTGTTCGGCGAGGCGTTGCGCAGCACGTTTGGCTGGCGTTTTTTTGAGACTCGCGTGCTGCCCGAAGGCACGGATGCGGCAACGCTGCGCATTGCCTCGGCCAAGCTTGCGCGGCCGTTTGGAGGCTATATTTACATTGACGCGGGCATTGCCTATCCGACAAACAACGTGATTAGCGCCATTACCATGTTCTTTTACGCCACAAGCAAGGGCGTGCTGAGACCCCCCACGTTTGGAATGGTGTACGACTTGATGCTCGGCTCGGCCGCAGGCGTACCGGGCGTGTGCTACGACGCTGATGTTGCGCTAGACCCTGCCGTTGAGCAGAGCTTTGATCAGCTTGCTGCGACCGCGCACGCCGAGCAAGCCGCTGCTCAAGCCGCCACGCGCGCAGCCGGCAAAAACAACGACAGCGACAGCGACTGGTGAGCGCGTGCGCGCGCGCGCACAGCAAACTTGAATAAATATACAATAATCACGTTTAAATGGGTTTAAACTTGGGGTGACTTGGGCAGCACAAGAGCGCGAGGCGGGTCGCTGGGTGCGCGTTTATTCGAGCGGCTCAAAGGTGATCTCGCCGAGAGGAGCCCAGCGACGCTCGCGCGCGCGTTCGATCGCAAAGTCAAAAAGACCTTCGATGCACGAGCGCTCACGCGCGGCGCGCAAATGCGCAAAGAACATGTGCTGGGCCTCGCGCCAGGCCTCGCGCGCGGCCTGCCAGTCGCGCGCGGCCTTGATGCCGGCGGGCGTTGCCACGCGGCTGGTCATGTGCTTGAGAGCTGCCGCTTGCGCGACAGGCCACATTGTGACCGCATGGGCAAGCACAGGGACGAGGCGGCGCCGCGCGCGGTACTTGGCCAGCACAATCGACACGAGATAGGAAGTCATTGTGTCGGTCTCGGACAGCAGGTAGAGCACCGTGTTGTGCGTGCAGCCGTAGCGGCGCGAGCGCCCCGCGGGCTGCGTGATAAGCATCTCGGGATTCCAATTGTGCGGAAAGACGATCGTCGCGCCGACGTTGAAAAAACTCAGGCCCTGCGCACCAATCGCGAGCGCAATGATGCAGGCGATTGCGTCGGGCGCATCGGGATGCTCGGCAGAGCGCAGCGGCGCCGAGTCAAACGCCTTGCGCACCGTGTTGCGCGCCTCTGTGTTGCCGCGCCGCGCGTGCAGCGGTCCGTCAGGCGTCGCCGAGGCGTGCGCCTCGATCGAGTACACGGCGTAGTTTGCAGCAGCGAGCGCGCGCCGCACATTGTCTACGCCAGCATGCGCCGTGTAGTGCGTAAATATGAGCACGCGCTTGCCACGGCCGATGCGCGCGAGCGTGGCGTCAAAGGCCTGCATAAGGCCTTCGCTATAGGCCTCGGTCTGGATCGAGCCCGTGATCTCGCGCTTGGCGGCGGCGGCAGCAACAGCGGCGCTCGCACCGTTCGCCAGCGCTGCATCGCGCGCGACGCGGCAGCGCTTGACGACCGCAGAAAGCGTGCTCTCAAGAGTAGGGGAAGTCACAAGCACGCGCGTGTCGTCGCCCGTCGAGCCGCCGCTTGCAAAGATCACGCACGAGGCGAGAACGATGAGCAGCTCGGGCGTGTCGCCGTCAAGGTGCTCGAGCGCTTTCTTGACAATCCGATCGCCCGCGCTGACGGAAATGCTGTCGATAGTGACCATGCGCGGGCGCATCAGCGAGGCGACGTAGAACAAGTCTGAAATGTGGTTTTGAAAGAGCGAGGCCGAGAGCAGCACAACCTGCTTGCAGCCAATGCCGCGAATGGACTGGCTCTGCTTTGAATCGCCCGAGCGCAGCATGTGCTCGTCGACAAAGAGCGTCGCGCTGCGCGGTAGTACGTCCGAGAGCTGGCTGAGCGAAGCGACGACGCGGTCGACCAGGTAGATCGGCGCGCGCTGCGGGTTTGTCGTGCTGGGCTTGGGCGTGTGCGCGGTCTGGCTCGTCAGCACGTGCACGTGCTCTGCCGTGCCAAGCACACGCGCAAACTCATCGAGCCAGCTGGCAATCATGTCGTGCGGCACAACGATGATGCTTGCGCGCTGCGCGAGTGCCAGCGCCTCGGATGCCACGACAGCGACGCGCGTCTTGCCAACGCCCGTGCCAAAGGCCAGCACGACAGACTCGCCGCGCACTGCGATGCGCTCAATGCCCGTGCGCTGGCACGCCTGCAGCGGGCTCGCCGTGTGCGCCTCAACCTCGGCGCACAGGCGCGCAACATCAGCCGCGCTGGGGTGCGCAGCAGGCGCAGCAGGCGCAGCAGGCGCAGCAGCCGCAGCAGGCGCAGCAGGCGCAGCAGGCGCAGCAAGCGCATCATCATCGGCTTTGCCCGCGCTCGAGCTTGATGCTGCGCGCATCTCGCGATTTGCGCCGTCACCGCCATCGCTGCCGCTGTCGCTGCGCGCGGCCCGCGGCGCGCGCAGCCCAGCCTGCGAGATGCGCTCAAGCAGGGATGGCGCAGCCAGAGGCGCAGCCAGAGGCGCAGCCAGAGGCACAGCCAGAGGCGCAGCCTGCACACACGGGCGTTTGGCGCGCGGCTCCTCGCCCGACGGCTCTTCAAGCGCGCGCTTGGCGCCAAACACGGGCGCGGGCACAGGCAGTGTGGCGCGCGCCAGCTCGCACGGGCGCGGTCCGAAAGAAAAGGTGGCCGGACGAAAAATACTGAAACTCATGTTATAATTGGAGTTTAGTGTAGCCTGTTACGTTTCTGCTCTAGCGCTCGCACCGCTCGCGCTTAAATAGGGTTTTTTTAAACGCGCGCGCGCGCCGGCGCGCGCGCGCGTGCCCAGGCGCGCGGGCGCGTTTGTTACGTAAATGCACCAAGTTGGTGCGCTAGAATTGCATGACAGCAGTTGCAAAGTCGTCTTCGCAAGCACGTGGCGCGCAGCCAATAGTTTGCGCCGCGGTTGGGCTTTGGACCATGCTGCAGTCGTCCAGCTCGCGCGGCCGCAAGACCAGCGCAAGCAGTGTGCCGCCGAGCGGAGGCACGCCGTGGTGCGCCCACATGGCGTGCGCGTACGTCAGCGGCCGGTCATGCTGTGATGCCCAAGCCGCGCCGCGTGCTGCGCAATGTTGACACGCGCCATTGTCGCCGTAGCACATGGAGAGCAAGAGCAACTCGTCGCGCGTGCTGACACCGTCATGCCAGCTTGCATCAACCAACGTGCGAAACGCGTCAGTGTGCAAGCCAAAGCTCGCGTGCAGCGCGTACAGCCAGCCTGCAACGTCCGTGCCCGCGGCTTGCGCAGGGGCAGAGCTGGCGGCGCGCAACGATACTGCATCGTGCGTCATATCTTGCAGCGCGCGTCGCGCGCACTGGTCAACAAGTACCTCGCCCGTTTCAAGAAAAAAAGCACGCAGCGCCTGCATGCCGGGCGCATCATCGCCAAACACGGTTGCGCGCATCATCGCCAAGCCCGCGCAAAGCGTACGCTCTGCGTCTCCACCCGCGAGATTGCCCAGCGCTTGTGCCGAGTGCGCAAAAAGCGCCAGCTCTGTGTGCCCCATGGCGGGCGCGCCCAAGACGCTGCGCGCAAGCGAACGCCACACGTGCGCGCTGCCGTGCCGTGCCGTGTCCAATAATCGTGTCATTTGCTGCATGTCAATGCAGAAAGAGCTTGCAAACGCCAGCATTGCACCAAGCACTGCCTCGTCGCTGCAGACCTCCAGCGCGGCTGCGACGCACGGTAGAGTGAGGCGCGCGCCTGTGCTACCAAGTGCGCGCAGCGATCGCGCGGCCGTAGGCGACGGGGCAGATGGCGGCGCAAACATGTACTCTATCATCGCGCGCACTTGTGCAAGCACGGGGGCGCGCATGTTCTGCACGCTGCTGTGGTAGTCAAGCGCGCAGCACGCTACAACACGCAAGGCCATGTTGGCAGCGTGCGCGCGCGTCTCGTGCGATATACCGTCCGCCAGCCAATCAAACGGTGCAGGCGCAGGCGCGGGCGCGGGCGCAGGCGCAGGCGCGGGCGCAAGCGCAGGCGCGGGCGCGGGCACAGGGGTTTTGACTGGCAAAAAAGCGTGCGTGCCACTCGTCGTGGCGCGCGGAGACAGCATGGCGGGCGATGCAGGGCGCGCCGCGCGTGAAATGTACTTGCGCGGCATGCTAGCACGCAAGCAGGCAGTGTAGTGTGAAGCCAGCCAGCCAGCCTTGTACAAGCGGGGTACGCGTGCAAGTCTCACCTAACTAACATTATTAAATGTTATTTAATTAATTCATAAATACACTAAACAGGGTATTATGAAACATAATACTAGAGTTAAGTGGCTGGATTATTTTAATCAAAATGCCCCAATATGGTCTTGCCCGCAAGGCCATGCATTGACTCTTGGCTTTACTCGCTGCCGTCGCGCGCATCCAGCGCTTGCAGCGCTTGCTGTGTGCTGACTACGCTAAATGCGTCGGCAATGGCCGCACCGGGCCCAGCACCGGCCATGGCGCGCAGGGCGTCGCGCACGCGCGCCAGCTGTGCCTCGCCATAAGGGCTTGGCGGCGCAAGCACGCGCTCGGCACCTGGCGCGCTGAACGCCAGACCGACGCGCCAGTGCGCCGGGTTGGCTGCAGGCGCGGCAACAAATATCCACTCGGCACGCTCCTCGAGCGAGCCGCGCGACAAGCTCCACGCGCCAATCACTTGCGCGCTCTCGTTGGTAGGCAGTTGAAGCAGATTGCGCGCCGCCTGCGCATACAGGCGGTGTGCACGCACGCTCTCGCGCGCATACGAGCCGATCGTGCTCAGCGAGGCCGTCACTAGGCGCGTGATGGCATTGCTGTCGAGCGGCTCGCGCAGCGCGCGTGCCTCACCCAAGCGCGCTAGCAGCGCCAGCACAGCCAGCACAGCCAGCCGCGCTAGCAGCACTGACCGTGTGCAGTGTATCATGGCAAGTCAGGTGTTAATACGGCCCGTGTAGCAAGTGTGTTACTTTGACGCCGCGACGCATATGAGCGCTCACAGCCACCCGCGCCTGTAACGCCGGCCATAGCGGCGCGCGTGCGGGCGCCAGTGCATGGGCCGGTAAAAACCAGCATGCAAGGGGTTGCGATGACGCCATTGAACACCGTCCAAGTACCAGTCTGGCGGCGGGGCGACATAGTGTCGAACGCCAATAGGGTCAACGTAAAACGGCTGAAAGCCGGGCTCGTAGAATACTGGGCGCCCGCGCAAGCTCCATGGTGCGGTCAGAACGACGCCAAGCGCAGCGCCTGCAAGTACAGCGCCAGCAAAGGCCATGCAAGATGTGCACGTACGTACGCGGCTGCGCACCTATGGCACCGCGTGCACACTGCACTTGCTACGCCTCTACCTTGCATGTCGCGCGCTAAGAAGTCATCAAAGGACACACCGCCCGCCAAGGCCAAGTCATCGGCCCGTGCCAAGGCCAACGCCAAGGCCAACGCCAAGGCCAAGGCTGCCGAGCGCAGCGTGCGCAAGCGCGGCGTGCGCAAGGCACGCCACGTGCGTCACGTGACGACGTGCGCTGGCTACGGCACTGGTCACGGGCCCAAGTTCCGCCCGGCATTTGCCACGCGCCAGCGCACAGCGCGCCCCGAGCGTGCGCCAAGCGTTGAGGCGGCGCCCGTGCTCGACAATGACGGCGCTGTGCCCTTTACGCTTGGCCTGGCGTCGCCGGCGCAACAGCCGGCGACCGCTTTCACAAGCGATTCAGACTAGCCAGTAAATGCGCGTTTGCGTTTGCTCCCACGCCTGCGCTTGGCAGAATTCAAAAACAATGTGCGTATTACTCGCGCATGGGCACTAGCTCGTCATCCGCCTGCGGGTCAGGCGCGTCCATGCTTGCCAGCGCATGAGCAAAGGCGGCGCGACGCCGCGCAAATTCATGTGCTGATGGCGCTTGCGCAACGGCTAACGCCTTTTCGTATAGCACTGCAATTTGCGCGCTTGCGTACTCGGGCAGCACGGCGAGGCGTTCGACAGGCGCGAGCGTAAGCGCAGGCGCAGCGCTGGGCGAGATCAGCGCCGCTAGTGCAGGGACGAGTGCGGCATATGCGTACGTGTGCTGCGTGCCATCGCGCGTGGCAGAGCCGGCGTCAAGCGCGCAGCGCACAAGTTCGGCAAAAGTCGCCCAGCGGTCGACAACGCTCTCAATAATCGCGGCCATCTCGAGCGTATGCACCGTTTGCGTGCCTACGCCAAGGCGCAACAAAGCTGGCGCATCATCGGTTGCCGCGGCCAAGCCGCTTGTGCCAAGCTCGCTTGTGGTAAAGTAGCGTGCCCCGTTTGCGCGCGCAAGCAGCACGTCAAGTGCGACGTACGCGGCGGGCGGCAAGAGCGGCGCGCGCCCCGCGCGCATGATGGGCATGGGCTGTGACACCATTGGGTCGCCAGGTCTGCGCGCAAGTGAAAAAAGGGCGACGTGCGGTAACTGGTGCGCGCGCAAAATAAGCGCAAACGCAAGCGGGCCTGCAAGCAAGCCGTGTGCCATGTGCTTGAGCGCTAGCGTGTGCAGCAGCGGCAGCGCGTGCGCACCAACATAGGCGGCCTCGTTGTACAGCGCACGCACGAGTGCGCCTGTCTGACCGGGTGCGCAAAACGCGGTCGCCGCCAGCGCGCGCGCAAGCATGTGCGACGATACGTTGGCAAGCGTCGTGCTCCATAGCTCGGGCGGCTGCGCAGACGCATGTGCAAGCGCAGCAAGCGCGGCGCCAAGCTCGGGCGTGCGTGCGTCCGCGTGCAGCGTCCAACCTGGCCGGTCAAGCGGATCACATGCGTGCACACTGTCCATTGTATGCGACTCTAGTGCGTGATGACCTGCCAATCTATTTACGAGGCGCGCGCGCAGGGCGCACAAGGACGCGCGCTGTAGCAGTAGCGGGGGTGGGAATGGCAGTGGGAATGGCAATGCTGGGCAACTCGGTGCCCGATAGCGCCGCGCGACGCAGCGGCGCGGCAGAGAGCGAGCATGCCAGGCCAAGATTGGGCGCCGAGCGTGCAATGTCGTTGAACCAGGCGTGCCTGAGCGCCGCTTGCGCGCTAAGGCGCGTGCGCTCGTTCATGTCAAGCATGCCGCGCAGCAAGTCGGCCACGGCTGGCGACAGGCGCGCGTCAATCTCGAGAGTCTCGTGATCAAGCGCAAACATGGTTCTCTCGACACTAAACTTGCGGCCTACCGCGTAGTTCAGCATGTTAAACGGCAGCTTACCGTGCAACAGAGCGTACAAGGTCACGCCGCACGCCCACATGTCGTTTGCAAACGGGTCCCACGGCCAAGTTTGCGGTTCGGCTTGCGAAAACGCGTACTCGCGCTCGAGCGTCTTGACGGCTAGCACGTTGCGCGCCATGGCCGGCGCAATGTACATGACCGAACCGCACGTGCGCGCAAGCTCGACGTGCGTGTCAACATGCACGTCAAGCACGAATGCCATGTCAGCCAGTGCAATTGCGTGCGTGCGCACATCAACAAGCAAATTGTCAGGCTTGATATCGCGGTGCGCCAGACCCATTGTGTGTAGCGCGGACACGGCACGCAGCAAGTCGCGCGCGCCGTCGCGCCACCGGCGCTCTGCCGTTGGCACGTAGGACTCACCGTGCCGCATCTGCGCGCGCCGGATTGCCGCAAGTGCGTCGCCGCCGCTCACGTACTCGGTGCACACAATCATCACAAATCCGTACTCGGCGTGCGTGACAAGGCGCGAAAATTGTTCCAAGTTGGCTACGCGCGTGCCAAACACAGCCTCGCGCCGTGCAAACTCGCGCTGCACTCGCCCACTCGTGTGCGTAAACTTGATCGCGACACGCTCTGGCCATTCGGAAGGTGCGCGCGATCGCTTGCGCGCGCGAGCAACTAGCGAATTAATCAGACCCGCGTCTCCTGTCTTGCTTATCAATATTTCGCGTAGCTCGAGCTGCCGCGCCAAGCCGCATTTGCGCAATGCGCGCGCAAACGCGTGTGGAATGATACAACTGCCGCACGTTGTATCCTTACCGCCAGCGCCATCTACAGCCGCTACAGCTAGCGGCGGGAACGGCGGGGGTGGCGCAGGCCCCGCCTGTGCGCCGCTCGAGCTCGAGCTTGCCGCATCAAAGCGCTCCATGCACTGAGCGCGTGGTGCTGTGGCAGGTAGCCTAGAGCCTTGCACGCGCTCATACGTGCGTGCCACGTGTGCACGCAAGGATGGTGGCGCTTTTACTGCACTTTGTTAGATGACGCGGCAGGCGCAAATTTGCGCGCAAACTTGATCGCGCAACGCACCCACACTGTTCCGGCGGGACACGCGCGCCGGCCTGGCGCCGAGCTGGTGGCGTGTACTTGCGCATAGACAACAAGTGGCTTGAGCGTTTCTTCGCACAGTGCGTTGTTCAGCACGTTATACAGCCGGCCGCTAGCCACGTGCACGTGTAGCCCAAGCAGTGCGCGCGTCGAGCACGACATGAACTCTAGTGTGCGCCGGAGACGCCCCCACGGCCATGTACAACCTCGCGCAAAAACATGATAAATGTGATTAAATTCGTCTTTAAACATGAATATAAAAAAATATGCACCCGTTGTCTTACCTGGCCTAAATGCACGCTTTTTTAACCCCCGTTTTATGGGCTAAGACTTATTAGCGTAAACATTGGTTATAAACGGAATTGCATGTAATTACCGGTGAATATTGTATGTATGCACTGACATAAATGCGCGTAATGTTGCAAAATTATGAAAATAACCAAGGTTTACGCTAATAAGTCTTAGCCCATAAAACAGGGGTTAAAAAAGCGTCGTTTTAGGCCAGGTAAGACAGCGGGTGCATATTTTTTTATATTCATGTTTAAATCCTAATTTATATACTTTATGTGATATTAACACTTTGTGCAGCTAATAAGAATAAAATATTAAAACGTTGAATAAATAGGATTTAAACATGAATATAAAAAAATATGCACCCGTCGTTTTAGGCCAGGTAAGACAACGGG
>JANMGB010000307.1:0-47982 GCA_031374415.1 Burkholderiales bacterium
GACATCGCAGCAGCACGAGTTGTGTTGCGATGGGCCTTGGAGGCTGAAGACACAGGCCGGGAACCGCGCCTATACGGGGCTGCTCACGCTCCCCGTGAAACTCCATCCTTTGCGCAGCATAGGGTGGAGTAGTTCATTGAACCTATTGATACGGCCCTGTAAAGTCTGGAGCGGTCAACGCTAAACTCCTTTTGAGGCGAATTGCAGGCGCCAACACTTCATTCGTTGATCTACGAGCGCCCTCTGCACTTACCAAAGTCGCCACCACGCCTTGGCATCGCCCGACAAGCCCTCGCCCGTCAGGTAGAGGCTTTGGGGAAAGTTTTTTTTCAAAACCCGTTGGGCATCGTCACGCAGCTCGGCGAGGCCAAGTTTGTCGTAACTGCGGGCCATGATGGCCAAGGCCTCCTCGGTTGATGGTGAGTCTTGGAACTCTTGGACGGACTGCTGTGCGCGGCTCGCTGCAGCGACAAATGCACCACGCTTGTAGTAGTAACGCGCAACGTGGACCTCATAGGCTGCCAACGAGTTGAGGATGTAGTTCATCCGCAGTTGAGCGTCTGAAGCATAGCGAGACTGCGGAAACTGCGCGACCAGTTGTTTGAATGACTGAAAGGAGTCGCGCGACGCTTGCTGATCACGCTCGGCTAACTTCTGGCCGGTCACGTTGCCCAAAATGCCGAGGTTATCGTTGAAGTTCACCACCCCTTGTAGGTACAGGGCGTAGTCCAGGGCCGGGCTGGTCGGGTGCAGTTTGATAAAGCGTTCGAGGATGGCGAGCGACTGGGCTTTTTCGCCCGCTTTGTTCATCAGATAGGCCCGCTCAAGCTGGGCTTGCTGGGACAATAGCGTGCCCACCGCACGCCCCTCAAGGCGCTCATAGAGCTTGCTGGCACGCTCGTAGTTCCCAGAGGCAGCCTCTTCTTTGGCTTCCGCAGTGAGTTTTTCTGTACTCCAGCCTGCAGTTTCATCGGTGGGTGTACTGCTGCAGGCGCTTAGAACCAGCGCCCCGGCAGTCAAAAGCCAGCTTGTCTTGGAGGTGATACGCTGAATCATTGCCATGAGTGTGTTGCCGCTGCCCGCAGCTTTCACCTGAGACGCGCGTGGCGGGCAGTACACGCGCGAGTCGGGTTGGCCAATGTGGCCGAGATCAAGGCCGTTGAGCCTTAATGAAGGGTAGGGTGCCGCCTTGAGCGCAAAAATTTGCATACATGCGGTGATCGGCGGTAAGTTTGGGGAGTCTGGGTTGAATCGACGCACTCGAGGCGCCACGACGCGAGACATTAGAGGATGCATGTGCCAGTGAATTATAGAGAGTGCCCCTTGGATGGGGCTGCCGCTTTGGTGGAAGACGAGGATGAAGCGGCTCCTGAGGTGCGGCATACGCGAGTAGATGCGGCGAGTCATGGTTTGCGCTTGGATAAATTTTTGGCGCTTTGGGTGCCCGAATTTTCCCGCAGCCATTTGCAGGGCTTGATCGAGTCCGGCCATGTCTTGGTAGACGGTGTGGCGCAAAAAACTCCATCCAAACGACTCGGGGCGCATCAGTCCATCGCGATCGAATTGGTGCCCACAGCACAAAGCTTGGCGTTCAGGGCAGAAAGTATGCCGCTGGATATCGTGTTTGAAGATCAGCATCTACTGGTGTTGAACAAGGCCGCGGGGCTGGTTGTTCATCCCGCTGCAGGGCACTGGTCTGGTACCTTGCTGAATGGATTATTGGCCTATCACAATGGAGCGGCTGCCTTGCCCCGGGCCGGAATTGTTCATCGCTTAGACAAAGATACGTCTGGGTTGATGGTGGTGGGCAAGACGTTGCTCAGCGTGACCGCCTTGAGCCGCGCCATCGCTGCCCGAGAAGTTCATCGGCAGTATTTGGCCATTGTTCATGGTGAGATGTCGGTCGCTCGCTTGGAGATCGACGCGCCGGTTGGCCGTGATCTGCAATCTCGTGTCCGCATGGCGGTGCAGGCCAGCGGCAAGCCTGCACGCACGGACGTTGATCGATTGGTTGTGGCTCATGGGTATTCCGGGGTTCGCTGTACGCTCCACAGTGGACGTACCCACCAAATCAGGGTTCACATGGCCCACCGTGGGCTGCCCTTGGTCAGCGATGCGCTGTATGGCGGTAAGGTGGCGTTGGGCTTGTCTCGCCAAGCCTTGCATGCCACCGAGCTGGCTTTGACCCACCCCGATTCGGGCGAGCGCATGTCTTGGAGGGTGCGGCCACCGTGCGATTTTGAACAGGCATGGACACAACTTGATCCATTGGGGCAAGCCTGGGTTTGACCCTTCTGGTTCAGGGAGTAGAATAGAGACATAACTTAGACTCGTCGCAGAGCCTCCAAGGCTTGCTAGTCAGTATCATCCTGGGTTGTTTCAAGACTGTGGCGGTTGTTCTGTGGTGCTCCTCCCTGAGCCCACCCTCGAGCAACCGGTAGATTCCACAACGTCACCACCACGATGGATGCTTGCGAAGCTCACCAACCTCTCATCTGACATCGCCTGCGGGCTTGCCAACTGTGGCCGGTAGATCCGGTCGAGGGAACTGATACTTCATGAACACTCAGGATGCAAAGCGCGTCCTCGAAACCGCGCTTATTTGTGCCCGCGAGCCCTTGCCGATCAAGGACATGCGAACGCTGTTCGCTGACCAACTGACGGCTGACAGCTTGCGCAGTCTCTTGGATGAACTGGTGCTCGAGTGGTCTGGCCGTGGCGTTGAGCTGGTGACGTTGTCCACAGGATGGCGCTTGCAGAGCCGTCCTCAGATGCGAGCGTACTTAGAACGCCTTCATCCAGAGAAGCCCCCAAAATACTCTCGTGCTGTGCTAGAAACCTTGGCTATCATTGCCTACCGGCAGCCGGTCACCCGCGGTGATGTGGAAGACATACGGGGTGTGGCCGTCAACAGCCAGATCATCAAGCAGCTTGAGGATCGCGGGTGGATCGAGGCCATTGGTTACCGTGAGGCACCCGGCCGCCCCGCACTTTTGGCAACGACCCATCAATTTTTAGACGACTTGGGGTTGAGTAGTCTGTCGCAATTACCCCCGCTGGATGCACCTGGCACTTTGGCTGCTTTGACGCCCGAGTTGCGATCCGAGTGGCTGGCTGGCGCCGGCGAGGCAGTCAATGCCGAGACACTTCTGTTAGATGCTGCTGCGCCTGACCCGGGTGTTCTCAGCGACGACAACGACAACTTGCCAAGTCACGACATCGAACATCCGAATCCTTCGGATGCCCTGGACACCTCTGTTGTTGCAGATGCGACAACCCCTCTTGGCCCCCTGGAGCCTGAAGCATGAACCCACACGAGTCCCCCTTACCTGACGATGACCTGTCTCTTGCCGCGGCGGATGGATCTTCCGATGCTGTTGTCGTTGCAAAACCGCGCCGCGCGCGAACGCGCAAAGTTGCTGAACCGACGGCAGATGCAGTGGGGGCTTTGGAACAGAGTGTGGCGCTAGAAGTATCGGTTGATGAATCGGCGCCTCCCGCCAGCAAAGCGCGCAAGCGCAAAGTCGCAACGGCAGACGCCGTGATCGGCAAAGGGGACGTTCTTGAAGTCCCGCACGCAGCGCCGGCCGAAACACATGAGCCGGCCGAGGTTGCGCCCGTGGCGATGGCCTTGGCGCCCGAAGCGACTCCGAGCTCAGTCCATAGCGAGTCGTCGAGGGTCGGCAACGAAGTCGTGGAAGACACCGAAGACGAAGACGACGATGATCATCTGGCGCCACCGCCGCGCCTTGAGCCGCGTGATGTGGGTGAAGTGTTTGCGCAAGTATTGTCGGGCGAGTTTGATGGCGGTGAGGTCGATGCGGGTTTGCCGCCTTTGCCCCCAAAGCGCGTGTTGCTGCCAGACCCTGATGCCCCCAAGCTGCACAAAGTGTTGGCCCAGGCAGGGATCGGGTCGCGCCGAGACATGGAGCAAATGATTGCCGATGGCCTGGTCATTGTGAACGGGCAACTGGCCCACACCGGGCAACGCATTTCGTTTGGTGATCAGATCAAGGTTGATGGCAAGCCTGTTCGGGTCAATATCGTGCCTCCACCGCCGCGCATCATTGCTTATCACAAGCCGGCCGGTGAGGTGGTGACTCACGATGATCCTCAGCATCGCCCCACAGTGTTTCGGCGCCTCCCGCGCCTGCCCAAAGGCAAATGGCAATCCGTCGGCCGCTTGGATTTGAACACCGAGGGCTTGTTGTTGTTTACCAATTCGGGCGAGCTTGCCAATCAACTCATGCACCCCCGTTTTGGCGTTGAGCGAGAGTACGCTGTGCGCGTCTTGGGCACGCTCGAGTCGGACGCTAAAACCAAGTTGCTTGCGGGCGTCGAGATTGATGGTCAGGTTGCGGGCTTCAAGGCGGTGGCGGAGGGCGGCGGTGAAGGCGTGAATCGCTGGTACCGGGTGGTTATCACCGAGGGCCGTAACCGAGAGGTGCGCAAGCTCTTTGAGGCTGTGGGCTTGACGGTCAACCGCTTGATTCGCATTCGCTACGGCACCGTCGTGCTGCCTCGCGGTCTCAAGCGCGGTGTGTGGGTCGATTTGGCGCAGGAAGACGTTCAGATCATTCGCCAGTTGGCCGGCGGTGGCCCCGGTGTGGTAGGCGGGCGCAAGGGGCGTGACGGGCGCAATCGGCGAAACAAGCCTTTGCGCGCTCAAGAGGTACAACCCCCGCAACGACGCAACCACCCGCCGGAGCGTCCACAGGAGCGCGCGCAGGTGGCGCCGCGTCCAGTGGAGGTGCCGCGTATTGAAGATGGTGATGATGATCTCGATCCGCGCCAAATTCCCAACCCCCTGGAGCAGACTTTCGATAAGCGCTTTGTGCAAAACCCTCGCTCTCCTGCAGGTGGACGAGGGTTTCGCCACGGCGGTGGTGGGTTTGGCTCCGGCGGCAGCGCTCCTGCCCCTGCGCCCCGAAAGGCCGGCGGCCCTCGGGAGCCGGATCCTCTGCAAACATCCGTTGGCTACATTGGTGCAGACGCCTTTCACCGCAAGGGCCGTGGCGGTGGCGGTGGCGGTGGCGGTGGCGGTGGCGGTGGCGGTGGCGGTGGCGGTGGCGGTGGCGGTGGCGGTCGATCGGGTGGTCAACGAGGAGGTGGTTTCGGTGGTGGCGGTGGGTTTGGCGGCAAACGCGGTCGCTGACATGGGCGCTCGATGGGGCGCCGTCGTGTCGGGCGTTACAATAGTCGGCTTTATCTAAATCATTGATTCTGGAGAACAAAATGGCAATTGAACGTACCCTTTCGATCATCAAACCTGACGCTGTGGCTAAGAATGTGATCGGCCAAATTTATGCTCGCTTTGAAGGCGCAGGTCTGAAGGTTGTCGCCTCCAAGATGGCCCACCTGTCGCGTGGTGACGCTGAGGCTTTTTACGCTGTGCATAAAGGCCGCCCTTTCTTCAACGACCTCGTGAGTTTCATGGTGTCTGGCCCCGTGATGATCCAGGCTCTTGAGGGTGAAAACGCGATCGCTGTCAATCGTCAATTGATGGGCGCGACCGACCCAAAGAAGGCAGAAAAAGGCACCATCCGCGCTGACTTTGCCGACAGCATCGATGCCAATGCAGTGCACGGTTCAGATGCACCAGAGACGGCGGCCGTGGAAGTGGCGTTTTTCTTCCCCGCCATGAACGTCTACGCTCGCTGAGGTCTGCCGCCTGGTTGCGCGCGGCTTGCCATGGTCCCAGAGAACCTACTTGGATTTGACCTCGACGGCTTGGCCGCGTATTGCGAGCAACTCAATGAGAAGCGTTTTCGTGCGGTTCAGCTCTTTCGCTGGATTCACCAAAAAGGAGCTCAACACTTTGATCAGATGTCGGACCTGGCCAAGTCTTTGCGCGAAAAGTTGCAGGGCATTGCCTGTGTCCAGGCGATGCCTATCGTCAGCCAGCAAGAGTCTGCCGACGGCACCATCAAGTGGCTGTTTGATGTCGGTGGAGGGGATGCGATCGAGACGGTTTTCATCCCGGAGGATGACCGAGGTACTTTGTGTCTCTCTTCTCAGGCTGGGTGCGCGGTCGGTTGTCCTTTTTGCTCCACCGGTCATCAAGGGTTCAGCCGCAACCTCAGTACCGCTGAAATTGTCGGCCAGATATGGTTTGCTGAACATTATTTGCGTGCGCACCTGAAGCTGCCGGCTGGGCAGCGGGCGATCACCAACGTGGTGATGATGGGCATGGGTGAGCCGTTGCAAAACTATGCTGCCTTGGTGCCTGCCTTGCGTGTCATGCTGAGCGACCACGCATATGGTTTGTCTCGACGCCGTGTCACTGTGTCAACTTCAGGCATGGTGCCCATGATGGATCGCTTGCGAGATGATTGCCCGGTTGCCTTGGCGGTTTCATTGCACGCCCCGAACAACTCCCTCCGGGACGATTTGGTCCCTCTGAACAAAAAATATCCCCTGGTCGAGTTGATGGCGGCGTGCCAACGGTACCTCGAAAAGGCGCCCCGCGACTTCGTGACCTTCGAGTACTGCATGCTGGCAGGCGTCAATGACTCGCTGGCGCAGGCCCAGGAGCTGGTTCAGTTGGTGCGCCACAGGGTGTCATGCAAGTTGAACTTGATCCCTTTTAACCCCTTTCCACAGTCGGGTCTGCGTTGCTCCGACCGTGACACAGTGCAAGCATTTGCCACGGTGCTTCAAGAAGCGGGTATCGTCACCACAGTACGCAAGACGCGAGGTGACGACATCGATGCAGCCTGTGGTCAATTGGCCGGCGAAGTTCAAGACCGTACCAGTGTCAAGCGGCGTATATCCCTGCGGGTACCGATCGTGATTCGCCCCATGGCGTCTGGCGATGTATCGTCTTCCACCAAAGAAAGCGATTCATGAAGCAACTTCTCTGGGCCGGTGTAGTGCTCAGCATGTTGGTTGGTGCTTGTGCTCAAACTGGGGCAGGGGCTGGTGGTGCCCCGTCCGTTGGGCCAGGCCGTGACCGGGTGACGGAGTCGGATGAAACGCCCGAAACGCGGCGGGCTCGGGTACGACTTGAGCTGGCATCGGCTTATTTTGGCCGTGGCCAATTGAGTACGGCGCTGGACGAGGTGAAGCTTGCCATCGCCTCTGACCCGCAACTGGTGGGGGCGTTTAACTTGCGCGGCTTGATTTACGCAGGATTGGGTGATGAGGGGTTGGCCGAGGAGAGTTTTCGGCGCGCACTGCAACTCAATGATCGGGATGCCGATACCTTGCAAAACTACGGTTGGTATCTGTGTCAGCGTCAACGTTTTGATGAGGCGGACTCATTTTTCAATCGTGCGCTGGTCATCCCGCAGTATCGAAACGTGCAGCGGACCTTGGTCACTAAAGGGTCCTGCCAGGCGCGTAACAACCGTCTTGAAGAAGCGGAGCTTACGCTGAACCGCGCCTTTGAGATCGACCCTTCGAACCCGCTGGCTTCGGTGAACCTGGCTGAAGTGTTGTTCCGCAGGGGACAGTTCGAGCGCTCTCGGTTTTTTATTCGCAGAGTGAACACCAATCCTGATATGGCCAATGCCCAAACCTTGTGGTTGGGCGCACGCATCGAAAACAAGTTGGGCAACACAGCAGGGACCCAGTCGTTAGGTAAGCAACTGCGGGATCGTTTCCCCAAGTCCACCGAAGCAATCGCATTTGAGCGGGGCGGGTTCGATGATTGATACAGAACAAATCGTGCTCACAACAGACTCCACGTCTGCTGGCAGTTTGTTGCGCCAGGCACGGATCAACAAAGGCATGCACATCGCCACCTTGGCTTCATCCATCAAGGTGCCACAGCGCAAACTGGAACTGCTTGAGTCAGACCAGTGGGATCAGCTGCCTGATATGGCCTTCGCGCGTGCGCTGGCGCAGACCGTTTGTCGTACTCTGAAGGTGGATACAGCGGCCGTCATGGCGCTGCTTCCTACGGCGCGGGCACACCGCATCGAGCAGTTGGGCGAGGGTCTCAATGCACCGTTTCGTGAGCGTGCGGGACAGGCCGATCCGCCCACATGGGCCTGGTTGCGACACCCCGCCGTGGTCGCGGCTTGTCTGATGCTGCTGGCGGCAGTGGCGCTTTACATGACCCCCCCCCACTGGCTGAGTCTGCCAGCATGGTTGGTCAATAGTGAATCGGCGTTGCAAGGGTCTGGCCCAACGAGTGACGCGCCGTCCTTGGTCACAGAGACCTTGCCCGCGACTTTGCCCGGTGCCATTCCAGATATCGAGCGCCTTGTGTCAACGCCGTTGACGACTCAGAGTACCTTGCCAGATCCCAACACACCCCTGGAGTTGCGAGTCACTGCACCGTCCTGGGTTGAGGTCACGGATGGTCGTGGTAAAACAGTGTTCGGTCAGATGGTGCAGCCCAACGAGCCCGTTTTTTTGGGAGGCACTTTGCCCTTGCGTGTGAAGATCGGCAACGTCGCCGTCACAGAGGTTCGCTTTCGCGGGCAACGCATCGATTTGACCACCTCCACACGAGAAAATGTCGCTCGCATCGAATTGAACTGAGCCGGCGCGCACCCTTGGGCTGAGCCCATGCTGCGCGTCCAGCTGCCGTTTTTAGGTTGAATCATGTCTCATTCCCCGTCATTGCGTCACACCTTCATTGAGCCTGCGCGACCGGCAGCTCGGCGTTCCCGTCAGGCCCAAGTTCGTTGGGGCGATCACGTCGTCACAATTGGTGGTGATGCGCCTGTGCGCGTCCAATCGATGACCAACGTTGACACGGTCAATGTGATCGAGACGGCCATACAGGTTAAAGAGCTGGCTCAGGCGGGTTCCGAGTTGGTCAGGATTACCGTGAACACGCCTGAGGCAGCTGCCGCAGTGCCGCACATTCGTGATCAGCTTGATCGAATGGGCGTCTCGGTGCCGTTGGTGGGTGATTTTCATTACAACGGCCACCGTTTGTTGACCGAGCACCCAGCCTGTGCTGAGGCATTGTCCAAATACCGGATCAACCCTGGCAATGTGGGCAAAGGTGATAAGCGTGATCGCCAGTTTGCCCAAATGATCGAGATCGCGGCGCGGCTTGACAAGGTGGTTCGCATTGGCGTGAATTGGGGTAGCCTCGACCAAGAGTTGCTGGCCGAGCTGATGGACGAGAACGCCACTTTGCCAGAGCCCTTTGAGCCCCAGCAAATCATGTATCGCGCCATTGTGGCCTCGGCGATTGAATCGGCACAGAGAGCCATCGAGATCGGTTTGTCGCCCGACCAGGTCATTCTGTCTTGCAAAATGTCCGGTGTGCAAGACCTTGTCAGTGTCTACCGAGCGTTAGCCATGCAGTGCGATCACGCGTTGCATTTGGGTTTGACGGAGGCAGGCATGGGTACCAAAGGCACGGTCGCATCTGCGGTCGCGTTGTCTTTGCTGCTCCAAGAGGGCATTGGCGACACCATCCGCGTGTCTCTCACGCCCCAGCCCGGCGAGGCTCGCACCCAAGAGGTGGTTGTCGCCCGGGAAATTTTGCAGTCTTTGGGTTTGCGGGCGTTCAATCCGAGCGTGACAGCCTGTCCGGGTTGCGGCCGCACCACCAGCACCACCTTTCAAGAATTGGCCAAACAGATCGATGATTTTTTGCGTGCTCAGATGCCTCTCTGGCAGGCCAAGTACCCCGGGGTTGAGCGCATGAAAGTGGCCGTGATGGGCTGCATCGTGAACGGACCAGGTGAAAGCAAGCATGCAGACATCGGCATCAGTCTGCCAGGCACTGGCGAAGCACCCGCAGCCCCGGTGTTCATCGACGGCGAGAAGGCCCTGACTTTGCGGGGCAACACCATCGCCGATGAGTTTCAGGCGTTGGTCGAGAACTACATTGAGCGCCGTTTTGGCTCGACCTCGGCTACGGGTGTCGCCTGCGGCTCAGATTGACTTGGAATTGAATTTTGACCACCATGACAGAAAAAAAGGCCGCACTGCAAGCGGTCAAAGGAATGAACGACATCCTGCCGCCAGCCTCCGCGGCGTGGGAATGGTTTGAAGCAGCTGTGTGCAGATTGATGGCGCGTTACGGCTATGCCAACGTCCGTGCGCCGATTGTCGAGCCGACTGGGCTTTTTGCGCGTGCCCTGGGGCAGGCCACGGACATCGTCGAGAAGGAGATGTACTCCTTCGAAGACGCCATGAATCAGGACAAACTCACTTTGCGGCCTGAGGGTACTGCCGGGGTGGTTCGCGCCATGGTCGAGCACTCTTTCTTGCGCGATGGTGGGAAACGTTTGTACTACACGGGCCCCATGTTTCGCCATGAGAAGCCCCAGCTGGGTCGCTATAGACAGTTTCACCAAGTGGGCGCCGAGGCTCTGGGTTTCAGTGGCCCCGACGTTGATGCTGAATTGATTTTGATGTCTCGTGCGCTCTGGCGCGAGCTGGGTTTGCAAGAAGGCCGAGATCTTCGCCTCGAAATCAATAGTTTGGGTCAGCCTGATGAGCGCTTGGCTTATCGTGATGCACTGGTTGCGCACTTCGAGGCGCACCAGCACCTTTTGGATGCCGATGCATTGCGTCGCTTGCACACGAACCCTTTGCGCATCCTAGACACCAAGAATCCTGCGATGCAGGCCGTCGTGGAGACGGCCCCTCAGCTCATGGGCTTTCTGGGCGAGGACTCACTGGCCCACTTTCAGGGCGTACGTGATGTGCTGGATGCGGCTGGTTTGTCCTACCGCATCAATCCGCGCCTCGTTCGCGGCATGGACTACTACAACCTCACAGTCTTTGAGTGGGTGACTGATCACTTGGGTGCTCAAGGCACTGTTTGTGGTGGTGGTCGTTACGATGGTTTGATTGAGCAGTTAGGTGGCAAGCCGACGCCGGCGGTCGGTTGGGGCATGGGCATTGAGCGCATGCTTTTGCTCCTGGATAAACTGTCTTTGCTGCCCTCACCACCGGCGCCCAAGGTTTATGTCGTCGTGCCTGATGCATCACATTTGCCCATTGTCTTTTGTGCCCTCGAAGTACTGCGTGCCACTGGGGTCCGTGTTCAGATGAACGCGACTGGGCCCACCGGGCCCGCGCGCATGCGCACGCAGTTTGAGCGGGCCAACGACAGCGGTGCACATTACGCATTGATCTTTGGGCCCGATGAGATCGCACGCGGTGAAGTCAGCTTGAAAAACTTGCGTGATTCTGCTGCTGCTCAGCGCGTCCTGGTGCTGGCCGACGTGGATCAATGGGCCAGCGAGTTGCTCAACGCATAATCACCCCGCCTTCTACCGTTTGATTTTGACTCAAAGACTGATCATGGCCCAGCTCAACATCGAAGAACAAGAACAACTTGACCAGTTCAAAGCGATCTGGAAGCGCTACGGCAATTTTGCGTTGCTGCTGCTGATATCCGTGTTGGGTACCTATGTGGCTTGGAACCAATGGCAAAGCTATCAACAAGGCCAGTCTTTGCAAGCGAGTGCCATGTATGACGAGCTGGACAAAGCCGTTTTGGCGCGTGATGTGACCCGCGCGGCGCAGGTCTTTGGTGATCTGAAAACTCGCTATCCAAAGACTTTCTTTGCTCAGCAAGCTGCCCTTTTGCTGGGTAAGCTGCAATTGGATTCCAGCCTACCGGACGATGCTCAGGCCTCCCTGGCTTGGGCCAATGACAACGCGACAACCGGCGAGTACAAAGCCTTGGCTCGCTTGCGGTTGGCCGCTGTTTTGATGGAATCTAAGAAGTTCGATGAGGCCTTGCGTCTGTTGGCTGTTTCACCCTCGCCTGCGTTTGAGGGGCTGATCGCAGACCGTCGTGGCGATGTCTTGTCTGCCCTGGAGAAGCCCACGGAGGCGATCACGGCCTATCAGCAAGCTTGGAAGGCGCTGGACACCAAACTCGACTACCGGCGCGTGGTCGAGGGTAAGCTGGGTGCCCTGGGCGTCTCTGTTTCCGCTGAACCGATGGTGGCCGCATCAGGGGCTGCGCGATGACGGGTCCGGTGCGCTCGCGAGTGTGTGCTTCTCTGCTCATTGGGGCCTGGTGCGTTGGGCTTGCAGCCTGCAGTGGGGCGCCTAAGAAGCCAGAACCCAAGCCTTTGCAAGTCATTGCAGCGCCCATCGCTGGTCGCGTGGTGTGGCAATACTCGCTGGACAAAGTCACCAGCCCGCTGAGCATTGCAACCCAGGGTGGGGTATTCACAGTGGCTGGAAGTGAGGGCACGGTGGTGGCTTTGCAGCCTGATTCTGGCCAGGTTCTGTGGCGCTTTGCATTGGGCGAGCCTTTGAGTGCTGGTGTGGGCTCCGATGGCCGCTATGTTGCGATGGTCACTGGCAAGGGTGATGTGGTGGTCGTTCAGGCGGGCGGCTTGCTGTGGAGGCGCTCCCTGGGTGTGCAGGTGCGCACCGCGCCTTTGGTGGCCGGGGATCGTGTGTTCGTGCAAGCCAGTGACCGCAGCGTGCATGCATTCGACGCGCAAGATGGTCGCAAACTTTGGACCGTGCCGCGTGCCGGCGACCCTCTGACCCTCTTGCAGCCGGGTGTGATGCGTGCCTTTGGAAACACCTTGATTGTGGGTCAGGGTCCGCGCATGGTGGGTCTTGACTCCGTGAACGGTGCCGTCGTCTGGGAGGCCTCTTTGGCGACCCCGCGAGGCACCAACGAAATTGAGCGTTTGGCCGATCTGGTAGGCCCCGCAGCGCGCGTCGGTGACCTTGTTTGCGCGCGCTCTTTTCAAGTGGCTGTGGGCTGCGTGAATGCTGCGCGTGCTGCTTTGCTCTGGAGTAAGAACTTCGGGGGCACCCAGGGCCTGGCCGCTGATGCCGATCAGGTCTATGCAGCTGACGCGAGCGATCGAATTCAGGTATGGAAAACCAGCACGGGTCTTCCATTGTGGTCAACCGATGCCTTGCTGAATCATGGTCTGAGCGCCCCCGTGCTCACTGGCAATATGTTGGTGTTGGGCGATGAGCGCGGCATGGTGCACTTCTTGTCTCGCGACGACGGTCGTGCGTTGCTGCGACTGAGCACCGATGGCAGCCCCATCATGACCACGCCAGCAGTTTTAGGCGCCACCGTTTTGGTGGTCACGCGCAGGGGCAGTGTGTTTGCCCTGCGCCCAGAGTGAGAAGTCCATGAAGCCGGTCATTGCTATTGTCGGACGCCCGAACGTGGGCAAGTCCACCCTGTTTAACCGCATGACGCGCAGCCGGGATGCCATCGTTGCGGACTTCGCTGGCCTCACCCGAGACCGGCACTATGGCGATGGGAAGCTGGGCCCGCGCGAGTTTATTGTGGTTGATACGGGAGGTTTCGAGCCCGACTGTACCAGTGGCATTGTCAAAGAAATGGCCAAGCAAACCCGTCAGGCTGTGGCGGAGGCGGACGCGGTGATCTTTGTGGTCGATGTGCGTGGCGGTGTTTGCGGTCAAGACCATGACATCGCTGATTTTTTGCGCGCATCAGGCAAGAAGGTTTTGCTCGCCGCTAACAAGGCTGAGGGCATGCTTGACGCACCTCAGGTGGCTGAATTTTTTGAATTAGGCTTGGGTGATCCGCATCCGATCTCATCGGCCCATGGGCAAGGAATTCGCAGCCTGACCGAGGCGGCCCTTGAAGACTTTCCATTCTCCGAGGAAGACGAGGA
Source organism: Burkholderiales bacterium (assembly GCA_031374415.1). Classification (GTDB taxonomy): domain Bacteria; phylum Pseudomonadota; class Gammaproteobacteria; order Burkholderiales; family Burkholderiaceae_C; genus CANHBY01. The sequence continues at coordinate 13,557 of JANMGB010000307.1, forward strand.
GGGTGCTGATGAAGATCGGCCTATCCGTTTGGCCGTTGCTGGACGCCCCAATGTCGGCAAGAGCACCTTGATTAACACTTGGCTCGGTGAAGAGCGATTGGTGGCATTTGACTTGCCCGGCACCACCCGCGATGCCATCACCGTACCGTTCGAGCGAGCTGGGCAAAAATTTGAGTTGATTGACACCGCAGGCTTGCGCCGCAAAGGGCGCGTTTTTGAGGCGATCGAAAAGTTTTCGGTGGTCAAGACGCTCCAGGCGATCGCTGACGCCAACGTGGTGCTGCTGCTCCTGGATGCCACACAGGGTGTGACCGACCAAGACGCACACATCGCAGGCTACATTCTTGAAAGCGGTCGTGCCGTGGTTCTGGCCGTCAACAAATGGGATGCTGTTGACGCCTACCAAAAAGAGTTGCTGCAGCGCTCCATTGAGCAACGCTTGGCTTTTTTGAAGTTTGCGCCAGTTTTGAACATCTCGGCCATCCGTCGCCAGGGCTTGGCCGCTGTTTGGAAGTCGATTTCTGAGGCACATCAATCGGCCATTCGCAAACTTTCGACGCCCATCCTGACGCGCCTGTTGCAAGAGGCCGTTGAGCACCAAGCACCCAAGCGCGCAGGAATGTTCCGGCCGAAGTTGCGCTACGCTCACCAAGGCGGTATGAACCCTCCCATCATCGTCATTCATGGCAACTCTCTTGAACATGTGACCGACTCTTATAAGCGCTTCCTGGAGGGGCGTTTTCGTGCCCATTTCAAGCTCACCGGCACACCCTTGCGAATTGAAATGAGGTCCAGCCGAAATCCCTTCGATGACAAAGATTCTTCAGGTCGGTGAGGCCTGTGGAGAAGGCCTGTGTTAACGTGCCTTTACCTTGAACTTTCAACACGGAAAATATCGTGAGCAACAAAAGCCAACTTCTTCAAGACCCCTTCCTGAACCTGCTTCGCAAAGAGCATGTGCCAGTGTCCATCTACCTTGTGAACGGCATCAAGCTTCAGGGACACATTGAGTCCTTTGATCAGTACGTGGTTTTGCTGAAGAACACCGTGACCCAGATGGTCTACAAGCATGCGATCTCAACGGTCGTTCCGGGGCGCGCAGTGAACTTCCACGCAGCCGAGACACCGGAGCAAGCCTGATCGACCTGAGCCTGATGCGCATGATCCGAACCCTGATTCCCTGACCGTGGAGAGCTCCGCCAGCAGCGCTATGCCCCTGCGCGTCATTCTTGTGGGCGTTGATTTGGGTGCTCGCCGACATTTCGATCCGACCTTGGACGAGCTTGCTTTGCTGGCGCGTTCGGCCGGCGATGAGCCCGTGGCCAAAGTCATTGCCAAGCGCCAATCGGCTGATGCCGCCTTGTTTGTGGGCTCCGGGAAGGCGGATGAAATCAAGATACTGGTTCAGTCCCACCAGGCTGACGGCGTCTTGTTTGATCAAGCCTTGTCTGCGGCCCAGCAGCGCAATCTGGAGCGTGTCCTCGGTGTGCCGGTCGCTGATCGAACCTTGTTGATCTTGGAGATTTTTGCGGCCCGTGCTCAAAGTCATGAGGGCAAGTTGCAGGTCGAGCTAGCCCACTTGCAGTATTTGTCGACCCGCCTGGTTCGTCGCTGGAGTCATCTTGAGCGGCAGAGGGGGGGCATTGGCAATCGGGGCGGTCCGGGCGAAACCCAAATTGAGCTTGATCGGCGCATGATCGGCGAGCGCATTAAAGCGCTCAAGGTCAGGCTCGACAAGCTCAAAAGGCAACGCCGTACGCAGCGGCGTCAACGCGAGCGCAATCAAACCTATCGCGTGTCCTTGGTGGGGTACACCAACGCGGGCAAGTCCACCCTGTTCAATACCTTGGTCAAAGCGCGGGCCCTTGCCGCCGACCAGCTGTTTGCGACGCTTGACACGACCACCCGCCAGTTTTATTTGCAGGATGCACAGCGCTCGGTATCGCTGTCGGACACAGTCGGCTTTATTCGCGATCTGCCCCACAAGTTGGTGGAGGCGTTTGAGGCCACGCTGCAAGAAGCTGCCGAGGCCGATCTGTTGTTGCATGTTGTGGATGCTGCCAGCCCCAACCTCGATGAGCAAATGAAAGAGGTGCATCGCGTTTTGACAGATATTGGGGCGGACCAGATTCCACAGGTGCTGGTCTTCAATAAATGCGACAAGCTGGAACTTAACCAGCAGTCACGAGTCTGCCAAGACCTCCTAGAAGTTCACGGGGTTCGCATGCCGAGGGTGTTTGTCAGCGCGTTGCAAAATACGGGTTTGGACACCTTGCGGCAGCTGATCGTGTCCGCGATCACACAGACGCCAACTTCGGATATTGCCGCGCAGGATGACGCGCAGGCAGAGCCACCACTTTCACCCTCTTTTCTCAATACAGCATGACCATGAATGGACTCTCTTCATTCCCCCCTGCGGCGCCAGCTCGTTCCGGTGCGTCGGCGTCATTGACGAGTGTCGCGCGTGCGGCGGGCGCTTTGCTTGCTGGTGTCGTGCAGCGACTTCGCAGGCGACCGGCGTCGATCGTATGCCTGAGTGGTCGGCGGGGCGACGGTCCCCCCGACCTGGATGAGTTGTGGGGCGATTTCAATCGCAAGCTCAGCGGCTTGTTTGGGCGTAACACGCCACCCGGGCCGGGGCGGGATCCCAGTGGTCAGCCTGACATGAAAAATGCCGGTATTGGTCTGGGGTTGGTGAGTGCAGTGGTCTTGCTCATTTGGGGTTGCACCGGGGTGTTCATTGTTCACGAGGGTGAGCAGGCCGTGGTGCTGACCTTTGGGAAGTACACCAAAACGGTTCACGCAGGGATGCAGTACCGTGCGCCCTATCCCTTTCAGTCTCACGAGATCGTGCAGGTGAATCTGCTGCAGTCGACCGATGTTGGCCGCAACTCGGTGGCTCAAAACACGGGTCTGCGCGACTCTTTCATGCTCACCCAAGACGAAAATATTGTCGACATCCGCTTCTCTGTTCAATACCGCATCAAAGATGGGGATCACGGTATCGAAAATTACTTGTTCAAGAACCGTCAACCTGACGCCGCTGTAGGCCAGGCGGCGGAGTCGGCCGTGCGTGAAATCGTGGGCGCGAAAACGATGGACGAAGTGTTGTATGAGAAGCGTCAGGATCTGCAGCCCATGTTGATCAAGTTGGTGCAGGCTCAACTGGACCGTGTGGAGTCTGGGATTTTGGTCATCAACGTGAACGTTCAAAGTGTCCAGGCGCCAGAGCAAGTGCAGGCCGCTTTTGATGATGCTTTCAAGGCGGGTGCTGACAGCGAGCGCCTGAAAAACGAAGGCCAGGCCTATGCCAACACGGTGATTCCGGAGGCCCGTGGTGCGGCTGCACGTTTGCTGGAGGAGGCGCGCGCCTACCAGTCACGCGTTGAAGAGCAGGCTAAGGGGGATGCACTGCGCTTTGCCAGTGTGTTGACGGAGTACCAAAAAGCACCCGCAGTGACTCGTGACCGTCTCTACATCGACGCCATGCAGCAGATTTACAGCAATGTCAGCAAAGTTTTGGTCGATAGCAAAGGCAACTCCAACCTGCTTTATCTGCCGCTCGACAAGCTGATTCAGCAAACTCCGCCAGCCGCCGCGACCGCACCCGCAGCGCGTGCTCCCGAGCCTGCGGCTCAGACTTCAGCTGCCACTGATACGCGCTCGAGAGACAACCAGCGTACCCGTGATCGTGACAACCGTTGATTGACGTTTCGAGCTCAAACAGGACTTGCCAGATGAACCGAATTGGAATTTTCATTGCCAGCACCTTGATTGTGTTTCTGGTGCTTTTGTCAACGGTCTTTGTGGTTGACCAGCGCAAATTTGCGGTGGTCTATGCCTTTGGTGAGATCAAAGAGTCTATCGGTGAGCCGGGCTTGCGCTTCAAGTTGCCGCCGCCGTTCCAAAATGTCGTGATGCTTGATCGTCGTATTCAGACCCTCGACGCGCCCGACACTCGGCCCATTTTCACTCAAGAGAAAAAAAGCTTGGTGATCGATTGGCTGGTCAAATGGCGGATCAAAGAGCCCATCAAGTTCATCCGCAACAACGGCATTGAATTGCGCAACCTCGAATCCCGTTTGAGCCCAGTGGTTCAGGCGACGTTCAATGAGGTGGTGACCCAGCGCACCGTGCAAGAGGTGCTCAATACTGAGCGCGAAGCCATCATGAAAGACGTGCTAACCCGGCTTGAGGCTACCTTGGATGCTTTCGGCATTGAGATTGTCGACGTCCGAATCAAGCGGGTTGATTTTGCGCCGACCGTGACTGAGTCTGTCTACCGCCGAATGGAGTCCGAGCGCAAGCGGGCTGCCAACGAGGTGCGCGCCACGGGTGGCGCATCAGGCGAGAAAATTCGTGCGGAGGCAGATCGTGAGCGTGAGGTGATCATGGCTCAAGCGTACCGCGACGCGCAGCGCATCAAGGGTGAGGGCGATGCACGGGCATCCGCGCTTTATTCGGAAGCCTTCGGCCGTGATCCCCAGTTCGCGCAGTTTTATCGCAGTTTGGAGGCCTACAAGGCCAGTTTCCGCAATCGGTCTGATGTGATTGTGGTTGATCCCAACAGCGACTTCTTCAAGACTTTCAGGGGTGTGATGCCTTCCGCATTGGGGCGTAACTGAGGCGCGAGCAGCGGACGCAAGAGAGTAAGCGCACTTCGGGGGGCGGTATGCCCGCCCCATCTTGTGTTGGGTGAGCAATTCCGGCCGCCTTTCCCTATCCCCGATACAATCCCACCCTTTAGAAAAAGGTTTGTCTGAATGTCTGCACGCTCGTCTGCGTGGCTGTTGCCTGAGCATATCGCTGATGTGCTTCCAGCCCAGGCTCGGCACATCGAAGAACTCCGCAGGGGTCTGTTGGACATGGCGCGCAGCTACGGTTTCGAGCTGGTGACACCGCCCTTGCTCGAGTACCTTGATTCCTTGCTCTCTGGAACAGCCCAGGCGCTGAACCTCCAAACCTTCAAGCTGGTTGATCAGCTCAGTGGCCGAACAATGGGTGTGCGCGCCGACACGACCCCGCAAGTGGCCCGGATTGATGCCCATCTGCTGAACCGCCACGGGGTGGCGCGTTTGTGCTACTGCGGGCCCGTTTTGCGCACCCGGCCCAGCGGTCTGCACGCCACGCGCGAGCCCTTGCAGTTGGGGGCTGAAATTTATGGTCATGCGGGGCTCGAAGCCGACCTGGAAATCCTGGACTTGGCGCTGGAGAGCTTGCGTCGCACGGGGGTCAAGGGACTGCAACTCGACCTGGCTGACTCACGCATCGTGCGGGCATTGTTGGCAGGTTTGCCTGTGGGTGCCGCTCAACTTCAAGATGTGGCCCACGCTTTGGCGTGCAAAGATGCCGGTAACTTGGCCGAGTTGTCGGCCGACTTCCCGTTTGAGGTTCGGCAAGGGTTGCAGCGCTTGTTGACGCTGTATGGTGGGTCTGGGGTGCTGCAGGCGGCAAGCCAAGCCTTGCCCCAGCGCCCCTTGATCCAGGCCGCTTTGCGCGATCTGAGTGCGCTGGGCGCCCATGTGGCGGCGGCCCATCCCGAGGTGGGCTTGGGCTATGACCTGGCTGATCTGGGCGGATACTCCTATTACAGCGGCGTCCAGTTCTCCGTGTTTGCTCAAGGCGCGACCGACAGCTTGTTGCGTGGTGGGCGGTACGATGAAGTGGGGTCGGTGTTTGGTCGAAATCGACCGGCAGTCGGCTTCAGTCTTGACGTGAAGACTTTAGCGGTGTTGCTCCCAGTGCGTCGAATGGCCGCCGCCATCCGGGCGCCTTGGGCCGATGACGCAGGTTTGCGAGCCGAGGTCAGGCGGCTGAGAGATCAGGGCGAGACCGTGGTGTGTGTGTTGCCCGGGCATGAGCATGAAGTCCAGGAGTTCGACTGTGACCGCCAGTTGGTGCGTCACTCGGACGGCTGGCAGGTGGTGTCAGCTTGACCGAACCACCAACCCCATTCAAATTCAGAAAGTCAGACATGAACGCAGTGAAATCGACGGCCACTGGCCGCAATGTGGTGGTGGTGGGCACTCAATGGGGTGACGAAGGTAAGGGCAAAGTGGTCGACTGGCTGACCGACCACGCCCAGGCGGTTGTTCGGTTCCAGGGGGGGCACAATGCCGGTCACACCTTGGTCATCAAAGGTGTCAAAACGGCTTTGCAACTGATCCCCTCCGGCATCATGCGGGAAGGGGTGGCTTGCTACATCGGCAACGGCGTGGTGGTAGACCCTGCTCATCTCATGAGCGAGATTGAGCGCCTGGAGGCCATAGGAGTCGAGGTTCGCTCACGCTTGTTCATCAGTGAGTCGTGCCCTTTGATTTTGCCCTTTCATGTGGAAGTTGACAAAGCCCGTGAGTTGCTGCGCGAGTCGAGTGGCGCTGGAAAAATCGGCACCACGGGCAAAGGCATTGGACCCGCCTACGAAGACAAAGTCGCTCGCCGTGCTTTGCGTGTTCAAGATCTGAAGCACCCTGAGCGTTTTGCCCGCAAGCTCCAAGAGTTGGTTGATTTGCATAACTTCTCGCTCCAGGGTTACTTGAAAGGCACGCCCTTGGCGTTCGCACCTATTCTTGAGCACGCCATGGCCTTGGCTGAACACATCAAGCCCATGATGGCCGATGTCGGTTACTTGCTCCACAACGCCAATCGTCAAGGGGCACATATTTTGTTCGAGGGCGCTCAAGGCACCTTGCTCGACATTGACCATGGCACCTACCCTTACGTGACGTCCAGTAACTGTGTGGCTGGCAATGCTGCGGCGGGAACGGGTTTGGGCCCCAACGCTTTGCACTACGTGCTGGGTATCACCAAGGCCTACACGACCCGGGTCGGCAGTGGTCCTTTTCCCACCGAGTTGCCGATGGATGTTCCGGGCACAGTGGGTTACCACTTGTCCACGGTCGGTCAAGAGCGTGGCACGGTCACCGGTCGGCCGCGTCGTTGTGGCTGGCTCGATGCGGCGGCTCTGAAGCGATCCATCATCATCAATGGCATTTCGGGCTTGTGCCTGACCAAGCTGGATGTGCTGGACGGCTTGGATGAAATCAAGGTTTGTGTGGGCTACGATTGGCAGGGACGACGTTTGGACATCTTGCCCCTGGATGCGGATGAAATCTCCGCTTGCCAGCCGGTCTATGAAACCTACCCGGGTTGGGTGGGTTCGACCGCCGGAATCACCCAATGGGACGCTTTGCCGCTTAACGCCCGTCGCTATCTGGAGCGGGTGCAAGAGATCATCGGTGCGACGATCGACATGGTGTCTACCGGTCCTGACCGCGAACACACTATCTTGCTTCGCCATCCTTATCAGGCTTGAGCACGTGAGCGCTTTCATCGCCAAGAGTACGCTGATGAGTATGGATTTTTTTGAGCAGGTGGCCTTGACCTAAAGGCTGACACTCACCGCGCCGCCCCCACGGGGGCGTTCAACTGTAGTTTTTTGGGTTTAGTTCAACGGGGCTGGTGATGTTGACAGAAGACGGAAAAAATCTTTATGTGTCTTGGGACGAGTATCACTTGCTGATTGAGCGTTTGGCGCTCAGGGTGCATGCGTCGGGCTGGGCGTTTGATCAGATTTTGTGTTTGGCGCGCGGGGGCCTGCGCCCCGGCGATGTGATGTCTCGGGTGTTTGACAAGCCCTTGGGCATCATGTCAACCAGCTCTTATCGCTCTGAGGCGGGTACCATTCAAGGGCGGCTCGATTTGGCCCAGTACATTACCTTGCCACAAGGGGAGTTGGCAGGGCGGGTTCTGTTGGTGGATGATCTGGCTGACTCGGGTGTGACTCTGCGTGCCGTGGTTGATCGCTTGCGTGGCACGCCCGCGATCACGGAGTTGCGTTCTGCGGTGATTTGGACCAAAGGCAGTTCAAGCTACACACCGGACTACTACGTCGAGTTGTTGCCCACCAGCCCGTGGATTCATCAACCATTTGAGGAGTATGACAACATGCGCCCCCCTCAACTTGCGCGAAAGTTTTCCATTTGACGAGCCAAACGCGTGCCTCGCTGTGGCACTCCTCCGCCCACAGCCGAACTGCTTGGCTCACGATCCCACGAGGATCCAGGGTAACCTTTTGCAGACGAAAAAAAGCCGAGATCAAAGTCTCGGCTTTTGGTAACTGGCTTTTGGTTTTTTCTAGAGCTTTTTTTGAACGCCTTCTTACTTCTTGTATCTTCACCCCAGCTTCAAAGCTGACGTCTACTTTAACCCCACTGAAATGGTGCCCAGGAGAGGACTCGAACCTCCACGGAGTTACCCGCTAGTACCTGAAACTAGTGCGTCTACCAATTCCGCCACCTGGGCATTTCAGGAAACCATGGATTCTATCATTAATAAAAATTTGAGCAACTCTCCCGCCATCATTGCCGACCAACTCAGCGAAGTAGAGGGCACGGTGCAAGGTCACCGCGACGGCCACGGTTTTGTGGTGCGCGATGATCAGCAGCCCGATTTGTATTTGTCGCCGCAAGAAATGCGTGCCGTCTTGCACCGCGATCGCGTACGGGCACGCATTGTTCGACATGATCGAAAAGGGCGTCCGGAAGGGCGTGTGCTCGAGATCATTGAGCGCAAGAAGGCGCCCATCATCGGCCGTCTGCTGCACGAGAGTGGCATTTGGCTCGTCGCCCCTGAGGACAAGCGTTACGGTCAAGACATCCTGGTGCCCAAAAACGCCACAGCCAATGCGGCTGCGGGTCAGGTGGTGGCCATCGAGTTGACCGAGCCGCCGTCGATGCACTCACAGCCCGTCGGCCGAGTGACGGAGGTGTTGGGGGACATTGATGATCCGGGCATGGAGATAGAGATCGCGGTGCGCAAATACGAAGTGCCGCATCAGTTCTCTGCCGAGGCCTTGGCCCAGGCTGGCAGCTTGCCCGACAAGGTGCGCGCTGTGGATTGCAAGAATCGCGTTGACTTGACTGACGTGCCCTTGGTCACCATTGACGGCGAAGACGCTCGTGACTTCGATGATGCGGTCTACTGTGAGCCGGCCAAAGTGGGGCGTGGCACCGGCTGGCGTCTGGTGGTGGCGATTGCTGACGTGAGTCACTACGTCAAGCCCGGTGAAGCCTTGGATGAAGACGCCTATGAGCGCGCCACTTCGGTGTATTTTCCGCGCCGGGTGATCCCCATGCTGCCCGAGAAAATCTCTAATGGGCTGTGCTCACTCAACCCCTACGAAAAGCGTTTGTCGATGGTGTGCGATATGCTGGTCAGCACAGCGGGTGATGTGCATGCTTATCAGTTTTTCCCAGCAGTGATTTGTTCCCATGCGCGCTTCACGTACAACGAAGTCGCGGCTATTTTGGTTAACACCCGGGGGCCCGAGGCGGCCAAGCGGCAGCCTTTGGTGCCTCATTTGCTGGACTTGCTCGACGTTTACCGTGCTTTGCTGAAGTCTCGAGCGCAGCGCGGTGCGGTTGACTTTGAGACCACCGAAACGCAGATTGTGTGTGACGAGAACGGGCGCATTGAGAAGATCGTTCCCCGTACCCGGACCGAGGCGCACAAGCTGATCGAAGAAGCCATGCTGGCGGCCAATGTGTGTGCGGCCGACTTCATTGAGCAAAACAAGCATGCCGCGCTGTTCCGCGTGCACGAAGGGCCGACGCCTGAGAAACGCACCTTGTTGCAAAACTATCTCAAGGCCTTGGGTCTGGGCTTGAGCATCAGTGAGAGCCCAGCGCCGGCTGAGTTTCAGGCGATTGCGGCAGCCACCAAAGACCGGCCTGACGCCTTGCAGATCCACACCATGCTGCTGCGCTCGATGCAGCAGGCGATATACACCAGCACCAACAGCGGGCATTTTGGCTTGGCCTATCCGGCCTACACCCACTTCACCAGCCCCATTCGTCGCTATCCCGACTTGTTGGTCCACCGGGTGATCAAGGCGCTGTTGGGGCGCAAGTCCTACCGGATGCTGGACGTCAAACGCACGACGCTCTCGCAGCCCGCGCGCAAGGGCAAGAAGGGGGCCGTTCAGGGCGCCGGTTCGCCTCAGGCGCTGACTGAGCCCGCAGCGTGGGAGATGGCTGGTGTGCATTGCAGTGCCAATGAGCGCCGCGCGGATGAAGCCTCACGCGATGTGGAGGCCTGGCTCAAGTGCCGCTACATGCGTGAGCATCTGGGCGAAGAGTACGGTGGCACGGTCAGCTCGGTCACGAGCTTTGGGCTGTTCGTTCAACTTGATGGTTTGCATGTGGAGGGTCTGATCCACATCACAGAACTCGGTGGCGAGTATTTCCGGTTTGATGAGGCGCGCCAAGAGCTGCGTGGGGACCGCTCGGGACTGCGCTACATCGTGGGCTATCGCGTGAGGGTGCAGGTGAGTCGTGTCGACCTGGATGGACGCAAGATCGACTTCCGCTTGGTCCGTGAGGATGGTGAAAGTGTCGTCCCGAGTGGGCGGGGCGCGCGCAAGGGCAAGCGCGACGACACGCCTGCTGAGCGTTCGCAGCCGGTGGATACTGCGGCGCAAGCGTTGGCTGATTTGCAGGAGGCAGATCGTGCCGCCAAAGCACGCCGCAAAGCGGCAGACCAGTCGCGCCACTCAACACCTCGTTTGCTCCAGCCGAGCGGCGAGGTTACAGGTACCAGCGCGAGCGGGGACAAGAGCGCAGAGAAGGCCCGCAAGCGCACGGCCACCGTACGCCGAGCGGCGGCTAAGAAGAAGCGGAGCTGACGCAGGTGGCTCGAGCGTTTGGGGCCCGGAGTTGCTGATGCATGCGTTCGATCAGATCTTGGGCTCGCAGGGGGCCGGGTGCTGCCGGCTCGGCTGCCGCACCGTGTCGTGCCACGGCTTGCGCGGCCACGACCTGCGGCACTTGCCCGGGACTTTGCGCCCACCACGCTCCCAGCCAACCGGCAAGGACATCGCCCGTGCCAGCGGTTGCCAACGAGGCATTCCCCGATAGATTGACCCAAGGGGTTGACTGGGGTGCTGCAATCACCGTGCCGGAGCCTTTGAGTATCACCGTGCAACCCCAGCGCTCAGCGATGGACTGCGCAGCATGCAGGCGGTCACTCTGGATGTCGCCGACTGAGACGCTCAACAAACGGGCAGCCTCAAGAGGGTGGGGGGTCAGAATGGTGGGGCGGTTTTTGGCGCTGCGGCTGTGCAGTTGACGTTGCAGGGACGGGTGGGCACTCAAGGCGTTGAGGCCATCGGCATCGATCACCAGACGCTCGGCCAAACTCATGGCGCTCGGTAACACCTCAGTGATCGCCTCACCGCCGCCGCAGCCGCAAACCAGGGTTTGTTGGCTCCAAGCGCTCGGGCGGCTGCCGGGCTCCCAGGCGCGGAGCATCAACCCGGGGTTGTCCGAGGGGGCGATGTTTCCATCAAGCAGGCTGACATAGACGCGGCCCGCACCAGCAGCCATCGCGGCAGTCCCTGCCAACAGCGCCGCGCCAGTCATGCCGGACGCACCTCCAATCACCGTGACATCGCCAAAGCTGCCCTTGTGTTGTTGGTGTGTGCGAGGGAGGATGGCCAGCTCGGTGTTGAGCCAGGCCTGGGGGGCGGTGTCGCAAACGATACCGAGGTCGTGCCACCAAATCTCGCCACTCAAATCACGCCCCCGTCCGGTGAACAAGCCGGGTTTGAGGGTGAGCAAAGACAGCGTGGCAGTGGCGCGCGGTGTGCTGGGCAGACCCTCCCCGGTGTCGGCATGCAGGCCCGAGGGTAGATCCACCGCCAACAGCGGCCCAATGTGGTCTTGCAGGGCGCGCAGGCCGCAGGCCAGCGCCACCGAATGGCTGCGTTGGCTCGGCTGCAGCCCCAGGCCCAACAAGGCGTCAATGACCAACGCATCTTTGGGTTCAGGCCAGTCAGCGTGAATCTGCACCCCGGCTGTTTCCGCCCGTTTTAAGGCATCGCGGGCATCTGTGGGTAGGCGGGCTGGATCGGCAAACAGCGTCACGCCGACATGATGTCCACGGACATGCAGCCATCGTGCGGCTTCCAGGCCGTCCCCGCCATTGTTGCCCTGGCCTGCGGCCACCCAAAAGCGCGGGCTGTGGGGGGCCAGGGCCAAAGCCAACTGGCCGGTGGCAGCCCCCGCGCGCTGCATCAATGTGCCCGAGGTCAAACCCGCGGTTGTGGCTCGTTCCAGCGCGCGGGTGGCTTGGGCGCCAAACAGGGGCAGCCTAGGGTGGTTGAGCAACACACGGTGCATGGAGATTCCACAGAATGCACTAGGCACGCCGGCTCAGCCGTCGATGCCAGCGCTGTTGGTGCCGTTGGGGCCTACTTGTTGGTGGCGGCCAGACGCTCTCGCCGATGTGCGGGGCTGCGATGAGCTGCGCCTGCGGATGCTTGACGACTCGTCGCTCGGGTCGCTTTGTTCGTGCGAGCCACTCTCGTGCCTGATGCCCGGGATCGAGGCACAAAGACCACCAAGGTTTGACCGGGCTTCAGCGCGCTGTCGATCGTGAGTTGATTCCATTCGGCGACTTGGCTGGCGCTGACATGATGTTGGCGCGCAATGCTGGCTAAGGTGTCTTTGGGTTTGACGCGCAGCAGCAACTTGCGATCAGGCGGGGCCTCCGGAGCCAGGGCAATCATGGAATGGTCCGCCACATGGCTGGTGACGTCTACAGAAGCATTGTGAGCCTGGCGCGGCACTACGAGCGTGGATCCGGCTTTGACAAGCATGTTTGGCGGGATGCGGTTGATCTCGCGCAGTGTTGTCTCGCTGATGCCCCATTGCTTGGCGACGTCGGCCGGCCGAACAGTGCGCGGGGCAACCCAGGCCGTCCAGGTGGCCATGGCGCCTTGGTGCCTGGACGCATTGCGCACATAGAGGTTGGCGTTGTCGTAGGGCAGCAGAATTTGCGGTGTCACGGCTGCCAAAATGACCGGCTTGTTCATCTGGGGGTTGAGTGCTTTGAACTCGTCGAGTGGCATCTGAGCCAAGCGGGCAGCGACGTCAACATCCATATCGCGCTCAATGGGGACAGTCAGAAAATAAGGGTGGTTTTCAAGGGGGGGCAGGCGCAAGCCAAAGACCTCTGGCGTTGCAATGAGGTTCTTGACGGCTTGCAGTTTGGGCACGTAGTACTGTGTCTCGGTGGGCATGCGCAGGCTGCTGTAGTCAGTGGGCCGGCCGGCTTTGCGGTTGCGCGCGATGGCGCGTTGCACGCTGCCTTCGCCCCAGTTGTAGGCGGCCAGGGCCAGGTGCCAATCGCCGAACATGCCGTATAAGCGCTGGAGGTAGTCAAGGGCAGCGCGGGTGGAAGCCAGCACATCACGGCGGTCATCGCGGAAAACATTTTGCTTTAAGTCGTAGTCTTTGCCCGTGGCGGGCATGAACTGCCACATGCCAGAGGCTTTGGCTGTGGACAGGGCCTGCGGGTTGAAGGCGCTTTCGATGAACGGCAGCAGGGCTAACTCGGTGGGCATGTTTCGACGCTCAACTTCTTCAACAATGTGAAAAAGGTAGCGGCTGCCACGCACCGTCATGCGCTCGACGTAGTCGGGGCGTGTGGCATACCACTGCTCACGTCCCCGAACCAGGTCGTTGTCAAGGTCGGGGATGGCAAAGCCACGCCGCACTCGGCTCCACAGGTCAGCCCGGGGGTTCGCCTCAGCTTGAACGTCAACCCCGGGGCGCAGCGGATCGGAGGGCTTGAGCTCGGGCTCAACGCTCAAGCCGAGTGCGGGGCGGGGGGTGGTGATCAGCCCTGGGGCGGCGGATGGGGCCGCGCTGGTGGAGCCGGTAGCGGTGGGGCGGCTTGGGGTGGTCGGCGTGGTGCTGCATGCGGTCACCAGGGCCAGCAGTGCGGCCGCACCGACCCACTGCAGCACATGCGTTGCGCGAAATCGAGGGCGTGTTGTCATGCTCGAAACTCGTTTTTCCATTGTCGAAGGACGGTGAAGACTGCAAGCTCACCCTCTGAATTTTCAGCAAAATGCAAGCCCGAATGGGTTTGCGCAGACTGCACAACCTGAGCTTGATTACAGCGCAAAAAGGGATTGATTTCCCGTTCAAGTTCAATTGAACTTGGCAATGTGGGGCGCCCAGCTTGCCGTTGTACCTCACACGACTGCTGGTAGGCTAATGCGCGTTGGTTCATTGGCTCTACATGGCGTGCAAATTTCATGTTTGACAGGGTGTACTCGTGGGTGCAGCAAACAAGGGTGCTTGGGGGCAGGGCGGCCAGGCGCTTGAGGGAGCTGTGCATCTGGGTGGGCGTGCCTTCGAACAGCCGGCCACAACCCCCTGAAAACAGGGTGTCACCGCAAAACACGATGGGGTCGGCGTCAGCCATTTGGAGAAAATAGGCTACATGGCCTGCAGTGTGGCCGGGAACAAACATCACTTCAAAATGCCATGGATTCACACGCACGATCTGGCCGTCCGATACAGGTACAAAGGGGCGCGGAATGGCCTCCGACGCAGGCCCGTGTACTTCGCCTTGCAGAAGACTTCGCAAGCCGGCAAGGCCGTCCACGTGGTCATGGTGATGGTGTGTCACTAGAATCGCTGCCAACTTGAGTTTCAATGCAGTCAGTGCGTGCACAACGGGCTCGGCGTCACCGGGGTCGACCACGATGGCCTGATGCGTATCGTGCAGCATCCAGATGTAGTTGTCAGTGAAGGCAGGTAGGGCAATCAGATTCATGAGCAATGGTGAGGTGATCCAAGGTTTGAGCGATTGGCTGGCAACGCCAGTGGGGCAGTATGTCCTGAACTGGGAGCAGCATCACGTCGATGCTGCGGTGACTGACTTGTTTGGTTTCCATGCCTTGCAGTTCGGTATGCCTGAGTTGCAGGGTTTGCGGGCCAATCGCATGCCGCACCGGTGGTACGCGGGTGACGTGGGTCACGCTTGTCTGGACTTGCATTGCGACTCCGATGAGCTGCCGTTTGCCAACCAGAGCCTGGACTTGGTCGTGCTACCGCACACCTTGGAGGCCGCTCACGATCCGCACCGCGCATTGCGTGAGGTTGAGCGGGTGCTCATGCCGGAGGGCCGTGTGGTCATTGTGGGCTTCAATCCGGCGAGTTTATGGGGCACACGGCAACGCTGCGGGCGGATGCTCCGGCGTTTGGCCTTAGGGGACGGGGCCTTGTTTTTGCCAGAGCACTTTGATTTGATCGGACCGCGCCGTTTGCGTGACTGGCTGCGCTTGTTGAATCTGGAGGTCGAGAGTGGCTGCTTTGGTTGCTACCGTGCACCGTTTGTTCGAGAGACTTGGCTCAAGCCTTGCGCATGGATGGAGTCCGCCGGGGATCGCTGGTGGCCTATGCTGGGCGCCGTGTATTTGCTGGTGGCCGTCAAACGGGTGCGCGGTATGCGCTTGGTGGGGCTGGCTAAACAGGTGCGTCTGAAGCCGCGGACGGCGCCTGCGGTGGTCGTCCATCGGCAGCGTGAGCACATTGACCGTTGAGCCTGCTTCTTTTCCTTTGTGAGACTTTGATGACTGAAACTTCCCCATTGCCCCGCCCTCATGTGACGATCTATACGGACGGGGCCTGCAAAGGCAATCCGGGAACGGGCGGGTGGGGAGCCTGGCTGAGCTGGGTTGATCACGAAAAAGAATTGTTCGGTGGCGAGACTTTGACCACCAACAACCGCATGGAGCTCACGGCAGTGATTCAGGCATTGACTTGCCTGAAACGCACCTGTGATGTGATCATCTACACGGACAGTGAATATGTGCGCAAAGGCATCACTGAGTGGATCATCAGCTGGAAGCAGCGTGGCTGGAAGACGGCCGACAAGAAGCCGGTCAAGAATGCTGATCTGTGGCAACAGCTGGATGCCCAGCGGACCTTGCACCATGTGCAGTGGCGGTGGGTGAAAGGACACTCGGGTGACCCGGGTAACGAGCGCGCCGATGCCTTGGCCAACCGCGGCGTGGCGTCTGTGCGAGCGTGATCATTGATTTTCGTCAAGCCGTCTGGCTCAAAGGGGGTCCAGCATGGCCCCTCTTTACTCACAAAGTCGATCCCATGACCATGATCTTGCTTTCTCGGTTTCGCCTTGTTTCCCGGGCGGGGTTGTTCCTGGCGACGCTGTTGGCGATGTCGCCTTCGTCGGCGCAATCGAAATTGGACCCTATGCCGGGTGACTACCGTGTTGAAGCGGGTCGCGTCGACAGTGGAACCTACACAGGCTGGCGGATTTTCCACACGACATGCTATGCCTGCCATGGCGTGGGGGCCGTGGGCACCAGTGTGGCGCCCAATCTCTTGGAGCGCATCGGCAGTTACACGCCGCGCGCTTTCGCGACCAAGGTGCTGACCAGTTACCGCATCGTGGTGCCGCAGAACGGCGCCAGCTCGGATGATGCCGAGGCCTTGCGCGACGCCATGCTGAACGACGTGATGCGCCGGGAGCGCGCCCCCTCCAACCAGGTGATCATGCCCGCTTGGGAGGCTGACTCTCAGGTCAACCCTCATGTGCTGGACTTGTTTGCCTACCTGTCGGCACGAGCCGATGGAAAAATCGGGCCTGGTGAACCCAAGCGAATCAGGCCTCAGCGCAAATAAACAGATCCTCAGGGCAGCACGGGCCGTTGCTTTGTCTTGTCAGGCTCATTCACCCAGGCCCGCAGTGAGGCGCTGCGGGGGTGCTGTGGGCTCAAACCCAGGAAGGTGGTGTAGGCCTGCAGTGCCTTGGCGTCCTCCTGGTGTTGCAGGTAGGCATCCCCCAGGTTCAGGTAGGCCAGGGTGCGTGAGCCATCCATTTCAATGGACTTTTCGAACCAGCGGGCGGCTTCGACGGGTTGGCCGCGCTTGAAATAGATGAAGCCCAGGTTGTTGGCCGCCAGGGGAAACTTGGGCTGCAACTTCAGCGCTTCGGTGAACGCCGCTTCGGCTTCGTCGTAGCGGCGTTCGCGGTAAAGGCTCAAGCCCCTGTCATTGGCACGTTGGGCCGCCACGCGCGGTGGCAATGGGGCGGCTGAGGGGGTGCTCAGTTTGGTGTCGATACCCTCGAGATTCTTGACCGTCACCTGAAGCGGCGCTGGGGCTTTCCCTGGCACGGTCGCCGGTGCTTGCAGGGCTTCATCGAGGCGTTTGTTGAGCGCACTGGCTTGGGTGTCCAGCTGGAGGCTGTCGGTGCTCAGGGCCTCACGCTCGGTGGGCAGCTCAAACACAAATTCCCCACCTTCCGAGCCCGGCAGGCTGCCAAAGGCGGGTGTCTGGCGTGCAATGCTGGACACGGCCGGGGCCACATAGGAGGCCAGTTCGGTGCCGGTAATCACGCCGTCGCCGTTCATGTCGGCCTTGCCACCGAGGGCTTGCAGAACGGTCCAGGTGAAGACCGAGTGTCCCCCAGGACCGTCGTCTGCGACTTGTTGGTCGGCGCCACCGGCGGTGAGCATTTGGCGGCCCTGGCGTCGTGCGTTGTCTTTGAGAAAGTTTTTCGATTGGGTGCCGCTACTGCCGCCGCGCGTCAGGCCCAGACCTGAATAGCAGGCATCAACCATGAACAACACATGTTTGGCGGTGATCGACTCGCTGGCCTCTTGCAGTTGCGGCATGGAGATGGCGTCTGCGGGCAAGTTGTCGACTGAGGCGTCGACCGGAATGATGTAGCCCACGTCCCGGCCGCTGGGCAGCTTGCGAGTGCTGCCGTGGCCAGCAAAAAACACCATCACCCGGTCGTCGGCTTTGACCTTGCTACCGTCAGCCAAGCCTTCATTGTTGAGCGCCTTGAGAATGTTGGCTCGCGTGGCGTCACCATCCAGCAAGGTGGTGACGTTTTCTGGGGCGAAACCGAAGCGCTGGATCAGGGTTTTTTGAATGGCCTGGGCGTCGCGAACCGCGTGTTGCAAGCCAGGCCAGCGCGTGTATTTGTCAATGCCAATGACCACCGCATGGCTGCGTCGGTACAGGGTGTCGTTGCCCGTGCTCACGGTTGCATCGAGGCGCACACGTTGGGGCGGCTTGAGCAAAAACTTGCCATCGTGCCAAGTGGCAAAGCGGTAGCCATCGGCGACCAACTGGTCGAGCACGATGGGCAGGGCTTGAACGGTGCGCCCCTGAATGTCATGGAACAAAATCACGCCGCGTTGCGCCTTGTCGGTCTCGGACAGCACCCGCTCAGCGATGGATTTGGGGACCGGGTCGGCCCAGTCCATCGAGTCCACGCTCCACATCATCGAGCGCAATTGCAATGACTCTACGGCGCCCAAAGCCTCTGCGTTGCGTGCGCCGTAGGGAAAGCGAAACAAGGCCGATTTGTCGCGCCCTACCGCGTCGAGGAGCGCTTCGGTATGGGCGGCTTCATCGTGTACGCCCCCTTCATCCAACTTGGTCATCACGTTGTGGCTGAAGCTGTGATTGGCCAGCAGATGCCCGGCGTCTCGCACACGTTTGGCGACGGCCGACTGCGCCCCGAGCTGAGGGTGTCCCCCTGCATCCACGGTGCCCAGGTTGCGTCCCAGATGAAAGAAGATCGCTGGCGCGTCGTAGCGTTTGAGAATCTCGAGGATCTCGTCGGTGAACCGAGGGTGGGGGCCGTCATCAAAAGTCAGCACCACGGTCTTGGGCGGTAGCGAGCTGCCAAACACTTCGCGCGCATCGGTGTCACCGGCATCACCCTGGTTGTGGGTGTGGGGGATGATGCTGCCGTGATCTTTGAGAATTTGCTCTCGGTTGTACAGCATGCGCAGCTTGGTCAGGTAGTCGCTCCATTTTTCGCGCTTGAGCTCGATGCCGCGCTTGGCAAAGCGACCGAACACTTCTTTCAGTTCTTTGTCATAGGCCAGCTCGATTTCGCCCAGAACGGTGAGGTCTTCGCTGGCGCGCTTGGCCAGCTTCAGCCCGCCAATCGACTGTGCCTGCCCCCATTGTTGGGCCAGGCGCGTGAGCACGTCTTTGAAGGCGAGGCGGTCGGCGTCAAACCAGCTGGGCTCCGACTCGACTTTGTCCAGCAGGGCCGCGACGGCGCCCAGGGTGGCCGGGTCGCTGGTGTTGGAGATCAGCGCCATCAGCCCCTCAACCTCGGCCAGCGATTCATGAAATAAAGTCTCGCCGACACCGGTCACGGCCCGACGCTCGGCAACTTTGAGGGGGCGCTCGGAGCTCATCAATACGATCATTTGGCGATGCCGCGCCAAGACCGCATCTGCCTTTTGCAGCACTTGCTGTTGAAGCGCCTGCGACCGTGCCAGCGCTGCCGCTGATGCGACTTGGGCGGGGTCCGGCGCAGCGCTCACGGTGGTGGTGCTCGCCAGTGGTGCGGCGGGAGCCGCTGTCGTGCCGGGTTGGCAGGCCGACAGGGCCCATGAGAAAGTCATGGTGCTGACCAACAGCCAAGTCAAACGAGGCAGGGGGGATGAGTGAGGCATGGTGGCGAGGACTGCTCCGAACAGGCCCGAAATGAACCGAAATGCCCGACAGTGTCCGGCAAAACCTGCCTGGGGCCGGCGGAGAGTGGGGGATGAAACCAGGTGACGTGCGGTATTGGGCACACGTTGGCTCCGTCCTTGAGGGGCGGCCGATAGGCAGTTCCCCGTGTGAGCAGGTAAATCCGGGTATACTGGTGGGCTTTACCTTGCCACACCTGGGTTTGACGCTTCGGGGTGGCTTCCATCAACGGGAAATCACAAGGAGATTCCATGCGTCACTATGAAATCGTTCTCTTGATCCATCCGGATCAAAGCGAACAAGTCCCAGCCATGCTGGAGCGTTACAAGGGTGTTGTCACCGCTGCGGGTGGCGCTGTGCACCGGGTTGAAGATTGGGGCCGTCGTCAATTGGCTTACCAGATTCAGAAATTGGCCAAGGCCCATTATTTGTGCGTCAACATCGAGTGCACCAACGAGGTTCTCACCGAACTTGAGACGGGCTTCCGCTTCAACGACGCCGTGCTGCGCCATCTGACCGTGCTCAAGAGCAAGGCAGAGATCACGCCCTCGGTCATGATGAAATCGGTTGAGAAAGAGGACGCTCGCAAAGCCATGCAAGACACGGCTGCTTGAGCGGATTGAAGTCACTTCAAACTGACGGCGCAGTCCCTGGACTGAACCGTTTGGTGCTGACGGCGGTGTTGGTTGAACGAGGTGCTTTGCGCTACACGCCGGCGGGTTTGCCGGTGTTGGATTTGAGTCTGAAGCATGAGTCTGAGCTCATGCACAACGGCCAAGTTCGCCGCATTGCCCTGGAAATCAAAGCCCGAGGCATTGGCGACATCACCCAAACGTTGGGGCGCCTTGAGATGGGAACATCTCATGGCTTTGCGGGCTTTTTAGGACCGCAGCGCAACGGACGGGGTGTCGTGTTTCATGTGACCGAACTCGACTGATCTGAATCGATTCACCGTGGGTCGGCCCTCCGGCTCGGCTCAAACCCTATTTATCTTTTCGTTAGGATTTCAAAATGGCTCCTCCTCGTGGAAAAGGCAAGTTTTCCAAAGACCGCAAGCCCAAGCGCAATACGCAGTCACTCCTGTTTCGTCGCAAGCGCTTTTGCCGCTTCACCGTCACAGGCGTGGTCGAGATCGACTACAAAGACGTCGACACCCTGCGTGACTTCATTGCCGAAAACGGCAAGATTACCCCGGCCCGTTTGACTGGCACCCGCGCTATTTTCCAGCGCCAGCTGACCACCTGCATCAAGCGGGCGCGCTTCCTGGCCATGCTGCCCTACA
The DNA here is from genome assembly GCA_031374415.1 of Burkholderiales bacterium. Classification (GTDB taxonomy): domain Bacteria; phylum Pseudomonadota; class Gammaproteobacteria; order Burkholderiales; family Burkholderiaceae_C; genus CANHBY01. The sequence continues at coordinate 34,167 of JANMGB010000307.1, forward strand.
GCGATCAGCATCGCACCTGAGGAGTCTCGACATGCAAATCATCTTGTTGGAAAAAGTCGCCAATCTTGGCAATCTCGGTGACGTGGTCAAGGTCAAAGACGGCTACGCACGCAACTTTTTGATCCCCACCCGTGCGGCACGTCGTGCCACCGAGGCAGCGATCAAGGAATTTGAAGCCAAGCGCGCTGAGCTTGAGCGGGCGGCTTCTGAGAAGCTGGCCGCAGCCCAAGCCCTGGGCGAGAAGATGAACGGCCGCACCGTGCACATCACGCAAAAAGCGGGTGTGGATGGCCGGTTGTTCGGCTCGGTCACCAACGCCGATGTCGCCGATGCGCTCAACCGCATCGACTTCAAGGTGCTGAAGTCCCAGGTGCGCATGCCCAATGGTCCCATCAAGACCACCGGCGAGCACACCGTGACCGTGGCTCCGCATGGCGACGTGCTGGCTGAAGTCAAAGTGGTGGTGGTGGGCGAGGTGGCTTGACCTCGCACGCAGCCAAGGGCCCCTAGGCTCCTTAGAGGATGAAGAAGGCCGGCTTGTCCGGCCTTTTTTCCGTCTGCGCTGCCCTTATTGATCCGACCCGATGAAGTCTTGACTTCCGCATTTCTCCACAAGCCGTGTGAAGCGGCCAATGGCGTCGTACGCAGGCCGCTGGATCCCCGCCTGCGCGGGGATGACACGCACAACCGTCAGCACGTCATCCCCGCGCAGGCGGGGATCCAGGATGCTGCCTCAGGCCCGTTATTCCCGCAAACTGGATCCCTGCAGCTCAGCTTGCCAATTCTCCACCTGCTCGCTTTGGTGAAATCAACCTTTCAAATTCACTGAGACGGGGTACGAGGATGCCAAAATCGAAGCATGCACGTCACTAATGCTTCCGATGAACACGCCATGCGCCTGGCACTGGATCAAGCCCACAACGCTTGGCTGGTGGGTGAGGTGCCTGTGGGGGCCGTGATCATGCGGCAGGGGCAGGTGATTGCCACGGGTTACAACCGGCCGATCACCGATCACGATCCTACGGCGCATGCCGAGATCGTGGCCTTGCGGCATGCGGCGATTTTGCTGTCGAACTACCGCTTGCCCGAGTGTGAGTTGTTTGTCACCCTGGAGCCCTGTGCCATGTGCGCCATGGCCTTGATGCATGCACGTTTTAAGCGGGTGGTGTTCGGCGCACTCGACCCTAAAACTGGGGCGGCGGGCTCGGTGGTGAATTTGTTCGACAACACCGTGCTGAATCACCACACCGCTTGTACAGGGGGCGTGCTGGGCGACGCCTGTGGCCAGGTGTTGCGCGATTTTTTTGCCGAACGACGGGCGCAGTACAAGCAACGCCGGCAGCCGTCACCCCACAGCGCGGCGGTGTTGTCGTCCCCTTCCGATGAGCCCTCGATCATCCCAGCGGGTGAGTCGGCCGAGTTGCCGCACGATGGCTTCGTGTCTCCTTCAGACCCCCCTTTGCTTCTATGACTTCATTGACCTTGTTCAGCCCCAGTGGGGTGGTGGCCCGCGCTTTGCCCTTGCAGCGCGCGGCGCGTCGTTTGCGTGCCCATGGCTTTGAGGTGCACGTCGACGAGGCTGCGCAAGCCAAGTTTCAACGCTTCGCGGGAGACGATGACACCCGTTTGGCCGCCGTGCACCGTGTGGCTGAGCAAGCGCCGAGTGTGGCGTTGTCGACGCGTGGGGGCTATGGGTTGACGCGCTTGCTGGATCGATTGGATTGGCCGCGGATTGTGCGCAGCATTGAGCGTGGCACGCGCTGGGTGGGGTACAGCGACATGACGGCGTTTCAGTTGGGGCTGTTGGCCCATGGCAAAGGCGCCGTTGGCACTTGGGCCGGGCCCTTGGCCTGTGGTGACTTTGGGGGGGATGAGGTCGATGAAATCACAGAGTCCTGCTTTTTGGAGGCCATGAGTGGTGCGCTGGAGGCTGTGGGTTTTGCTGAACGCAGTGGCCCACGGTCGGGGCCCGGTGCCAAGCCGTTTGATGGCTTGACTGCGCGTGGCACGCTGTGGGGTGGCAATCTGTGCATGGTGAGCTCGTTGCTGGGAACGCCGCATTGGCCGGCCCGCCGTGTGACTAAGGGAGGGATCTTGTTTTTGGAAGATGTCAATGAGCACCCGTACCGGGTGGAGCGCAGTCTCTTGCAGTTGCACCAGGCGGGTGTGCTTGATGCACAGAAGGTGATTTTGTTGGGCGACTTCACGGACTTCAAGAAGTCGCCCCTGGACCGGGGTTACCGGCTGAGTAGCATGGTCGAGCATGTGCGAAGCCTGACACCAACCCCGATTCTCATGGGCTTGCCGTTTGGCCACGGCGTCACGAAGGTCTCGCTGCCTGTGGGCGAGAAAGTCGAGTTGGCAGTGATGGGGCGGGATGTACTTGTGGCGTGGGCCCATGAGCACGACTGAGGTTTGAAACACTTTCGCACATGTTGCTGGTAAGACCCGCCTTTTCGACGCCGCCGTTCTCCGTGAAGCCTTGTTAGACTCGAATCGTGACTTATCTACGCACCCACCTCAGATCCTGGGCCAGCCTGTTGGCGTTGGCGATGCTGTGCATCGCCTTGGCGCCGGGCCTGACGAAGTGGGTGCGGGCGTCCCAAGGGATCGATGACTGGGCCGCGATTTGTTCTGCGCCAGTGAACCTGAGCACCCAGGGTGCTGATGCCGCTAAAGAGGGTTCGTTGCCTGGGTCTCAACTCATGGGCGATCACTGTCCGTGGTGTGCCCACGGAGGGGGCGGTTGGCCTCCCATGGCAGTGCAGCAGCCTGTTGCTCAGGGCGAGTCCACCACCTTGCCTGAGCGCTTTTACAGCGCACCGCGGCACCTGTTTGCCTGGGCCTCAGCCCAGCCTCGCGCACCACCGCTTCGTTTGGTTTGAAACCTGACCGTTGACTTCACGCCTGGCGACTCCGCTCGCTGGATGAGGTTGCCTCATTTTTCGGCACAGACGCCTGGGCTCATTGGCTTGCCCTTTGTCTGTGCATCTCCCAGACACATCATGAAACTCTCTGCGCTGGGTGCCGCGGGCACCTGTGGCTCTTCTCTTGCGTTCCCGCTTCCTCTCGTGCCGTCTTGTGCTTTGCAGGCACTGGTCTGGGTGATCGCTACATCAGCGACGCCGGCTCACGCCCAAGGCGTGGCCACCGACGCGCAGCTGGCACCGGTCACTGTCTCGGGCAGTACGCCCCGCAGTGGCTTGGCCCAAGGACTCCCCGGCAACACGGCCAGCAAAACGGCCGATGACTTGCGCGAGCAAAACTTGTTCAACCCGGAGGACGCTCTCAACTATGTGCCCAACACGACCCTGCGCAAGCGTTACATCGGTGATCGCAATGCGCTCATCGGTGGGCGCAGTTTTGGCACGCTTCAGCCGTCTCGCGGACTGGTGTATGTGGACGGCTATTTGATCTCGAACTTTTTGGGCCGCTTTGATGCGCCGCGGTGGAACATGGTGACGCCAGAGGCGATGGCCAGGGTGGATGTGTTGTATGGGCCGTTTTCTGCGATTTACCCAGGCAACTCGATTGGCACCACCGTGGCCATCACTGAGCGTGAGCCCAAGGTTTTTGAGGGCGCGGCCCGGGTCACTGCATATCAGCAGCGCTTTGATCAGTATGGTCAATCGGGCAGTTTCAGTGGGCATCAGCTGTCGGCTTATGTGGGTGACCGGCTTGAGCGCGGGGTGTGGTATTCGGTGGCAGTGAATCACCAAGACTCGACGTCGCAGCCTATGAATTACGCCACGGTCAGTGCCAATGCCGCGGGAGTGTTTCCGGCCGTGACGGGCGCGGCAACGCCTGTCACTGGGGTGCAGTACGACACCGACCCCTTGGGTCAACGGCGTGCGGTGTTTGGCGCCAGTGGCGGTGCCATCGATCACACGGTGCAAGACACGCTGAAGCTGAAGCTCGGTTACAGCTTCACCCGTGATGTGGTGGGCAGTGCGATGTTGGGGGTTTGGCAAAATGACACCAGCAACACGAACCGGCCGTTTATTCGTGATGCCGCAGGGAATTTGGTGTGGTCTGGCACGGTCAGTGATGGGGCCAATCGTTTCAATCTGCCAGCCAGCACGTTCGCTGCCTCCAACCGAGATGAGTTGCATCGGCACGCCGGCCTGACGCTGAAGACCCGCCATGCGACCGGGTGGAATGCATCAGTGGTGTACTCCAACTATCGGATTTTGGAGGATGTGGCCCGGCAGTCCAGTGGACCCCAAAACCAGGCCGAGAACGGCGGCCCAGGCACGTGGACGCGGCGCGATGGCACCGGCTGGAATACCTTGGAGGTGCAGGGGACTTACACGCCGGTCGCAGGTGACTTCACGGATGGGCGCCATGCCTTGACGTTTGGCTTGCATCGCAGTAGCTATGTGCTGAACAGCCCGACACGCTTGGCCAGCGATTGGCGCAGCACGGAAACCAGCCTGAGCCAAAGCTATCTGGGGCGCACCGAGGTGAGCGCCGTCTACGCCCAGGACGCTTGGCGCTTGCGAGATGACGTGACCCTGACGTTGGGCGTGCGTGAAGAGCAATTCAAAGCGCATGGGGGTGAGCAGTTGGTGCGCACCACCTCGTGCACGGCGTCGGCGACAGCCCTTTGTGTGGCCACCGGCGACGGCGCATTCAACCGCACGGTCAGCTACCCCAGTCGGAGCTTGTCGGGCACCTCACCCAAAGCGTCATTGGCTTGGCAGGCCCCGCAGGACTGGCTGCTCAAGGTGAGCCATGGGCAAGGGGTACGGTTTCCCAATGTGGAGGAGCTCTACAACGGCACGTTGACAGCGACCAGCCTGAGCTTGAGTGACCCTGACTTGCGGCCTGAGCGCTCAAAGGCGTGGGAGTTGAGTGCCGAAAAGGATTGGGGTCAGCACCACCTGAGGGTGTCGGTGTTTCGTGATGATGTCCAGAATGCGATCTTGCGCCAGTCGGATATCAGTGTGACGCCCACAGTGACACGTGTGTCGAATGTGGACCGTGTGAAGACCCAAGGCATTGAGGGCGTGTGGCAAACGCAGGATTGGCTGCTCAGGGGCTTGGGCCTGGATGCGAATGTGGCTCTGGCCAGCTCCAAGGTGGTGGCCAATGACAAGGATCCGCAGTCGGTGGGCAAGTACTGGTTGCGTGTGCCCAAAGTGCGGGCCAATCTGTTGGCAGCGTACCGAGCCAACGCGCAGTGGATGGGCAGCTTGGGCGTGCGTCATTCTGGACGTGCGTACAACGATGTTTACAACCGTGATGTGAATCCCAATGTGTATGGCGGGGTGTCATCGAGCACGTTCGTGGATGTGCGGGGCAGCTACAAGTTCAACGCTCAAACCGAGTTGGCTTTGGGCGTCGACAACGTCAACGACACCAGGGCCTATCAGGCGCATCCGTATCCCGGACGCACGGTGTTCACTGAGCTGCGCGTGCGTTTTTGAGGTGGGCACATTCCTTATCAACATTGACATCCAAGGGGGCTGATGATGGCTGCAACGAGATTGTCTGAAGTTTCCGAACGCTCCCCCAGCGGGGCGTCTTCTGCCTTGCATCGGCTGTTTTGGCGCGTGCATTTTTGGGCGGGCCTGTTGACCACGCCGGTGGTGCTGTTTGCCGTGCTGACAGGGTTGTTGTACGTCTGGACGCCGGAGATCGAGGCGTGGCGGCATAGCGCCGTCGATCAGGTTCCTGCCACGGCGCAGCGTGTGCCTTTGGATGCGCAGGTGGCGGCGGCCACGGCGGCGTATCCTGGGCAAGACCTTCGTTTTGTGGTGCCGGCTTTTGGGCCGGGGGATACGACGCAGGTGGTGCTCAAAGCCCCGCCCGCAGCGGATGCTCATGCGGGGCATGGCGAGCACGACCATGGCTTGCCCAGCGGGCGCATTGTGTATGTGAACCCGGCCAACGCGGAGGTGGTGGGCAGTTTGCTGGAGATGCAGCGCTTCAAGACTTGGGCCAAGCGCTTGCATTCGAGCGCGCTGCAGGGCAATGGCTGGCGCTGGCTGATGGAGTTGGGCGCCAGTTGGTTGTTGATCATGATGATCACTGGCTTGGTGCTGTGGTGGCCCCGATCAGTGCCTCAGGGCGGGCGGGGTTGGGGCAGCCTGCTGCCTCGCGGGGGCAAGGGGCGGGTGACGTGGCGCGATGCCCATGCGCTGGTGGGCGTGGTCATGGGTGGGGTGTTGGCCGTGTTGCTGGTGACAGGGCTGACTTGGTCGCGCCACGCGGGGGAGAATTTCCGTCAGTTGCAAAAGACCTTGGGCCAAGAGTCGCCCAGGCCGTCGAAAGGGTTAATGAGCGCGGCGGGCGAGGGGGGTCCTCTCAATTGGCAACAGGTCTGGGACTCGGCTCGCGCGGTGTCGCCTGAGATCGCGATGCAGATGACGCCACCTCAAGGTCAACGGGGTGTGTGGCGGGTTGAGAACTACGACCGCGATCAACCGACTCGCAGGTTCAACCTGGCCCTGGATGCGTACACTGGCGAGTTGCTGTTTCGCAGTGGCTGGGATCAGATGCCGGTGATGGCGCAGGCGACGGCGGTGGGTATCCCGTTTCACCGCGGCGAGTTGGGGTGGTGGAATCGGGCGCTGTTGGTGTTGGCCGCCTTGACGACCTTGGGCTCGCTGGTGTCAGGGTGGGTGATGTGGTGGATGCGTCGGCCCTCTGGCGCGCTGGCGGTGCCGCGCATGAGCTGGCATCAATTGCGCGCGGTTCCTGCGTGGGTTTGGGGCTTGGTGCTTTGCTTGGGGTGGGCGTTGCCAGTTTGGGGGCTCAGTGCGCTGGCACTGGGCGCGGCTGAAGGGCTCGCGTGGGGTTTTCGCCGCTGGGGAGGTCGTTTCACCGCGGTTCACCGAGTGGGCGCAAGGTAGCTTGTCCTGCTATTTTCTTGGATATTGATGGCATGAATTCGGCGCGTTCTTCAGTTCTCCGGCGGCATCGACTGGGGTGTGTGGCTTTGACGGTCGCATTGCACGGCGGTGTCGGCTGGGCCGTAGTGGGGGCTGGCGCTGATTCTGCGCCTCAGATGGGCGGGCCCACGGTGCTCCAGGTGAGCTTGATCGTGCCAGCGCCCTTGCCCCCGTCTGCTGGGCAGCCACCCTCGGCATTGCCCTTGCCCTCGCCCCGATTGAAATCCTTGCCGGTCTCGCGAGCACCGGCCGCACGCGCAGAACCTGCTGCGCCCAGTGCGCAAGTTGTGGCAGCCCCGTCGGTCGTCGCGGCGGCGCCTGCTGGGGCGCCGGTGTTGACGGGCAGCACGGAGTTGGCTGCTCCCGCGGCAGGGCCGGCGCCAACCGCCACCCCGGAGTCGAGCGCTGGCGTGGCTGGCGCACCTGCGCTGGGCAGTGTGAGTCAGTCCATCGGTGTGGTGTGCCCCGTGCAGGTCAAGCCGGTGATGCCCTCGCGTGCGCTGCGAGAGGGCCTGGAGGGCAGTGTCACGGCGCGGCTGACGGTGAGGGCTGGCAAGGTGATTCAGGTCGATATCACGCAGGCCCAGCCACGAGGGGTGTTTGAGTCGGCGGTGCGCCATGCCGTGCAGCAATACCGCTGTGACAGCGGAGGTGATGCGGAGGTGTTGGCCACGCAAGTCTTTGCGTTCAAGTTTGATTGAGTGTTGAGGCCTTCGTCGTAATTTTTGCTTTAACACGCTCTAAAGCGTCACTCGCTCAATCGCCGCCAGCGCGGCCGGCACGCTGCTTTGTCCAGCCGCCTCCTGCAGCACCAGGGCCGTGAAGTGATCGATGGCGTCGGACGCAACGGGGTGGGTGATTTGAATCACCCGGCCAGTGGGGGCGCTGGCACCCAGTTCAGACAGGTCAAAGTGCGAGGCGCCCAGGGGTGCGACCACCAAATGGCCCACGCCGGCGCTGGGTATGCTGACGCGGTTGACGGTGCTCGCTTGGGCCGGGTTGAACGGGAAGCGCAGGCGAGTGGAAACTGTTTCCAGTGCGCCGGTGCTGATGTTGATGCGCGTGGCGCCGGCGGGCAGCTCCAGCGTAAAGGCCGAGGACAGGTGAGAGACATCCGACCAACGCACCACTTGCGCGACGCCGTCGCTGAAGCCGGCGTCGTAGGCCTTCACCTCGACCGAGGCAATCCACTGAAATTGGTCACCGTCGATCACGCCGATGAGGCCGTCACTGAACAAGGTGGCTTGGCGTGCACCGGGTCGGCGCAGGCGCACGCCGTTGAGCATGACGGCACCATCGGGTAGGCTGCCAAAGGAGTTGCCTTGGCGAAATTCGTCCAGCACCGGCCCGCGCGCAAGCAGCTCGGCGACGTTGCCCTTGAGCACAGAGAAGTGACCTTGTGAGATGCGCCCCGACGCCAGCAGCGCGGCACCACCGCTGGCGTGATCGGCCTCAAACAGGGCCCTCTCCAGGCGTTCAAACAAGAGTCCCCGGGCGCCGGGGACGTCCAGCAGCTCGCTGAGCGCCGTCTCCGGTGTGCTGCTCATGTGGCGAGGGGAGGGCACCGAGAAAAACGACAGCAGCCGCGTGCCCAGCCCTTGTGTCAAGGTGGCCTGCCTCTGAAAATTGTCGCCACACAACCAACGCAAAATGCCATAGGCTTGGCTGGTTTCACTCAAGCTGCGCAGCCATGCGGTCACCGAAGGGCGCTCGGCGAGGTGGCTGGTTTCTTGCAAGAATATTTCTTGCAACTGCGGCACAGTGAAGGCGTTGTCGGCGGTCGAGATGAGCATGCGCACGCGGTATTGGGGGACTACACGGGCGAGCAGTTCAGCGGCCCGCAAGGCCTGGAGGTCGTTGAGCCGACCGCCGGCGCGAACCAGGTCTTCCATCTCGCCGATGAAGTGGCGCTCGTCGTCGCTCAGGCCGGCCAGCGCAGCCACCAATCGCCCGCTGCGCAGCGAGCCGTGACCATAGCGGCGCAGGAGCTGCTGCATGCGCACGGAGAAGGTCATGGCCCGACACCCTCGTCGGCCGCACTGTCTTCCGTGCTGAGTGCCCCCACCAAGCTGGCGCTGCCCAGGCTGGCCTGGCCGACAAACAGCGCGAGCTGCATGTCACGGCGGTTGACAAAGGGCAATGCCGCGCCCAGGGCCATCATCGTCAAATCCACAAAGCCCACCGGCTGGCCCCAACGGTCGCGGCCTGAGGCCAGGGCGACACCCAGCTCAATCAGGTCGAGGGCATCGCCAACCACGGGGATGCGGGAGAGCAGCACATCGGCCACGATGTGGCCCGCGATGTCGGCCAAGCTGGGGGGTGGTTCGACCAAGGCAATGGGCTCGTTTTGCCACGGAATAAAGCGCTCGCCGGTGTCGCGCATGGTGAGGCGATCTTCAGCGGCGCGGGGGGGCTCAACGGGCGCACCGGGCCAGGGAACATCCGCAAAGTTGGGCACCCTCATCAAGGCGAATGGGCGCATGGCGCGTTGGCTGTCGATGAGGTCGGGCGCGAGCGAGGTGCCGGCCTCGAACGACCCGTAGTGAAACTGCACGACCTGCACATTGGCCGTGGCGGCCACCGTCACTGCCACCTCGTCCGGCCCTGCCAAGGGGTTGATCGAATAGCCAAAACGGGCTTGGGAATCACTTGGGCCGCGTGTGTCCAGCCCCGAGAAGCGGGGCACCGTGACTTGCAACATCCGCTCGGCCCGGTTGTCAAAGAACAGCAACCCGTCTCGTTGGCGCAGCACCGCGATGCGACCCGGATCGCGGGCGTACTGCCCCAAGCGCTCGGTCTCGGCTTGCGCGCTGCTCTCATCGTCAGGCACCACAAAACGGGTCGAGTGCATGGTGGCGTAAAGCATGCCTGTCATGCCGATGGCATAGCGGTGCAGCCCCACATCGTTGCCAGCCAGCAGCAGCGACGCATTGATGGTGTCGCCCAAGGCAGGTACGGCATGGGGATCGGCGACGCGGATCACGTCCACCCGCACGATGGGCTGCCCCGCCCGGGGTGGCCATAGCTGCACGCTCACACCCGGCGCGGCCACGATGCGCAGCAAGGGGTCGGGCACCTCCGAGCGGCGGGCTGCCGTGTTGGCACTGCCCGGCTGGATAAACTCATACGCAAACGGCAATCCGCGAAAGCCCGGCAAGGCCTGCTCGACCGACAAGGTCACCATGCCGGCCCAGGTGTTGCTCAGCCCATCGCCAGGCGGCGTGGCTGCGGATTCCGCAGGGGCAGCGGTGTCGGCCTCAGGATCGGCTTCTCCCTCCTCCACATCGGGTGCCGCACCAGTGATCGCATCCGGCTCATCATCGGCACGCAAAAATGAAGGGATGCGGGGGTCGTCTGCCGCCATGGCATCGTCCGCTCGGTAAGCAACCAGCACTGCACGCGGGCCGGGCTCGCGCCTATCGTCTTGCGTGATGCGTATGCGAATCATGGTTGGCGAAGCAGTTTATTGGGCATAGTATCTGCGCTGCTGTGTGACCCGCTCAGGGCCTGTCCGCATGTCAGCGGGCGATGTCTGGCGAAGTGTTTGGGGTGCCTCACGGGCGATTGTCGCCCGGTGCCCCAGGCTGCCGCCAGACTGAGCCACGTTGTTGGCGGCAATGCGCTGAGCTTTCTTCAAGACGCTCGAAGGATAACCACCATGCCTACCCCGCCCGCCGTGCTGTTTCGCTTTCATGTTGCCCGTGCCCCACAGCCCTTGGTGGCTCCGGAATCCGCGGGTCTGCGCCCACTGGCCCTGACCAGCTTTGAGATGGAAATCAACAGTGCCCATGGCAGCCGCAAAGACTTGCGTGTGCTGGCGCAACAGCATTTGGACAAGGCTCTGCCCGCCTTGCTCGGCGAGTCGGCTGTGCTGCAAGCCTGCGCCAAGGTGATGGCGCGATTGGAGCGTGAGGCCGGCGCTGCCGGCCGGGTCAGCCGCGACCAGGTAGATGCGGCCTTGCGCGAAGCCGATGTGATGGCGCTGCTGGACGCGCGTGGCGGCCGCGATGCCTTGTTGGATCGTCTTTGGTCTGCTCTGACGGCGCTGCACTGCGCACCTGGCTCGGACGTGGCGGTGTTGTTGGCACTGACCCGGTCTGTGCGCGCCCTGACTTTGGTCAAGGCCAGCTCGGACGAGGCAGCAGCACTGGCGCTGCGCGCGCCGCTGGCCTTGCCGCTGTCGCGCATTCGCCATGCGTTCTCGGCGCCGCCTGCTCCGCAGGGCAAGCAGGGCAAGGATCCCGTGCGCCAGGCGCTGGCGCAGGCGCAACAGGCCGTGCTAAGTGATTTGACCCTCGCGCAAGGCTTGGTCAACAAGCTCGAAGAGATGACAGCTGCGCGCACGCAAAGCGTCAAGGCACGCCCGCTTGACGCGCCACTGAGCGCCGCTGAGCGCGATAGTCTGAACGCCGCGCAGCGCCAATTGCTGGCCAGTGCCGAGGCACAGGGCAGCGGCCTGGATACCTTGCTGCCTCAGCTGCAACTGAGCCTGCGTGACAAGGTGGCCCTGAGCGCAGTGGGCCGTCAAGCGCACATGATCACGCCGCACTTGTTGGTCAGCCCGGCACAACAGAATCAACAAGCACTGCTGAGCCTGGCACAGATTTCAACGCCCGAGCTCACCACGCTGCTGGGTAGCAACTTGTGGCGCAGTGGGTTGAGTGCAGATCTGTACGCCACCCTCCCCGGTGTGATCCCACTGCCCTCGATGGACCAGATCACCGAGCAGCTGCGTGCCCGCGTGCGGCCGCTCGGCGTCATTGACCTGCGGCTCGTGCAAACGACGCTGCTGCATTACCAGCTGGGTGAGGTGGCACACGTCGAGAACGTCTTGGCCAGTGAGTTCCGCGAGCGCCAGCACTCCCGAGAGGATACGGTTGAAGAGACCATCCTCACCGAGCGTGAGACCACCCAAGAGAATGAGCGAAACCTCGAGTCCACCGAGCGCTTCGAGATGCAGCAAGAGGTGAGCAAGGTGGTCAGCGAGCAAATGCAGGTCACGGCTGGCGTCAACGTATCGGGCTATGGGCCGGGTTTTTCTGTGGGCGTGAACGTGGGGTTTTCGTACGGTCGTTCGCAGCAAGACAGCCAGCGTGCCGCCACACAATATGCCAAAGAGGTGGTCGAAAAATGCCGCGAGAAGGTCGAGACCCGCGTGCGTGAGCAGCGCCAATCGACGCGCCGTGTGGTCGTGCAAGAGCGCAACACCCATCGCTTTGACAACACGGCAGCCGGCAGCACACACCAAGTGGGCGTCTATCGCTTCGTCGACAAAGTCCATGAGGCTCAGCTTTACAACTATGGCCGGCGCATGATGTTTGAGTTCATGGTGCCCGAGCCGGCTGCGGCCCTTCGGCAGGTCACCCAGCAGACCTCGGCCAAGCCTGCGCCCGTGCCAGCTTTGACGGTGCGACCCAACGAACTGAACGCCGCCAACTACCAGCAGCATGCGGCGATGTTCGGCGCGCGCGACATCACGCCGCCCCCGCCTGCCACATTGGACGTTGCGGTGGTGTTGGCGCGCAGCAGCAGCTCCCCCTCTGGCGCTGACACGGCGCCCGGACCCCTGCTGCTGTCGGGGGAGATTGACATCCCCGCTGGCTATTCGCCGGTGTCATTTCGCATCAGCTATGCCAGCGCGGGCAATGGCGATGGCGGCAGTGTTCAGTGGTCTGTGGGCGAATGGTCCGGCACGGGCCCGCTGGCCTCTGCGGCCACACCTGCCCGTGACATCGCGCTGACCCTGCCACCGCGCTTGTTTTCGCGTGGCCGACCCATTGATAAAGTGCCGGCTTGGGTGCTGTTCAACCCCACTCGGCAAGCCACTGCGAGCCTGGTTTTGGCGTGCGTGCGAGAGGAAAGCGCCTTGCAAGCCTGGCAAAGTGCCACATTCCAAAAAATTCAAGAAGCCTATGAAGTGCGCCTGGCCGACACCCTGGACGCCAACCGGCGTTTAGAGAGCCAGCAACGCCGGGGCGTCACAGCCAGCCAACCCCAGATCAACCGACGCCGCGAACGCGATGAGCTGATGCGAGGCGCCATCACCGTCGTCAACAGCATGCTCTTGCAAGGCGAGTATTTTGACTCGGTCAGCGTCACCGACGACGGTGTTTTGATCGACGTCGACGACGCCCTGCGTGAAGGCCAAACCGTGCGCTTCTTCCAGGGTGCTTTTGAGTGGGACAACATGACCTACGAGCTGTTCCCCTACTTCTGGGGCCAGCGTGAGCGCTGGCCGGAGATGCTGATGGCCAGCCACGAGGATCCCAAGCACGAGGAGTTCCTGCGCAGTGGTTTTGCCCGCGTGTTGGTGCCCGTGACTCCCGGCAAGGAAGCCAATGTGCTCAATGTTCTGTCCTTGGGCCTGAGCGCGGTGTTCGATGGTGCCCGAGAAGCGGTCATCGACGACCCCGACTACCTTGCCCTGCTGGCCGACCTCGACGAGCCGCTGGAGCCACCCGTGCAGGAAGGCGATCCCTGGCGGGTCGTGTTGCCCACGAGCTTGGTGAAGTTGCAGTTGGCTGGTGAGGAAGAGGGGTTGGGCGTGCGGGGGACGACCTAGATCGAGATGCCTGACGAGTACCCCGTCTCAGTGAATTTGAAGGATTGATTTCGCCAAAGCGAACAGGTGGCGCATGGGCAAGCTGAGCTGGGAGGAATGCAGCGCGCGGGCATAACGCTTCTGAGGCATGCTCCTGGATCCCCGCCTGCGCGGGGATGACGGGCGCAGGCGGGGATGACGGGCGCAGGCGGGGATGACGGGCGCAGGGTTTGGCATCTCCCCACGTCATTCCCGCGCAGGCGGGAATCGTGCGCCCGTGAAGGCGTGCAATCAGCACGGTGGAAGTCCGTGTCGGGGCAAGCCATGACCCCGTAGCCGAGAGTAACTGCGTCGCTGCGAAGCGGGGTGGAGAGCAACT
>JANMGB010000350.1:0-5625 GCA_031374415.1 Burkholderiales bacterium
CTTCATCCGCGCCTCGTACCACCCCGCAGTTGCTGGCTCAACGAGCCATTGACCCACCCGGAGGCACCTGTGCTCGGCCTCTTCTGATCACATAGTTCCACATTTACCATCGCCGAAGTTCCACATTTACTTTCGCGGACATCCACGTTGAGGCTGCCCATTTCCTGCGGCCCCACGACGGTGGCGGTTTGCGGAGCCAGGATCAGCGAGGGCTGGCTGTTGAAGCCCACGCCAGGGTGCCAAGGGGTTTTTTGAGGCAAGCAGGTGAAGCGGTTTTTATACTCTGCGGGCTTGCGCTGGCCTTTGTCATCGGTTTGCAGGTAGTTGTTGCTGGCCTCGTGGTGCACTTCGAGGATCACAAACTGCGCCTCATCACCTGTGTACTTGAAATGGTCGGTGAGTTTGAACCAGCGCCCGGGGGCCACGTAGCGGTTGTTGCCCTGCGCCTCAAACTGCGCCAAGCGGGCCTCGCTTTCTTTGAGCCGACGCCAGGCCAGATCGTCGGCGCCCGTGGAAAACTTGAATCCGTAGTGGCCTTCGTAGGTGTAGGTCTCGATCTCGGGCACATCGCCTTGTTCGGCCGAGGTGGTTTGATGGGTGTGCACGGGCACGGGGCCTTTGAAGTCAAAGCCGCCCACGGCCCGCTTGGTGGATATCCACTGGCGCACAGGGCTCCATTGACCAATGGCGTCTTCGTCCTTGGGGCCTTCGCCGCGATGAAAGCGTATCTGGGGTCCCGGGCCCTCAATGGGGGGCAACAAGGTGGTGTTGTCGATCACGTGCAGCACATGCCCCTGATCGGTGTGGCTGAAGTAGTGAGCGTAGCTGGCCGCCTCCCAGCGCCGACACAGGTAGTTGTGCTGGGACTCATTCCATTGCACAGCCATGGTGAAGCGTGGCACCTCGCCCAGGACATGCCACTCCCAGCTGCCCAGGGCCGAATACTCGTCAAGCAACAAACGGGTTTGTGCGAGCAAGGACTGGTCGTGGAAAACGCGGTTATCGTGGCGCAGCTTGCTGAACTCAAACCACGGTACGAGCACGGCCTCATAAAAGGCAAAGCCGCCATCGGTGCGCACGAGCTTGATGGTGCGCACGTAGCCCGTGAAGGGCCGAAGCTGGCCGTCGGGCAGCACCAGCGAGACACACATCTGCTTGCCTTGCAGCGCCACAATGTCAATCTTGGCATCATCACTGAGCAGCTCGAGCGTGAAGCGAAAGCCCCGCGAGATCGACTCAAAGCCCTCAAACCGGTTGACCAGCAGCTCACTGGAGGGACCGTCTTTCTTGGGAAACGACAGGCGGATGAGACGAGCGTTTTGGCGCTCACCCAGGAGGTCTTGGATTGGCATGGTCGGGCTCTTAGAACATCACTGGAGGGGTACTGCGGTGGGGTGGCTTAGTTGATTTGAGCTTGTTCGAACTCTAAGTGCTCAAAGTAGCTTCCCGTAAAATCGACGTCTTGGCCCTGCAGCTGCAGGCCATCGATGTGGCTGCCGTGGCAGTCGAGCACATCGACCTGGCTCCACTGGGCGTTGTCAAAGTTCAGCTGCTCCCAGGTGCAGGATCTGAACAGGCATTGGCCGAAGGTACTGCGGGCGAATTGGCCCTTTTGAAAGGTGCAGTCCGTGAAGCGGCAGTCGCTGATTTTGATGCCTGCGAAATCACATTCGGAAAACGAGCAGCCAGTGAAGGTGCAACCGGTCCACGAGGCATCTTGGAACGTGGTTTGACTGAAGCTGCTGCCGTTGAACACGGTGCTTGCAAATTGCGCCAGGTTCAGGTCCAGGCCCGCATAGGAGAAGCTGTCGATCTCACCCGCCAAGCCCGCAGGCGCGCCGCCTTGCTTGCGCCGCCACGAGTTGTGGCGCTGGATGATTTTTTTGGATTTCACGCGAGCGCCTTGAAGGGCCGCTGGCCAGACTGCGTACTACTCACCACCACTCCCTTGCGTCTTCGTTCGAAATTCTCGGGCTTAACTGTCTTGGAGGCTGCTTGAAGCAGCCACGTGGGAATCGACTATACCAGTGAAAAATGGCACGTTTTTGGTGCTGGTCGCCACTTGCTTCAAGTTGGGGTTGGGGAGTGCAGCGGTGGCTGTGCTGCATTGGGTTGTGGCACACGGGCGCTTGAGAGCTAAAATAATTGCGCAGTGAAACCAGATGACGGCCGTATTTTGAGCCCCAAGAATCAGCAAACCAGCACCATCCCCAGGCACCTCAAAGTTTTTGATGAAGTGACTGCGGCGCTTGAATTGAATGGGCTGCACTGCTTAACGCCGCAGTGGATGGGCACGACTCATAGGTACGAGTTTCGTTGCCAGCAGGGGCACGTTTTTGAGCGCACCGGTAGCACTTATCGCCATGGTGGCCCCAAGGGGTGTCATGCGTGCGACGCGATTGACCATATGGATCACCTGCACAAGTTGGCTGCCCAAGAGGGCGTCAAGTGCCTAGATACCGATTGGCGGGGCACGAGTGAGCATTACCGGTTCGAGTGTTCAAAAGGACATGCGTGGTCACGCGTTGGAGCCTCAGCGCAGCGTAACGTGCGATGCCCAATTTGCATGCAGCGCAAGCGGGCAGTGGAACTCATGTTGCCCGACGGTTTGCTGCGTCTGCAGCAAACCGCCCAAAGCCGTGGGGGTCAGTGCCTGAGCACATCCTACGCAGGCGGTTACCTCACCTATGAATTCCGTTGTAAAGCACAGCACCAATGGCAAGCCACTGGATCCGACGTGCTGCGAGGGTCGTGGTGTTTGCAGTGCTCACATCGACAGAAATCTCAAGCTTATCTCCTCCCGGATGGCCTGAAAAGACTGCACGAGCTGGCTCAGAAAAAGAGCGGGCAGTGCCTAGCAAGTACCTACACCGGCTCCGCCGCTAAGTATGAATTTGTGTGCGCACAGGGCCATCGCTGGGAAGCTACCGGTGCGCGCATCGTGAGGGGGGCATGGTGCGCCCAATGCTTTCACGCAGGTAAGCGCTTGGGCATTGAGGTGGCGCGTGAGGTCGCCGCGCAGCGCGGCGGCCAGTGTTTGTCCGAGCACTACGTTTCAAACACACACCACCTGGAGTGGATGTGCGACCGCGGGCATGTCTGGAAGGCTGGGCTGGCCAACATCCGAAAAAATCGTTGGTGCCCCCAGTGCGCGATCATTGCAACGATCCGTAAACCGAACTCTACGGCGCTGGCGAAGTACATCGGGAGCTCGCGCGGCAAGTGAACTGCTGCTGGGGACGTGGATCAAGGCGATGTGTCCCGAGGGCGTTCTCATAAAAGCCCAACGAATAGCTGTGCGGGGGACAACGGCTATCAAACATAAGCATTCTCCGTGTTCTCCCCTAAGGGACATGAGCATGTGAACTGCATGGAACGGATAGCCCAACGTGCATACGAACGACGAGACTGCCGACAGCCTCGTAACAAGTCAAACCAGCATCAGGTTCGACCCCAAAGCGCTCTGGCCGCCTTCATCCTTCGTTTGGCCTCGACCGGACCTCAATCAA
This sequence comes from Burkholderiales bacterium, assembly GCA_031374415.1. Classification (GTDB taxonomy): domain Bacteria; phylum Pseudomonadota; class Gammaproteobacteria; order Burkholderiales; family Burkholderiaceae_C; genus CANHBY01. Next base: position 3,510 of record JANMGB010000350.1, read on the forward strand.
TCAGGTCGGTCGTTGTCGATGCTTTGCAGCGATGGAGTCCCACCCTGCTAGTTCCGGCGCCGATTCAATGTCCAACCGGGTAAACCGAACGCCTGCAGGAGCAGCGTCAGCGAGTTCGACATATGAACCGTCGACCAGACAGTCTGGGAAGACGGCAAGGCAATCTGCCTGTCCCTTAGTCGACGGAAAAAGGATCGCCTCAAAACCCGCCGCACGAATCAGCTCTGAAAGAATGTGGCTTGGTGCGGGCAGGCCGAACTGTGTAGGCTTGATGCGCCAGTTGTGCATGAGTGCCAGATCATGAACTTCCTTGGCCGTGGTTGCCATGACATGCGCATTTGCAGGAATGCTGAGCTTCTTCTGAAACTTCGCGGCTTGCGGCGGCTTCTCGATTTGCTTGAACACTTTTGCCACAGGCGCAAATGCACTTGGGATCGTCATGTCGAAAACCTTCGACAAATGGACGTTGACCATCACTGTTGCAGTGCTGACCTTATGTGCCAGTGAAAGCTCTTCGGGAGTCAGGCCGTTGGTCAGCGTGCCTTTTGGTACCTGAAACTTCTCACGGTAGGCCGTCTCGTAGTCCGCTGCCAGGTAGAGCGCTGGCCACGGGTCCATCGTGTTCGAATCCAGATCCACGCCCGCATTGAATCGACCGCCGACCCATTGAAGGCTTCCAGCACAGGACAAAGGCTCATCACTGTATTGGTAGGTCAGTATCCGAGCCCACCTTGAAACATCCACTTGTATCGATGGAACCTCTGCAAGCGCTTCGAGCAATTTGGGGCGCAATCGCCTGCGTTCCGGCTCGAGGTGGAAGTACAGGATGTCTTCGAAGCGATCCAACGCTGTGGCGTACTCTGACCACTTCGTCAGCGAAGATTCGCTGAACCGTTCCAGTTCAAGAACACCCCTGACTTGTCCCCCAGACGTCTTGGGTCTGGACGGGATTCCTCGCCTGCGAGGCCGGGGCACGTGATCAGTGCCCTTGCCTGCGAGTGGGCTGATTCACCATCGCGCTGATGATGAATTTGCGCAAGCGCTCGTATTTTCCAAGCCTAATCAAATCCCGTGGCGATATATCACCAAGCAGGGGATTGTGAGCAGTGAACCAAGCGCCAGCCTTTTCGACATCACCATCAAATGCCTGAGCAACCAAATTGATGGTGTTGGCGATCTCTTCAAGCCGCGCTCTTACCGGCTCTGGCATCGCATCGTCGTAGCGAACCGAGCTTTCTGCGACGCAGGCAATGCGCGACACATCAGCCTTCTTCAATCCAAGCATCTCGGGCACTTGCTTTGGCTTGAATGAAGTTCCTCGCCCAAATTTGAAAAAATCAGGCGGCACAGAATCGAAAAGCCCAAAAGAACCAGTGTTCACACAAGACCTCAGCAATCGGTGAGTGTAGGCAATCGTATACCAAAACGAAACGCCAGGAAATGAATTATGCCCTTCTTCTCACCGCTTCTCAACCACGATCGAAACACATATTAACCACGTCTCGGGCAAGCTCTATTCTGCTAGCGCGGCGGTTCTACGTTTGAGGCGGCGCACCGTGTCGATCTTTCTGGCCAGCTCCTGATTGGAATAGATGCTGGTGGTCGCGATGTTGGCGTGACCCGCCAGGTCGCGCACCACGATCAGGTCCGAGCCGTCGGCCAGTGCCTGGCGCACGAAGGTATGCCGCAGCCAGTGAGTGCTGGCCCGCTCGAAGCGCTCTGCCGACAAACCCACGGCCGGCGCCGTCTTGGCCGCCCTGGCCATCAACCGCTTGATCACCCGGTAGATCCCGTCTGCAGACAGCGCGGGCCCGGCCTGCAGGGTGCGCGAGGTTTTGACCAGCTTACCCAGCTGCCCTTCCCGCTCGTCACGGCTCCACTGCTCCACAGAAGGAGCAAGGGCCCGTATGAGCGGCAAGCTGCCCCGGTCCTTCACGTCCTGGTCCAGCTTTGCAAACTCGTGGGCATGTTCCTCGAGCGTAAGCGTTCCGGCAACCCATCTTTCGCAACACCAGAGAAGCTGAGAACCTTGCGTCTGTGATGACAACAGACGAAGCGAGGTGAGCATGGATCGAGAGCGGATTGAGAGTTGCCTGGAACAGGTGAAGGCCTATCA
>JANMGB010000058.1:0-36484 GCA_031374415.1 Burkholderiales bacterium
TTGAAAACCTCTTTCAGAGAATGAAAGTTTTCCGGCGTGTAGCCACACGCTTTGAAAAACTGGACTGCATGTTCCTTGGCTTCGTTCACCTCGCGGCCATCAGCAAATGGCTTCAGTGAGTTTCCGAACAGGCCCTAGCATTCCTCTGGTACGGCGATCAATGGCAGATCACATCATTTCCAGCGTAGCTAAATCGTAGCTACGCTGGCCTGAATCAGACCCCTCTACGCTCCGTCAAGCCCCCATCCCTCCTGCGTGTGCCCCGTGGTCTAGGGTTAAAAAAGGGACGGGAGGTGCCTCATAATCTCCACTTCGTCTCCATGCGGCCTGGACCTTGGCATCTGTTGGGTCGTACCCCACCCTATGAATCTGCTGCGTGCCGCTTCCTTCGTTTCCTTGTTGACCCTGGTCTCCCGTGTCACGGGCTTGGTTCGCGAGCAGTTGATGGCCGCCAGTTTTGGCGCCAGTGCTCTGACCGACGCCTTCAACGTCGCTTTTCGCATTCCCAACCTGTTTCGCCGTTTGTTTGCCGAGGGCGCATTTTCTCAGGCCTTTGTGCCTCTCTTGGGCCAGTACCGCACCCGCGATGGCGACGAGGCTACCCACGCTCTGATCCATGCCGTGGCCACCATCCTGGCGTGGGTGCTGCTGCTGACTTGCGTGCTGGGTGTGTGCCTGGCCCCTTGGCTGGTGTGGGCTATGGCCTCGGGTTTGTCGCGCTTTGACACCGCCGTCGTTCTGACGCGTTGGATGTTTCCCTACATCGGCTTCATGTCAATGGTGGCCTTGTCCTCGGGTGTTTTGAACACCTGGAAGCGCTTTGCTGTGCCTGCGGCCACCCCCGTGCTGCTCAATCTGTGCATGATCGGCGCCGCCTGGGGGTTGGCGCCGTTGTTCAAACGCTATGGTTTGGAGCCCATCTATGCGCTGGCCGTGGGGGTCATGGTGGGAGGGGTGTTGCAGTTGGCCATCCAGATACCCGCCTTGCATCGCATTGGCTGCTTGCCCCGCATCGGGCTGACGGTGAGCCGAGTGCGAGCCGCTTGGCAACATCCCGGGGTGCGTCGTATCTTGCGGCAAATGGGGCCTGCCGTTTTGGGGGTGTCTGTCGCGCAGTTGTCGTTGCTGATCAACACGCAAATTGCCTCCCATGTAGGGGTGGGGGCCGTCTCTTGGCTCACCTACGCTGACCGCCTGATGGAGTTTCCCACGGCCATGCTGGGGGTGGCCTTGGGTGTTGTGCTGCTGCCCCAGCTCACCGCCGCCCAGGCAAAGAGTGACCGCGATGCCTACTCCGGGCACCTTGACTGGGGACTGCGCTTGGTCGTCCTGATGGCCGTGCCCTGTGCGGCTGCATTGTTGGTGTTTCCACAGGCGCTGGTATCGGTGCTGTATCACTACGGCGCTTTCACGACCCACGACGTGGAACAAACCGTGCGCGCCACCATGGGATACGGCGTGGGCTTGTTGGGGCTGGTGGGCATCAAGATCTTGGCCCCCGGCTTTTACGCCCAACAAGACCTGCGCACCCCGGTCAAGATAGGCATCTCGGTCTTGGTACTCACCCAACTGTTGAACCTGGTGTTGGTGCCGCAGCTGGGCCATGCGGGCTTGGCCTTGTCGATTTCCCTGGGGGCCTTGGTCAATGCCGCATGGCTGTTGGTCGGCTTGCGTCGGCGCGGCATGTATGACCCGCTGCCTGGGTGGCTGGGGTTCACGCTCAAAGTTGGCACGGGCACTGTGCTCATGACCCTGTTTTTGGCTTGGGCAGCCTATGCCATCAACTGGCAGCAGCATGCTCAACCGCTGTGGCGCATCGCGCAAGTGGCGGCCTGCATGCTCGGGGCTGTGCTGATCTATTTGGGCACCCTGCTTGCGTTCGGTTTGCGTCTGCGAGACTTCGCTCGCCGTGGCTGAACGACCGGCCCCTTAAGATAAAAGCCTCATCCGACCCTGACACCACCATGACCTTCACCAACGCCCAGCGACGCACCTTGACGTGGTTGGGGATCGCCCTGACCTTCTCCCTCCTGTTGTGGTTGCTGGCCCCCGTGCTGACGCCATTTTTGGTGGCGGCTGTCATGGCCTATGCCTTGCAGCCTGCTGTCGAGCGCCTCGTCAAACGGCGTGTTCCGCGCGTGGTGGCGGTGCTGTTGGTGGAGATCGTGATGTTGGTGGCGGTGTTGGCTATGCTGCTGCTGGTGGTGCCTATTTTTTCCAAAGAGTTGCCCTTGCTGCGAGAGCAAGTCCCGGTGTTCTTGGATCGCATCAACACTCGCCTATTGCCCTGGCTGTCACAGTACGGTGTCAACATGCCCATTGACACGGCGGGCCTCAAGACCTTGGCCCTGAGCTACCTCAACGCCAACTTCGAGGACTGGACTGGCGCCGTGCTCAGCTCGGCGCGCATCGGTGGCAGCATCTTGTTGACCGTGATGGGCATGGTGGTTTTGGTGCCTTTGGTGCTGTTTTACCTCCTGATGGACTGGCCCAAGCTGGTGCAGCGTGTCACGCAGCTGATCCCCCCACGCATGCGGCCCCACACCCATGAGGTATTGGTGGAGATTGACACGGTGTTGGGGCAATATCTGCGAGGTCAATCCCTGGTCATGCTGACATTGGCCATCTACTACAGCGTGAGTTTGGCTCTGTTTGGCTTTGATCTGGCCTTGCCGGAGGGCGTGTTCACCGGCTTGGCGGTATTCATTCCTTATGTGGGCTTTGGGACCGGCTTGTTGTTGGCTTTGATGGCGGGTTTGCTGCAGTTCATGAGCTGGTATGGCGTGGTGGCCGTGGCGGTGGTGTATGGGTTTGGCCAAGTCATTGAGAGCTTTTATTTGACCCCGCGCCTGGTCGGTGAACGCATTGGCATGCACCCCTTGATGGTCATCTTCGCTCTGTTGGCCTTTGGCCACCTGTTCGGCTTTGTGGGCGTGTTGGTGGCTTTGCCAGTGAGTGCGGTGCTCGTGGTGGCCGTGAGCCGCGTGCAAGCGGCGTACCTGCAGAGCAAGCTCTACGCCAACTGACGCCCAGCAACTGATGAGACAAATCCCCCTGGCGATCCGCACCGAGGCCGCTCCCACCTTCGATAATTTCATTCAAGGCGACAACGCGCTCATCTTGGCGCAGCTGCGCGCCCTGTGCCCGCAGACGCGGGCTGAAACGTTGGTGCCGGGGGGGCGGCCCCCATCGTTGTACCTTTGGGGCCCTTCAGGGGTCGGGAAAACCCATCTGCTGCGCGCCCTGGCCTCCCACTGGCCCGAACCCGAGGTCCACAACCTGAGTGCCGACAGCCACAACCCCGCGGCCCTGCGGGATGCGATGCACGACACCCAATGGCATGTGCTGGCGCTCGATGCCTGTGACAGTTTTGACGCCGAGCAACAACAAGCCGCCTTTGCGTTGTTCGTTGAGGCGTCCAGCCGTGGGGCGGTCATTGTTTGTGCGGGTCGCTTGCCCCCGATTGATCTGACCCTGCGCGATGACCTTCGCACCCGCTTGGGTTGGGGCCTGGTCCTGCCTGTTTCCCCCTTGAGTGAGACACAATTACGCAGCGCGTTGCGCAGCGAAGCTGAGCGCCGAGGGTTGACCTTGTCTGATGAGGTGATGGGATATCTCTTGACCCGTTTCCCGAGGGATCTGAAACACCTCATGCAATTGTTTGATCGCCTGGACGACTTCGCACTCAGTCGCAAACGTGCCCTCACTGTGCCACTGCTCAAGCAAATGTTGACCGAATCCCCTCTGGAGTTTTCTTGAATCTATGTCTGTTTGACCTCGACGACACACTGTTGCCCCTTGACTCCGATCACGCATGGGGCGAGTTCATCATCCGCCTGGGCTGGGTCGATGAGGTGGAGTTTCGTCGCCGCAACAATGCCTTTTTTGAGTCCTACCAAGCCGGCCGACTTGACATCCATGCCTACGTGGCATTTTCCACCCATCCCCTGCGCGGGCGCTCGGCGGCGGCCTTGCAGGCGGCCCATGCGCAATTCATGAGCGACGTCATCTTGCCGCAGCTCAAACCGCAGGCTCTGCAATTGGTGCAATCACATCAGCAAGATGGTGATTGGGTGGCCCTGGTCACAGCCACCAACGAATTCATCACCCGCCCCATCGCGCAGGCCCTGGGCATCCCTGATTTGATCGCGGTGCAACTGGCGCGTGACGCAGCGGGTACCATCACAGGCTGCATTGAAGGCATTCCCAGCTACCGTGAGGGCAAAGTAGAGCGTGTCACCCAGTGGCTTGCCACCCAGCAGCGCAGCTGGGACGACTTTGATCGCATCAGCGTTTACAGCGATTCCGTGAACGACCTTCCCTTGTTAGAGCGCGCCACCCACCCCGTGGCAACCAATCCCTCGCCTGCTTTGCAGGCGCAAGCCCAGGCACGTGGGTGGCGAACACTGCAACTCTTTTCATGATTAAAAAGTTCATCGACAAACTGGCTTCGCCGATTAAAAAAGCCTTTAGCAAATCCAAGGCCAATAATGGCTTGGGCAAACGGCTAGAGCTGCCCCAGTCCACCCATGGCATTGACCTGTCCCTGGTGGACGAGCGCGCGATCAAGGTTGTTCAGACCTTGGCCGAGGCGGGGTTCAAGGCCTACATCGTGGGGGGGGCGGTGCGGGATCTGCTGCTGGGTCTGCGCCCCAAAGACTTTGACGTGGCCACCGATGCCACGCCCGAAGAGGTCAAGTCCCTGTTTCGTCGTGCCTTCATCATTGGTCGCCGGTTTCGCATCGTTCACGTCGTGTTTGGCCGCGGCCGCGAGCATGAAGTGATCGAAGTGTCCACCTTCCGCGCCATGATGGACGTGGCCTCTGCCTCCCAAGTCACGGGCAACGAGAAAACGTCCAAGGGCGAGCTGCAAGGCAAGACCCACGTCATCGATGCCGAGGGCCGGGTGCTGCGAGACAACGTATGGGGCCCCCAAGATCAAGATGCCGCGCGCCGTGACTTCACGGTCAATGCCATGTACTACGACCCCGTCACCCAGATCGTGGTCGACTACCACGGCGGCCTGAAAGACGCGCAGAAAAAGCTATTGCGCATGATTGGCGACCCCAGCACCCGCTACCGTGAAGACCCGGTGCGCATCATTCGCGCCGTGCGCTTCGCGGCGAAACTCGGTTTTGAGATTGAGCCCAAAACCCGCCTCCCGATCATCGCCATGGCCTCCTTGCTCGACAACGTGCCCCAGTCACGCTTGTTCGATGAAATGGTCAAGCTGCTACAAACCGGTCATTCGCTGGCCAGCTTGGAAGAGCTCAAAAAACAAGGCCTGGGGCGCGGCGTCTTCCCGATCCTTGACGCCGTGATCGACGCACCGAGCAACAGTGGCCGGAGTGCCTTCATTCGCAGAGCATTGGAAGACACTGATCGGCGGGTTGGCGAAGACAAACCCGTGGTGCCCAGCTTCATGCTGGCCTGCTTGCTCTGGCACGACGTGCTCGACCGCTGGGACGAGCTCAAACGCCATGGCGAGGCCCCCTTTCCTGCCTTGCAACAGGCGGTCGATGCCGTCTTTGATGCGCGCATCGGCGACATCTCGGGCCGCGGCAAGCTGAGTGCTGACATGCGTGAGGTCTGGATGATGCAGCCACGCTTTGAGCGGCGGGTGGGCAGTGGCCCCTTCACACTGGTTGAGCAGCCGCGCTTTCGCGCGAGCTTCGATTTCCTGCGCTTGCGTGCTGACGCGGGTGAAGTGCCCGATGAGCTGGCCGAGTGGTGGGAAGACTTCTCATTGGGCACCGATGAAGAGCGTCGCGCGCTGATTGATCTGGCCCGAGAGCAAGACACCGCTCGACGTGCCAGTGCGGCTGCCAGCCCCAGCGCCTCCGGTGCCCCAGAGGCGCTCGCCGAGCCCGCGGCCAAAAAGCGTCGCCGTCGCCGCCGCAAGCCCGCCGGCTCCGAAGCCGCCCCCAGTGAGCCCAGCGCCAACGACTGACGCCGGGGCCAATCCGGCGGAGGTGCTGGCCTGGATTGGGTTGGGGGCCAATTTGGGCGACCCCCTGCGTACCTTGCGCTCGGCCCTGCGGTCCTTGGCTCGCGCGCCAGGCACCTCCGTGCAGGCCTGCTCCAGCTTCTATCGCTCCGCGCCCATTGACGCGGCTGGTCCTGATTTTTTCAATGCTGTCGTGCTGGTCCGCACTCAAATGCAGCCGCTCGAGTGTTTGCATTTCTTGCAACGGCTTGAGGCCGCACACCACCGTGAGCGACCCTATCCCAACGCGCCTCGTACCCTCGACCTTGATCTGTTGCTCTGGGGTGAGCAGACCCTGGCCCTGCCCGAACTGCAAGTGCCCCATCCCCGCATGCACCAACGCGCCTTCGTGCTCTATCCGCTGGCGGAGATCAGCCCCACAGTGAGCATTCCGGGGCATGGGCCCGTGCTCAAGCTGTTGCCTGCGGTGGCCGAGCAGGTCATTCACTCGGTAGCTTGAGCGCCGGGGAACTCAATTGCCGTTTTTATTCTCAAGCGAGTACTCTGCCGAGCGCAGCATGCCGAACGCCAGCGTGCTCATCAAGATCCCTGCGCCGATCAACAACGACAGCACCACCCCCAGCACAGTCAGCCAACCTGCGGGCGGGCCCTTGCGGCCGCCGTTGAAGCGTGCGTCCCACCGCTCATCGGGCATCAAACCATACAAGATGGCCAGCAACTGCGTACCCGACAGCATCAGGCCGAGCAAGGGAATCAACAGCCACGCCAGCTGGTCATCCTGACCCAGGTGGGCCATGCGCCAAACGCCAAGCAAGCCGATCGCTGTGGGCACCCCATGCAACCAGGCCCAAACATCCCGGCTGCCATGCAGGTAAAACCGATGCGCGCCCACGCTGCCGCCGAGAAAGGCCAACCAGGTCGCGATCATTTTGGATTTCAGGGGTGAATTTGTGGGAGACATGGTGGAAATGGGAGCGTTGGGCTCTGAGTGAGGGCCACAAGAGATTGACGGCGGTCTATAATCTGCGGCTTTTGGCGACGGCTGGCTCAGCTCAGCAAAGCGCCTTGATTTGCTCAAGGCGGTTTGCCGTGGCGGTGTCCAGTGTATCTACGGCGTTGGAGAACCAAACCCGTGGCGCAGTGGTTTTTTGTCACTGCGTCGTTGGGCTGCAGGCTTTGAGTGTCTCCTTGGCCAGCAGCCCCCTATTTGCTTTCATCCGAAGGAAACATCATGGTCGTGATCCGACTCTCTCGTGGCGGTTCTAAAAAGCGCCCCTTCTACAACATCGTCGTTGCTGATTCACGCATTCGTCGTGACGGTCGCTTCATTGAGCGCGTTGGGTTTTACAACCCTGTCGCAGCGGGCGCTGAAGAAGCACTGCGCGTCTCTCATGACCGTGTCAGCTACTGGGCAGGCAAGGGCGCTCAGCTGTCAGACACCGTGGCACGCCTGGTGGCACAAGCCAAGGCTGCACCCGCTGCACCCACTGCTGCAGCCGCGGCTTGATCGCACGGCAACATGCTCCCCGCCAGCGCCGACGAGCCAGATTGGCCGCTTGACGCCATCGAAGTGGGGCGTGTGCTGGATGCTTGGGGCATCAAGGGCGCCATCAAGGTCAAGCCCTTCGCCACGGATCCCCAAGCTCTGTTTTCCTCTCGGCGCTGGTTTTTGAAGCCCGCTGAGGTCGACCCGACGCGGCCTGATCCCTTGGCCGGACAGCGTGCCGTGTCGGTGCCGCCTGTGTTGAGGGTGTCTTCTGCGCAGCCTCACGGTGAGGTGATCGTGGTGCAGTCCCTTGACATCCCTGACCGCAACACGGCAGAGTCGTTACGTGGTGTGCGCGTGTTTGTCTCCCGCACCAGCTTCCCGACGCCCCCTTCTGACGAGTACTACTGGATTGACCTGATGGGGCTCACCGTCATCAACCGGGAGGGTGTGACGCTCGGCCGGGTCGACAGCCTGATCGACACCGGTCCTCACAGCGTGCTGCGCGTTTGTGGCGAAGACGGTGGGCAGGAAGAGCGACTCATCCCCTTCGTGGCCGCGTACATCGACGACGTAAGTTTGTCTGAGCGACGCATCACGGTCGACTGGGGCCTCGATTATTGAGCCGGTCGATGCGATTTGACGTCCTGACCCTCTTCCCTGAGTTGTTTGCACCGCACCTCACTCACGGGGTGACTCGGCGGGCGTTTGAGTCAGGCCAGGTCGATGTACGCTTGTGGCAGGTGCGTGATTTTGCGCACGATGTGCACCGCCGCGTGGACGACCGCCCCTACGGCGGGGGCCCCGGCATGGTCATGCTGGCTGAGCCCCTGGATCGCGCCATCCATGCCGTGCGCGCAGACCGCGCCGAGGCCCAGCCGGCCGCCTTGATCCACTTTACCCCCACGGGCCAGTTGCTGACCCAGGCGGTGGTTGCCTCCCTGAGCCAAGGCCCAGGCGCTATTTTGCTGTGTGGGCGCTACGAGGGCATCGATCAACGCCTGCTGGATCGTCACGTGACTTTGGAACTCAGTCTCGGCGACTTTGTTCTTTCAGGGGGTGAAATCCCAGCACTCGCCTTGCTCGACGCCGTGACCCGGCTGCAAGACGGTGTGTTGGGGGATGCGCAATCGCACCAGCAAGACAGCTTCTCAGACGGTTTGCTCGATTGCCCCCACTACAGTCGCCCCGAATTGTGGGGCGTTGATGCGCAGGCTGGAGCGGTACCCGCCGTGCTGCTCTCGGGGCACCATGGCGACATTGCCCGCTGGCGCCGCGAGCGCTCTCTGGAGCTCACAGCCCGCCGCCGCCCCGACTTGCTCCTGGCTGCGCGCAGGGCGGGGCGGCTCAGCGCCAAAGATGAAGCATTCCTGGTCAGCCAAGATCTTTAGGGCGCTATAATCAAAGGCTAACTGATCCTCTGCCAATTCCAAACGCTGCAGTCCAGTCTATTGACTGGCAGACAGTTTCAGGCCCACGGGCTCTGATCATTCCTAACCCCTTTTGGCACGATCACCGGAGAACCCCATGGATCTGATCCAAACCCTTGAGCAAGAAGAAATTGTTCGTCTGAACAAAGTGATTCCCAGCTTCGCCCCTGGTGACACCGTGATTGTCAGCGTCAACGTGGTCGAAGGCACCCGCAAGCGTGTCCAGGCCTATGAAGGTGTCGTCATTGCCCGGCGCAACCGCGGCCTGAACTCCAACTTCATTGTTCGCAAAATTTCCAGCGGTGAAGGCGTTGAGCGCACGTTCCAGCTCTACAGCCCGCTGATTTCTAAAATTGAAGTCAAACGTCGCGGTGATGTGCGCCGTGCCAAGCTGTACTACTTGCGTGGGCGTTCTGGCAAGTCGGCTCGCATCAAAGAAAAGCTGGCTTAATGCCCCGCTCGTCAGCGACCTGAACAATCGCTGAACAACAAAAAAGCCACCTCTTGCGGTGGCTTTTTTGTTGTTCAGTCCGCAAAGCGTTGCGGCGGGCTTGGTCAATATGTAGCCCGGTCTGCGCTCTGAATCCAAGACAACCCGCTTGCGCAAGCACTCACTGAGCCCGAGCACCGCATCCGTGCTGGCTGATGCGGGAGTACCCGCATATTTTCAGCGGCGCCCGAAGTTCCATACACAAATGCGTCTGTCTGTAAGAGTTTGCAAAAGGGCAAATTTGCCCTTTCTCTGCGGAGCAGATTCCTTGAAACTCCGCTTGCGTTCAAGTCCACCAGGTGGGTGGGTCACTGAGAACGCGTCTTGGTCGTAACCTGGAGAGAATGATGGTTGTAAGGCAGTTGGCGCTGGCAGCGCGCGCATGGGCAGGGCGTTCATCAAGAGCCGCCTTTCTGGGTGGGGCACAACGTTCGTTGGTCCTGGGTGTGAACGGGGTATTGATTGGCGTGCTGGCCGCTTGCGGCGGTGGCAATTCAAACCAATCAGATCCATCCATATCAACTGCGGCTGTCGACAACACGCCTGCAGCCTGCACCACCTCGCCAGCGGGGTTCAACACGGTGTGGAAAGACATGAATCCCACCTGCACCAACTGTCATGCAACGGGCCAGTTGGGGGGGGGTACCAACCTGGTTTTCTCGCCTTCTGGCACGGACATCCAAAACTACAACGTTCTGCGTGACTACGCCAAGACCTCCAGTGCCTTGCTCATGTCCAAGCCCATCGGTTTGCCCACCCATGCGGGCGGAAAGCCTTACGGGGATGCCAACTCGCAGCAGTCCAAAGACCTGGCCAAGCTGATCCCTGAAATGGTTGCGCAGGTTTGCACCGTGTCGAACGGCGGGCCCACAGCCACCGCATCGCTCTTGCAAGGCGTATCGCTCATGAGCGATTCGACCACGTTGGCCAAGGCATCTGTTCTCTTTGCTGCCCGCAACCCCACGGCCAGTGAAGTCGAAGCCGTGCGCGCCGGTGGTGAGACAGCCTTGCGCCAAACCATTCGCGGCTACATGCAGGGCCCGGCCTTTGAAAGCTTCCTGTATGAGGTGGGCGACACCCATTTCCTGACGCCCGGTGTGACCGTTCGCGGCAACAACACGGGCTACGTTTTTGCTGATTGGCCCATGGCCGGCGCCATATTGGGCGCGCCGAACGTGACCCAAGAACCCGGTGCAGTGATCAACCGCTTTGACATGTCAGCCCGTCGTGAGCCCATTGAGCTCATGCGCTACATCGTGCGCAATGACCTGCCCTACACCGACATGGTGTCGGGCAAGTACACCGTGGTGAACGGCATCATGGCGAGGTACTTGGGCGCGCAAGTTATGGATGGTGCGTTCACCAACGCAGACGACGACAACGAGTTTCGCAAGGCCACCTTGCCCAGCGCTCGACTGGGCGGCACCCGCGAGCATGCGGGTGTGTTGTCGACCCATCCTTGGTTGCAGCGCTTTCCCACCACCGACACGAACCGCAACCGCCATCGTGTGGCCACCGTGTTCAAACAGTTCTTGGCCACGGACGTGAGCGCCTTGGCGGCACGACCCTTGGACGATGGGGCCAATTTCAAGGTGCCGACTGTGGAAAACCCTGCTTGTGCAGCATGCCATGACACCATGGATCCTGTCGCCGCAGGCTTCCAGAATTGGAATGAGAACAATCGCTATCTGCCTAACAGAACGGGCGCGGTTGATCATGCTTTGCCCAATTCCTACCGTTCAAACAACTATCCTAAAGATGCTGCCAACAGGGCTTACTACATGGCCGGTGACAACTGGTTCCGTGACGGCAAGGCGCCTGGCTATGGCGGCACACCGATGCCCGGTGGTGTGACCGGTAACCCCATGGCCTTGCAATGGCTGGGGCAACAGGTGGCTGCGGATCCGCGCTTTGCCATGGGTGCCGTGCACTTCTGGTACCAAGGCGTTTTTGGTCGCGCGCCGCTGAAGGCTCCGTATGACCAGACCAGTCCTCAGTTTGCTGCTTTGCAGGCGGCCTACCAAGGTCAAAATGCAGCGCTCCAAGCGATTGCGGCGCGCTTCCGTACGGACCGTGGTCAAGGCGCCTACAACGTTCGCGATCTGCTGGTGGACTTGGTCATGAGCCCCTGGTTCCGTGCTGAGCGTACTGCCCCCCTGACCGCCAGTCGTGCCGCAGAGTTGATGGACATCGGTACAGTCAACATGCTGACGCCGGCACAACTCAACCGCAAGCTGTTGGGTCTTGCGGGCCAAACCTGGAACGAGTTTGATAACCCCTATCGCGGCTGGGCGCTGAACTATGGTGACTTTGATGGCAACCAGCGCACCACCCGTGCCAAGTCGCACACCATGATGCAAGGCGTTTCAGTGGCGCGTTTGGCGGCAGTCAAGAGCTGCTCGATCACCAAGGCCGACTTTGACAAGCCTGTCGCCAGTCGCTTGTTGTTCCCTGCGGTGGCACTCACCGACACGCCTGACAGCGCATCGGGTCAGGCCGCCATTCTTGCGAACGTCCGTCACCTGCACAAAGCACTTTGGAAAGAGGATCTGCCTGCGACCGATGCCGAGGTTCAGCGGACGCTCAAACTGTTCAATGAGGTGTGGGGTGATCGTCTTGCAGCACTCGCGCGGCCTGTCGACTGTGCCTACAACGCTGGCAACGATGCCGCCTATACCGGGCGCGCTTGGTCGGCAGTCATGGCCTACATGTTGGGTGATCCCAAGTTCCTCTACGAGTAACTTGAACCACCTCCATAGCACCCACATTCAAGGAGCATTTCAAATGCAACGCCGTAATTTTCTGAAAATGGCCAGTGCCCTGGGCACCGTGGTCCCCGCATGGGCTCTGACCCCTGCTGCTTTCGCCCAGACTGCTGCTTACAACGGACGGATTTTGGTCAACATTCACGCATCGGGGGGCATTGATCAGAGCTCCTGGACTGATCCACGTGAGACAGACCCTCTCATGAACTCCTATGCCAACGTCACGCCGGCGGGCGTGGCGGGCAACATCCGCTACGCGCCGATGGGCGGGCAGAATGGCCCCGCCAGCACCAATAAGACCTTCTTTGACAGGTATTTCCGCCAGATGCTGGTCATCAACGGGGTCCATAGCGAAACCAATGGTCATGATGAAGGTACCAGGGCGCATGCCACTGGTCGCCTTGATATGGGTTACCCCAACGTGTCAGAGTTGTTTGCCTCCACCCATGGCCGGAGCCTGCCCATGCCGTGGCTCAATGGTGGCGGCTTCAACATGAGTGCGGGTTTGGTGCCGCCAACTCCCGTTCCCGATCAGACCGTGTGGCGTGCCATGGCACGCCCGAATTCCTCAGCGGCAACGCGGGATTTCATGAAAGACGCGGACCTCAACCGTGTCCAAATGGCGCGGACGGAGCGCTTGAAGGCCTTGCAAGCCCGTGGCGACATGCTGCCTCGTACCAAGCAGATGACCGATCAGTTCTTGGACTCGTCGGGCGCACGCGTGATGCTGGACAGGGTCGCGCAGTTCACACCGGCCAATTTCGATCCGCAGTTTACCCAAGCCCATATTGCACTGGTTGCGGCTCAGTCAGGCGTCACGTCCACCGTTCAGCTTGCGACCGGGGGCTTCGATGGGCACGACAACATTGCCAATAGCTACAGTGGTTCGCTGACCCGGCTGACCAATTTGGTTGACTTTGTCTGGCAAACGTCAGCGGCATTGGGCCTCACTGATCGCATCTTTTTGCGCATTTACTCTGAGTTTGGTCGCACCCCGATGATCAACTCAGGCAATGGCAAAGACCATTGGGCAGTGGGTTCCCAGGTTCTGATGGAGGCCAATCCGCGCTGGGGTAACCGCGTTTTTGGTGCCAGCGGTCCGCGGCACCAGATGATGAAGTTCAACAGCATGGGGGTTTCTGATCCCGTGGCTGGCAAGGTGATTTACCCCCGCCATATCCACATGGCCATGCGCGAGTACCTGGGCATCGCCACGTCAGATCCGAAGTTTGATCTGAAGGTGCCCGCCGGTGAGCGTTTCGACTTCTTCAACCCCGCAGCCAGCACGGGCTATCCCAATCTTTAAATCAAGTCCGACAGCTGCCTAAGGGGGGGTGATGCGGTTGCCGCATCACCCCCCCTTGTTTTTATGCGGCTCGGTACTGCCGAATGGCTTTGACCACCGGCCAAGCCGCCAGGCTGGCCACGATGTGCTTCAAGGTATGTCCTGAGACCCAACCGGTGAATTCAAACAGTTGGTGGTCCGCCAACTCCAGCAGCTTGGCCACCGCATAGATGCCCACCACCCACAGCCAGGCGATGCCGAGCTGACCGGGTATCCGAGGCAACAACAACAGCGTCAACAGCAAAGCCATGCCTGCGAACTGGTACACCGCCCAGGGTGCCAGGTTGCCGTGCTCAAGCCATACCCAGACACTCACGGCACCCAGCCCCAGGCTGGCGAGCCCGCTCAACAGACCCGCCCGCTCGCTGACGCGGGAGCCTACCGCCAGCCCCATCACACCGGCGAAGGCGATCGTCATGCCGTAGCGGTCAACGGCCAAACTCCCGTTCGCGGGTGACAGGTGGTACCAGGTTGAACACAGCGCTGTGATCATCAGACCGCCAAAAAACAACTGAGCCATGTGGCGCTGCGCGCCTTGCAGGCCCTTGTTGCGCATCACACTGAGCCAGCCCCACAAGCCCCACAGCGCAAACGGCAGGTTGGACAGGACGTCCATCGCATAGGGTAGGCTGCCCCAGGCACGCTGGTCAGCAAACTCGTGATAGTCGACATGCTGGGCCAGGGGCGGGAGCCCGCAGGACAGTGCAACCAACAAAATGACCGTACTCAACAACAAGGCCTCACGGGCGCGGGGTGACAAATTCATCTCAATTTCTCCAAAGGACACCACAATGCGGCGCAGTGTGATCGAGGCGCCATGCCTTGTCCTTTGGTTTTCGCTACAGTGCAATCTTCGAGCCGAAAAGTAGCGCCAGGGGGTACTTTTGATGAGCACCACAGCCGATCTTGTGCTGATACTGAAAAGAGAACTCAAGGCCGCCCGCATGACCTACGCGGATCTGGCGCAGTCCCTGGGCATGGCCGAATCCAGTGTCAAACGCATGTTGTCCAAAGGCGAAATGTCGTTGGCACGCATTGATGCCATTTGCCGAGCCCTCAAGCTCGACTTTGGTGAGGTGGCACGCATGGTCTCAGACGCCCGGCCGATGTTGAGCGAGTTGAGCGAGGCGCAGGAAAAAGCCGTCGTATCTGACAAAAAGCTCTTGCTGGCGGCCATCTGCGTGTTGAGCCAATGGACCTTGCCCCAGATACTGAGCACGTACCAACTCACCGAGGTGGAGGGCATCAAATACCTGACCCAACTTGATCGCATTGGCATCATTGAGTTGCGGCCTTTGAACCGATACACACTCAAATTGGCGAAGGCGTTTCGTTGGCGGCCTCACGGGCCCGTGATGCGGTTTTTCCGCGAGCATGCACTCACCGATTATTTTGCAGGTGGGTTCGATGGTCCGGGTGAGGCCATGTTGTTGGTTCACGGTTCGGTGGCGTGCAGCGTGGCGCCCTTGTTCATGGAGCGGCTGCAGCGTGTGGCGCATGACTTTGCGCAGCAGCATTTGGCCGATCAAAAGCTGGCTGCGAAAGACCGCGACGGGTACACCGTGTTGCTCGCGATGCGACGCTGGGAGTTTGAGGCTTTCACCCAGCTGCGCCGGCCACCCCCCTGACGACGGACGGGGTGCTCACAACTGAAGCGGTGCGGCGTAGCCCGTCATCTCCAGGTAGCCGACTCCGACCACCCGCCCCTTGTCATCCAGGCACTCACTCAGTCCCTCCCAATAGACAGCGCCTGTGCTTTGCCGGCTGTCGAGTTCTTGGTCGTCGAGCAGGGCGCGTATTTCAAATTGGCCTACGGGCGTTTGGACTTGGCACACCACGGGGTAGCGCCCTTGCGAGCGTGGGCTCTGCCAAACCCGCCGTGGCGTGAAGACGACTTCTTGCGCTGTGAAGTCACGCGTCGTCGTCGTCGTCGCCACGCCCGCCTGGTGGGCCCGAAAGCTCCCCCCGGCCCACACACTGCTGCCATCGGCACGTCGCAAGCGAAAGGCCGTCAGCGCACTGCCGTCGTTCAAGTTGATGCCGATCCAATCCCAACCGATGGCCCCAGAGTCGAGCAGCGAATCACTCCACTCGTGGTCGAGCCAGGCTCGCCCTGAGACGGCACGCGCTTGCCCGTCCAGCGTGAGGGTGCCTGCCACTTGCAGCTGAGGCTGGCTGTAGTAGTGGCTGGCCTGCGCGGGCAGGGGGCCCTTGCGCGAGTAGCCTGCATCGCCTTGCAGCAGCACGGCTTGGGTCGTGGTCAGCGACAGGGCCAACTCAAATCCGGCAGCGTCGCTTTGGACCTGTGCTTGATAGATGCTTTGTGCGACCGGGCCCTCTCGCCGCAGATGCCACCGCCCGAGTTGCACCTGGGTGTCGCCCTCGGCCGCTTGGGCACGCTCAAACCCTTGGCGTGCAATCCGTTGGTCATGGCGCAGCCGCTGGCTAGACAAGTCGCTCACTGCGGCGTGGGCAAACAACAACTGCTGAGCGTTGAACCGGCTCGCATTGGCGGCCACATCGGTTCGGCTGCGAAAAAACGTCAGCTGAAAACCGAAACTCAGCTGTGGCGAATGCAATACACCGGTGGCGTACCACCACTCAATGCGCGTGTCAGGGTGCGCACCAAAGTCTCTGGGAAACTCGAGCTTGCGCCCCGCATGCACACCGTGGGTTGGCCCAGCGTAGGTCACACTCGACCGAGCCCCCGCCACCCACAACCCCAAACCAGCGGCCCTTTGCAAGGCAGCTCGGCGAGTCACTCTGAGAACTGAACGCACAAAACATCTCCCCAAAATCACGACACCGCATGACAATAGCCGATCGTCTTGTCATGACCTGACCGATTGCTGGAGTGGATGCCCACAATGCCCGACTTTTTATTGCCTGAGCACTTTGACCTGAGCGATCACTTTGACCACCGAACCCTGACCCAGGCGATGCTCCTGGAGCCTCAGCAGGCGGTGGTGTCGCGGCACATCGAGGCCGAGTTTTTGCAAACGCGTTTGCGTGGTGGAACCCATATTTTTGAGCAAACCATCAGCTTTTATGTCGATCCGCGAACGGGTTTGCATTTGCGTGGTCTGTGCACCTGCTCCACCGGTTTCAACTGCAAGCACGTGGCTGCTGCGCTCATGGCTTTTGAGGCCCAGGCGCTGCGTGAGGCTCGCGCCATGGCAGGCAAACCGGTTCCGCCTGCAGCCCCTGGAGCGGCCAGCCTGGGCCCTGTCGTTGCGCCCCCAACTCCTCAACGTGTATCCGCACCCAGCCCAGTCGGGCCCACCATGCCCCGCGTTCTGGATTTGTGGCTGACGGATGTGACCCTGGCTGCGAAGGCTTTGCCGCCCGAAGAGCCTGTGCGTCAAGCCCCCAACCGTTGTCTCATGTACGTTTTGAGCAACCATGGCTTGCGCCTCAAGCTCAACTTCCATCTTGGCCATGTGCGCAAAGGGGGGCTGGTCAGCAGCCACCGGCCGCACTCGCCGTCGCCCATTGACATGTTACGCAGCCGGCCCGCCTATTTGTCCCTGGTTGACGACGTTTTGTTGGCTGCCTTGCTGCCCTTCTCGATGGATCGGTGGGGCGCAGGGGCCCAACTGCACGGGGCCACGGCGGCGGCCACGGTGGCCCGTTTGGTGCGCAGCGGGCAAGCCTGGTTTGCCCATGAGCCCGGCGCCGTCCACGCGACGCTGACTTCGGCGGCTGCGGCGCCGGCCACCTTGCCGAACCCGCCTGGTGAGCCATTGAAATGGTCCGATGAACCCCTTCCCGTGCGGCTGCTGTGGCAAGCCGACGAACAGGGCCGTTGGCGCACTCATTGGGTCACGCCCGTGGCCGATGGACCCGACCAGCCGGTGGTCTTGCTGAGCTTGCCACAGCCACACGTCTTTGATCCGCGCACCCAATGTCTTCAACCTGCGGTTCTCAAAGACGCCAACCTGCCTTTGAATGTGCTTGAAGCCCTGGCCCAAATGCCGCCGGTGCCCAACGATGTCTTGCCCGATTTTGTGCGCCGGCTGGAGGGCGTGGGTTTGTCGCGTGGCATGGTCATCCCCCTGCCACGGGCGCACGCCCAAGAAGTCCAAGACCTCGGCGCTTTGACTCTGGAGCCCGTGTTGCGCCTGATCACGTGCCCCAACATGCCCTCTGAAATGTGGCTTGAGGGCCACCAGCGTCCACCACCCGCAGGGCAGCCCGTGCGTCAGGCTGCCGCGCAACTGCTGTTTCGCTACCAAGTGCCTGGCATGGCCCACGCCACAAAGCGGCAAATTGACTTTCACTTCCCGGCCGGTGCAGCGGAGGGCGTGTTCATCGAGCGCCCGGTATCGCGATCAGGCCCTCTCGTTCGATTCAGCCGCGACCCGGTGCAAGAGGTGGCGGTGATCGAGCGCGTTTTCCACCTGCTGCAACTTCGCCCCTGGAGTCGCGTGGCAGGCTGGGCCCTTGAACGCATGGCGGCACTCAAGGCGGGCCTGTTGCAATCCGGTCAACTGCCGCCCGCACTGCAAGACGGTCAGTTCATCGTGGTACCCGTCAACCGTGACCAATGGCCCCGCTTGCTCAGTGAGCAGTTGCCGCTATTGCAAGCCGAAGGCTGGGCCGTCGAGCGCGACGATGATTTCCCCTACGAGATGTACCAGGCCGACGATTTTGAGATCAACCTGGGCGATGATCCCGGCGGGGGCCAACACTGGTTCAGTGTGGGACTGAAAGTCACGGTGGCCGGACAGCCGGTGGATCTGGTTCCGTTGCTGGTGGGTCTGGTGCAAGGGGGGTGGCTGACACTGGAGGCCGCTTTGCGCGACCCCCAAGGTGAGGTTTTGTTGCCCTGGCCACAAGATGCCACGCTTGGCAGTCCGCCTCGCTCCACCACCTTGCGCCGCGAGCGCTTGCTGCGCTTGCCGGTGTCGCGCGTGGCGCCGCTGGTGGCTTGGTTGCGTGGCATCTATATGCAGCAAGGCCAGACCTTCGAGGGTGATTTGCCTCGTTTGTCGCGTTTCGAGCTCGGGGCGCTGGAAACCTTTGCCTCGGGCATGCGGGTCAATGCACCGCCTTCGCTCAATGCCTTGTTAGAGCAACTGCGCCAGCTGCGTACCGGCGAGGGTTTGCCGCCGGTCACCGTCTCTGCGCGTGTCAACGCGGAGCTGCGGCCGTATCAGCGCGACGGTCTGACCTGGATGGACTTCCTTCGTCGCGCGCAATTCGGCGGCATTTTGGCCGACGACATGGGCTTGGGCAAGACCTTGCAGACCTTGTGCTTGTTGCAAGGTGAGCTCGATGCGGGCCGGCTCACGCGCCCCAGCCTCGTGGTGGTGCCGACCAGCCTGTTGGGCAACTGGCAGGCCGAGGCGCAACGCTTTACGCCCGATCTGCGAGTGCTGGTATTGCACGGGAAACAACGAGGCCAACACTTTGCCAGCATTGCCAAAGCCCACCTCGTCGTCACCAGCTACCCACTGGCTGTGCGCGACATTGCCACCTTGACCACACAGCCCTGGCACTACCTGATCCTCGACGAAGCGCAGCGCATTAAAAACAGCCGCAGCCAAGCCGCTGTGGTTCTCAAGAGTTTGCAGACTCAACATCGCCTGTGTCTATCGGGCACACCGATTGAAAACCACCTGGGTGAGCTCTGGAGCCTGATGGACTTCGTCAGCCCCGGCTTGTTGGGCCACGAGGCGCAATTCCGCGAGCACTACCGCTTGCCCATCGAGAAGCGCCAAGACACCATTCAGGCCGACAACCTGGCCCGGCGGGTGCGGCCATTTATCCTGCGGCGAACCAAAAACGAAGTGGCCCGCGAGCTTCCTGAGAAAACCGAAACGCTCTTGCGTGTGGAGCTCGATGGCGCTCAGCGCGACCTCTACGAAACCGTGCGGGCGACGATGGACAAAAAGCTGCGTGATGCGATTGCCGAGCAAGGCTTGGCGCGCAGCCACATCGTGGTGTTGGATGCCCTGCTCAAGCTGCGCCAAGTCTGTTGCGATCCGCGATTGTTGAAGTCCGATGTCGCCCAAGCGCCGATTGACGTCACGGCCTCGGCCAAGCTTGAACTCTTGCTCGATTTGTTGCCCACCTTGGTTGAAGACGGCCGTCGCATTTTGGTGTTTTCCCAGTTCACCGAAATGCTGGCCCTGATCGAGACCGAGCTGCAGCGTCTGCAACTGAAGTACCTCAAACTCACTGGTGAGACCGTCGACCGCGCCAGCATGGTCAGCGAGTTCCAAACTGGCGACGCGCCGCTCTTTTTGATCAGTCTCAAAGCCGGTGGCGTGGGGCTCAACCTGACCGCGGCCGACACGGTCATTCTCTACGACCCGTGGTGGAACCCTGCCGTCGAACAACAAGCCATTGACCGTGCTTACCGCATTGGGCAGGGCAAGCCGGTGTTTGTTTACAAGCTGGTGGCCAGTGGCACTGTGGAAGAAAAAATGCTCGAGCTGCAGGCCCGCAAGGCGGGCCTGGCCGACGCCCTGTTAAGTGGCGTGGCCAGTGACGCGTCACTTACTTCGCAAGACTTTGACGAGCTGTTCAAGCCTTTGGGCGGCTAGTACCCCGTCGCAGTGGATTTTTAAGGTTCGAAGTCGATGGATTCATTAGTCAGGGTATGCGCAAACCGCAGCGATACCCGTAGGTATCGCGAGGATTTGTAACGACGCATGGCGGATGAAGACACGGCTTCCAACCTTTCAAATCCACTGCGACGGGGTACTAGGCCCTTCGACTCGACTGAATGCTGGTTGTGGAGTGCCTGACGCCGAAGCCATTCGGATGCGGTGCTGCTCCTCCTTTTTGTGCCAGACGAAACAAAGGCCTCCGAAGAGGCCTTTGGCGCGCAGCCGCATGGCTGCCATGTCGGATTGCGAGAGTCTCGTCACATCTGCGTCCAGGCGCGAGTCTCGCGGGTTTCGAACACACCATCACCATTCGCGTCGAGATCAATCAGGACAGTGGTGTTGTCCTTGGCGGTGACACGCACTTGGCTGCCGTTGGCGCCCTTGATCAACAACTGTCCCGATGCCGGGTAAATGCTGGGTGTTACGGTCACAAACGGCACTTCCGTCGTCAAACCGATGCTGCCGGAACCGAGGCTCGAGGCGTTGAGCGTGACCCCGAGCGAAGTAGTTAGGGTGCCGCCATCGACTTTCAATTCCGCAGACAAGTTAGTCATGGTTTGGGTTTCGGTAAGTCCCCCCATGGTCTTGGACGCGCTATACGAGGCTGACCGCAAGCGCGTGACACTGTGAGTGGCATCAACGTTGCGCACTGCAAAAATCAGACTGCCATTCGAGACCACTGTGGCGCTATTCGCAGTCACTGCGAAATTGGTCAAAGTCAAAGTTAGCTGCCCATCGTAAGCACTGTTCGGGGCGAGGGTACCGATGAGGGAATCTACCTTTGTTTCGAAGGCGCCGTTGGAGGTCTTGTTGCGTTGCACGCAGTTCACGAAGATTGCCTTGACAAGGTCACCTGCGGATACCTTGTTGACCACGGCTTGGTTGGTGGTGATATCAATCTTGCCGCCGCCTGGGCAAAACGTAGAAGACGTCGAAGACGTAGCAAGCGCTCCCACCATGGGCTGCGTGGCGTGTGCCATGGCTTCGATGTCACTGACGTGTTGCTGCAAGCCGCTGGACGTACTCGGACTCAGAGTTGGGGCTTGCTGCTCGATTTCTAACGCAGCAAGTGCTTTCTTTGCCGCGGTCACGTAATTGTTGGCGTCCAGGGTAACCTGTGACCCTCCACTTCCCCCGGTTGCGCCTGTGCTGCTACTGCTGCCACTGTCGTCGCCGCCGCCACACCCTGCCACCAACACGACGACTCCTAGAGCAAATAGTTGACTGCGCATGCAAACTCCATCCAATGTAAGGTTAAAAAGGCGACTCCAAAATGGGTGGTTTTTGAAGCGAAAACGTTGCCACGCCGCTTGCGGAAGTTGTATCAAAACGTACTGGATGTATCCGTTGGCAAACAAACAATCTACTTCCCCCAACTGTCCTTGAGGGTCGTGGTGCGGTTGAACACGAGTCGGTCGGGGCCGTGGTCGATTCGGTCGGCGACAAAGTAGCCATGGCGTTCAAACTGAAACCGCTCATCAGCTTGCGCGTGGCTCAAGCTGGGTTCCACAAAGGCCTGGACCACACGCTTACTGTGGGGGTTCAATACGCTGAGGTGGTCACGCCCACCCGCATCCGGTTGCGGTTCGCTGAAGAGTCGGTCAAACAAACGCACCTCGGCGGCCACGCCGTGGGCCACACTGACCCAGGTGATGACCCCCTTGACCTTCACGGAATCAGCCCCCGGTGTGCCGCTTTTGGTGTCCGGGATCAGTGCCGCCAAAACCGTCAACTGCCCCAGGGCATCCCGCTCAGTGCCCAAACACTCGATCACATACCCATACTTCAGCCGCACCTTGCTGCCCGCAACCGACTGGCCTTGAGCATCGGTGCGCGGCGGGCTCAGGCGAAAGAATCCCTTGGTGGGCTCTTCCATGAAATCTTCCCGCTCAATCCAGACTTCGGGGGTCAGGGCAAAGTGGCGGTGTCCGCGATCGGGGTGGGCCGGGTGCACGGGGGCTTGACAGGCTTCACCCTCGGCAGGCCCAAAAACGGCCTCAAAGTTCACCAAACGCAACTTCAGTGGCTCGAGCACCACGCAGGCACGGGCGGCCTTCGGATCGAGGTCATCACGCAAGGCAATCTCAAGTGTGCTGTAGTCAATCCAACTGTCGGCCTTGCTGACCCCGATGCGCTCGGCAAACAAACGCAATGATTCAGGCGTATAGCCCCGGCGTCGCAAGCCGGCAATTGTGGGCATTCGCGGGTCGTCCCAGCCATCGACGTGGCGCTCGTC
Source organism: Burkholderiales bacterium (assembly GCA_031374415.1). Lineage (GTDB taxonomy): Bacteria > Pseudomonadota > Gammaproteobacteria > Burkholderiales > Burkholderiaceae_C > CANHBY01. Next base: position 22,317 of record JANMGB010000058.1, read on the forward strand.
CACCAAGCCCTTGAGTTTGCGCTTGCTGGTCACCACATAGCTCAGGTTCAGCCTGGCAAATTCATACTGCCGCGGTTGGGGGGACTGTAATAAACCCAACTCACACAAGTGGCCCAGCAACCAGTCGTAAAAAGGTCGCTGGTCTTCAAACTCTAGCGTGCAAATGCTGTGGGTGATGCCTTCCAGCGCATCCTCGATCGGGTGGGCAAAGGTGTACATCGGATAGATGCACCACTTATCACCTGTGTTGTGATGTGTGGCCCTGCGAATGCGGTAGATGGCAGGATCCCTCAGGTTGATGTTGGGGTGGGCCATGTCAATCTTGGCCCGCAATACAGCCCCACCATCTGGCAACTCGCCCGCTCTCATTTGCTTGAAGCGGTGCAAGTTCTCGGCGGGTGTGCGGGTGCGAAAGGGGCTGGGCGTGCCAGGGGTGTTGAAGTCGCCACGGCGGGCACGCATTTCTTCGGCGCTTTGTTCGTCCACGTAGGCTAAGCCCGCGTCGATGAGCGCCTCAGCGGCCTGCGCCATGAAGTCAAAATAATTGCTCGCAAAGTACAGGTGCTCGGTGGTCTGCCCGTTGAATTGGGATTGCCAACTGAACCCCAGCCACTGGACGGCGTCAACGATGGCATCCACATACGCCTGCTCTTCTTTCTCAGGGTTGGTGTCATCAAATCGCAAATGACACACGCCATCAAAGTCGCTTGCCAGCCCAAAGTTCAAACAAATGCTCTTGGCGTGGCCAATGTGCAAATAGCCATTGGGCTCGGGTGGGAACCGGGTTCTGATGCGTGCGGGGTCCAGTGGGCCCTGCAGCTGGTGGCGCAGACCCCCCGGTGAGCCAGCAAAATGGCGCTGCGCATACGTGCCCTGCGCCAAGTCCTTCTCAATGATTTGCCGCAAAAAATGGCTGGGTTTGCGGTCGGAATTTGGCTTGGAGGAGACGCTCATGTGACGATGGGGAACCTGTGAGGCTGAGACAGCAGGTCATTCTAGCGATGACGCTGTTAACGTTTGCTCACATATCCGTTGAGCAGGCGCTGTCAACCGTGGTGGGGGTGCGGTACGTTATGGGGTGGCGCAGCGTTGATTGCGCACCCAAGGAGATTTCAAATGAAGAAAGTTCTGATGGCCGCATTGGCTGCCGTTGCTTCCCTCGCCGCAGGCGCAGCCCATGCAGACAGAGTTTACTGGTCAATCGGGATCAACGCGCCCAACGTGGGCACCGTGATTTCCAACGCACCACGTGTGTACTTGCCTCCACCCCCTGCCTACTATGCGCCCCCGCCTGTGGTGTATGCGCCTGCTCCCCAGGTGGTTTATCAACCCGAGCCCTACTACTACCGAGCCCCTCCCCAGGTGGTATACCAACCGCCCATCGTGATTGAAGGCGAACGTGGTTGGGGCCGCCGCCACCGCCATCATCACCATCGTGATTGGGATGGTGATCGTGGTCATCGTGGTGACCGCGGCTACCGTTATTGATTTCCAGAGATGTCGCAAAAAGCCCCCTCTTGAGGGGGCTTTTTGTTGTCAGGCTTCAAAGCCGCGGCAGTGTTCAACCGCGTATTTCATCAATTCTGCTTGGCCTTCCAAGTTGAGTTTGCGTTTGATGTTGTGTCGGTGGGTTTCGACGGTGCGTGTGCTCAGGCCCAAGGCTTGGGCAATCTGCTTGTTGGCCAAGCCTTTGGCCAGGGAATTCAGGATTTCTGATTCGCGAATAGACAGCAGGGGGCGCGGGGTCTGGGCACGAAACAAGCGCCCGGTAAGGGCGTTGCTCAAAAAAGTTTTGCCCGAAACGATGGCTTGAATCGCGGTGATGATCTCCCCTGATGGCGCGTCCTTCAGCACATAGCCTCGTGCGCCCGACTGCATCGCGCGGTTCACATACTCCGGGTTGTCGTACATGCTGAGCATCAAAATCAACAGCTGAGGGTGCCGTGCCAGCAATTGCTGCGTCAGGTCAATGCCGTTGATGTCCTTCATGCCGACGTCCATCAGCACCAAATCAATGGGCACGGTTTGACACAGTGCGAGGGCCTCCACAGCGTGGCTGGCTTCACCCACCACCTCCAGCCCAGGAACCGAACTCAGACGGGCTTTGAGCCCCTCTCTGACCAGATGGTGGTCGTCAACAATCAGCAAGCGGGTGGTGGTCATTTGGGGGCAAGGAGGGGTCGGGGGTCTGAGAATCGTGAAACAGCCGACATGGGCACGTCGGCAACCAAGCGGGTTTCACCGCGTCGAGAAAAAATGTCGAAGGTGCCGCCAATCGACGCTAAGCGCTCGCGCATGTTGCGCAGGCCAATCCCGCGTCGTGGGTCTTTGCTGACGCCTGCGACGTCAAAGCCAACACCGTCGTCGCGCAAGCTCAGTCGCACGCCCTTCGCGTGATAAATCAACCACAGCTGAACGCGATGGGCGTGGCGGGCATGCTTGTCGATGTTGGTCAGAGCCTCTTGGGTGATTCTGAACAACACGGTGTTGATCTCATCGGGAAGATGCATTCGCCCGCCGCGCACACGCATCAAAAATACGACCCGGCCATCCACGTTGAATTCGCGGCCAAGGTGCTCCAGCGCCTCGGGCAGGCCCAGCACATCGAGCGCGGCAGGGCGCAGTCGGTGGGAAATATGACGCACCTCGGTGAGGGCGTCGTTCAGGCGAGCCAGGGCCTTGGGCAGGGCGGGGGGGGCGGTTTGGTGCTGGTTTTCCAGTTGGGCCACGGCTGCTTCCATCAAGAGCTTGATCGAGACCAAGGTTTGGCTGGTGCTGTCGTGCAACTCGCGTGACAAGTGTGCGCGCTCATCTTCTTGAGACTGTACGACCTGGCGTGCCATCAAGCGCAGCTTTTCATCGGCCTCGCGGGCCTCGCTCAGGTTCAAGGCCATACCACTGCCGCCGATCAGGCCGACACCCAACAAGGCCACGCCCGCAATCCAGAGCATGGTGGTGGCGACGTTGTCGCTGATTTGTTCGTCCACTTTGCTCAAGGTGGTTTCGATGTCGTCAAGGTAGAGCCCCGTTCCCAACATCCAGTTCCAGCGGGGCAAGCCGACGGCGTAGCCCAGCTTGGGGGCGATGGTCTTGGATGAGGGTTTTTCCCAGGCGTAGCGAACGAACCCACCCCCTTCTTGGGCCCGCGCGATCAATTGCTGGATCACTCGGACGCCGTTGATGTCACGCATTTCCGAGAGGTCTTTGCCCACCAACTCAGGTTGACGCGCATGCATGACGTTGGTGCCGTTCATCTCGTAGACGAAGAAGTAACCGTCGACGCCGTAGTCGAGTGAGGCCAGCAAACGAAGGGCTTCCCGGCGAATGGTCTCATTGTCGTGCGCGCTGTTGTACAGCGGCGCGATGGTGCTTTGCGCCAATTCGACGTACTGACGCAATTCGGCTTGGCGGGCAGTCATGTAGGCCGACTCGAACAGCGAACGCTCTCGCTCGGCCAGGTGCTTTTCTTGTTGCTTGACCGCCAGGGTAATGAGCCCCAATGAGGCCAACAGCGGTATGACCGACAACAGAAAAAATTTAAGGCGAAGCCGCATGGGGGTGCCGGCTGGGCGCTGCTCAGTCGTCCTGGGTGGCGAGTTGGTACAGGTGGCTGGAGCGTGCGCCCGAGCGACAAAATAGCAAGACGGGCTTGGGCAGGGTGGCCAGCAAATGCGCCATCTGGGCGACATCCTCGAGCGTGTGGCGGCCCGGGGTCACGGGGACGAACGCGTATTGCAAGCCAGCCGCTTGCGCTGCCACGCGGATGGACTCGCTGGTGGGTTGCTCCGGCCCGCCTTCGAAATCTGGACGGTTGTTGATGACGCTTTGAAAGCCCGCATCGGCCACTTGGCGCATGGCCGACGCATCAAGTTGCGGACTGGCACAGGTGTCAGGGCTGAGGGTTTGCAGAGAAAGGGGTGAGTTCATGGTGAAACAAGGTTGGGGGGGGTCAACCAGCCAAGGCTTGCTTGACGGCGGCGGATATGGAGCCCATATCAGCCTGACCTGCCAGTTGAGCCTTGGCAGCGGCCATGGCTTTGCCCATATCGGCAGGGCCCTGCGCGCCGATGTCTTGGACAATGCGCCGAACCTCGGCTTGAACCTGCTCCGCGTTCAGGCGGGCGGGCAGGTAGGACTCCAAGACTTTGAGCTCGGCTGTTTCTTGCTCGACCAGGTCGGCGCGCTGGCCTGCTGTGAATTGCGTGATGGAGTCGCGTCGTTGTTTGATGAGCTTGTCAATGATGACCACCACGGCGGCATCGTCAAGAACAACGCGCTCGTCAACTTCTTTTTGCTTCAGGGCGGCCAGCAGGCCTCGAATGGTCAGCAGCCGGGGCGCGTCTTTGGCGCGCATGGCTGCTTTCATGTCTTCAGTGATTTGGTCTTTCAGGCTCATGGCGCATCCCTGGTTGATGGGGCGGATGAAAAAGCAACAAGCCCGCATAGAGCGGGCTTGTTGCATGGAGCAAGCCCGTGAGGGGCTGCTGCAAGTTAGAACAGCTTCTTGGGCAGTTGCATGCTGCGCACGCGCTTAAAGTGGCGCTTGACGGCAGCAGCTTTCTTGCGCTTGCGCTCGGCCGTGGGTTTTTCGTAAAACTCGCGGGCGCGCAGGTCGGTCAGCAAGCCGAGTTTCTCAATCGTGCGCTTGAAGCGGCGCAGTGCCACATCGAACGGCTCGTTCTCTTTGACGCGGATCGTAGTCATTTAAAAGTGAAGTCCTAGGTTGGGCGCTGAGTAGGCTCGTGACACAGGCTGTGCAGGGCACCGGGTTTTCAGCAGGGCCGAAGCGCACAAACTGACAGCGCACGTTGTCAGCAAAGTTTTGAATTGTAGCCTTGTTCCTGGAGGGGGGCAATATCCCCGCTCGGCCGTCTCGCAACGACCGATGTGCCTCAACGGCTTGATTCTCAACACCACCCTCATAACAATGTCCCGGGTATGGTTAATTGGGGGTGTGGTGTGCTTGCGTCATGCCGGCATGATACTTGGCGGTTTGCCGCCGAACGCCGTGTGCCAAGCGCTTAGGCCGACTGGCGATTGCGCCGGTTGAGCGGCCCAATGTGATCGAATGGGGTGAGGCTATGAGGGGTTCAAGTCAGGCGTTGCGTTGGGCTGCGGCCAGCGCGTCAGCGGTGAGTTTGTTGCTGACAGCGTGTGGCGGCGGGAGTGAGTCTACCGTTGCATCAGCGCCTATGCCGAGTGGCGCATCGCCCGTGCCCGCACCAGCGCCAGTGCCCGCGCCGGACGGCGGAGCTTCTGCTCCTGCTCCTGCTCCTGCTCCTGCTCCACCGCCACCGCCACCGCCACCGCCACCGCCACCGCCACCGCCCGCCGCCCGTATCGCGAGCATTGAACTCGCGCAGTCGCTGCTTTATCCCAGCGGGGATCCGAATTTGGTTTTGGTGGCAGACAAGTCGGTGTTGGTGAAGGTCAATGCCTTCACGCCCAACGCGACGGAGGCCATTCCTGGTGGCGTGTTGCGTGTCGAGACCCCCGCCGGTGTGCTGCTTGAAGCGATCCCGCTGACACGACCCGCGGGTGCTTTGCCCGCTATCGCACCGATCATGCCGAGTTTTTCAGATGCCTATACCGCAGTGGTTCCTGCGAGTCGGGTGCAGACTGGCTTGCGCTTGACGGCTGTCTTGGACAACGAGCAGCCTGGCACCACGGTGACGCCTCGGGTGGGTGGTGGCGTGTCCATCCGCGTGGTGGCTGTGCCGGTTCGCATCGGTGAGCTCGTGGGTCAGGTGGTGCCGGGTATCGGTCAATACCTGCAGGCACGCATGCCGGTGGCCTCCGTGAGCGTGCAAACGCGCACCTCATACACCTCGACCAGCGTGACGTCGGTGCCGACGGACTCGTGGGCTCAGGCGTTTTCCTCGGTATGGGTGGAGCTGAATGATTTGCAAATGCTTGAGGCAAGCATCGGTTCGCGAACCTACTATTACGGTTTTATGCCCAAGCGTGTCAATGCGGGGACGATTGGGCTGTCTTCCCGGCCTGGCTATGCGGCTTTGGGGTTTGACTTGCCATCGAATCCTGCCGCGGTGCTCAGGACTGTGGCGCATGAGCTGGGGCACAGCTTGAATTTGCAGCATGCGCCCTGTGGCGCCGCGCAAGATCCCGACCCGCAGTACCCCTATCCGAATGCTCAGCTGGCGGGGGGCGGGCTGCCTGCCGTGTGGGGTTACCTGGCAGACACGCGCAGTTTTGTTGATCCGCGTGTGAGCAGTCGGCATGACCTGATGAGCTATTGTGATGGAGACACTTTCTCTGACTACAGCTATCGGGTCATGCAGGCGTACTTGTCACCAGTCGATGCCCGGGCCAGCATGGTGGTACCTCAGGACTTGATTTTGATCAGCGGTCGCATTGGCGCTGGTCAAGTGACGCTGTCCCCGATCAAGGCGCTGTGGGGCTTCGTCGGTGAGCCTAAGGCAGGGCCTTACACCTTGCGCATGCTCACCTCCCAAGGCATGGTGGATTATCCTTTTGAGGCGCAGCAGCTTGAACATGGCGATGGTGCGGAGTTTTTTGGGTTCAAGGTGGCGCATCCTGGTCACATCAGCCAGCTGTCGATCTTGAAAAATGGGGTGACGTTGATGTCGCGTTCGGCAAAGTCGACCCAGGGAGTTTCATTGCCTGCGGTGCAGGTGTTGCCGGCGAATGGCCAGTTGAATTTGACATGGGACGGTGCTCGGTATCCCTATCTCACAGTGACGCATCAGGGTGATCGGCGCATGACGCTGGCCCAAGATCTGCAGGGCGGCACGGCGAATGTGTCTGCGGCTGGCTTGCCAGCCGGAGGCTCGTTCGAGTTCAGTTTGTCTGATGGTTTGAATTCAGTGCGTCTCAATCAGCCGCGTTGATTGAGGGCAGCCGTGGAGTACATCATGAGTGAACTTGCAGGGTTGAGGCAGGTGGGTAGGCGAGTCTTGCCCCTCGCCTTGATGTGTTTGTGCAGTGTTGCGTTGGCCCAGACCCGTCCCGCCATCTCGGACGTCGAAGCAAGGGTCGAGATTGCCGGTGGCACCTTGTCGTCGTCCCCAGATCCACTGGTTGGCACTGTTTTTGTGCCAGCCGGTGCGGGGCAACACCCTGCTGTGGTGATGATGCATGGCTGTGGCGGCGCTTATGTCCGTGACGGGTCTCTCAACGCGCGGCATCGGATGTGGGGCGAGTACTTGGCCGCGCACGGCTACCTCGCCTTGATGTTGGACAGCTTTACCTCGCGTGGTGTCAAAGAGCTCTGTACCCAGAAGTTCAGCGAGCGCAAGCTCAAGCAACGTGATCGCGTCGGTGATGCCTATGCAGCGTTGGCGTATTTGCGCCGCCGACCCGATGTGGACCCCATGCGCATTGCGTTGTTGGGGTGGTCGCATGGCGGTGGCAGCGTGCTGGAGGCGATCGGCGCTGCGAACCAGGGCGGGCCAGGCTACTCAGCGGCCGTCGCGTTTTATCCCAGTTGCACCGGGCGGGCCAAGGGGGCTGCGTTGTTTCATCCCTATGCGCCGCTGCTGATCTTGATCGGCGAGGCGGATGACTGGACGCCGGCTGCGAGCTGTGTGTCGCTGACTGACAGTGGGGCCGCACGCGGCGAGCCCATGCGGATCGTGACTTACCCCGGCACTTACCACGACTTCGATAACCCTGGCCGCAAGACCTTGACGGTCCGCCAGGATGTGCCGAATGGGGTTCATCCCGGTCGAGGGGTCACCGTGGCACCCAACGCCCAGGCGCGTGAGGACGCCAAGAAGCGTGTGCTGGAGTTTTTGGCCGAAATGGACGTTCCGCCAAAGATGGAGTGACGAAGTTAACCCTGTGTGGGTTCGGCTGCTGCCTTGCGCGCGCGGCCTCGGCTGGGTGCCGGGCCCGGCGCATGGTTTCGTGTGCGGCTGGAAGGTCTGCGGGGGGCCGCTGGGGGGTCGGGCTCCGTCACCGCGACGGGGTCGGCCACCTGCGGCATGGGCGCGGCCGCCAAGGGTTTCGCTGGTTTGCCGGTTTTGCGCGCAGGGCGGGGTTTGCTGCGTGGGGGTGTCTCGTGCATCGGATCCTGCGGGCCCGCGGTTTCGGTGTTGATTGGGGCAGCCGGCTCGGCCGTGGGCTCGGGGAGTGCCGGGGCATCGACGGGCCATGGTGGCTCGGGGAAGCGGGTCTCTGTGCGTGCCGCACGTTGCACGTAAGCGTTGGATTTTTCGTCGCGTACGATCTCCAGAAGACCGCGGGTTTGGGCCTCTTCAAGCAGACTGCCAAAGCTGCGAAAACCAAAGTAGGCCTCGTTGAAGCCGGGTTTGCGGCGTTTGATGGCGTCTTTCAGTACGGAGGCGCGGATTTTGCCGCCGTCACCTCTCTCGGAGCTCAGGGCTTCCAGGGTTTCTACAGCGACCTCGATGGCTTTGGCGCGGCGCGCGTCGGGCTCTTCTTTGCGGCGGCTGTCGTCTTCATTCGGGCGGCGTGATGTGTGTGCGTCGTGGTCGTGGCGTGCGGCGCTGCGTTGGCCTTCGCGCACGAGGTCGTCATAGAAAATGAATTCGTCGCAGTTGGCGATCAGCAGGTCGGATGTTGATTGCTTGACCCCGACGCCGATCACCTGCTTGGCGTTCTCGCGCAGCTTGGAGACCAGTGGTGAAAAATCAGAGTCGCCGCTGATGATGACGAAGGTGTCGACGTGGGACTTGGTGTAGCAGAGGTCGAGCGCGTCGACAACAAGACGGATGTCGGCGGAGTTTTTGCCTGACTGGCGCACGTGTGGGATTTCGATCAGCTCGAAATTCGCTTCGTGCATGGTGGCCTTGAAGTGCTTGTAGCGGTCCCAGTCGCAATACGCTTTCTTGACCACAATGCTGCCCTTGAGCAGCAGGCGCTCAAGCACTCGCTTGATGTCGAATTTGTCGTATTTGGCATCGCGCACGCCGAGAGCGACGTTTTCAAAGTCGCAGAACAACGCCATGCTGGTGGTTTCAGGGGAAGAGGCCATTTTGTGTAGAGTGGGTAGGATCAAGGGGTCAATGATGCACTTGTCCGAGCTTGACCGCGCAACTGGCCTTGGCCGCTAGGGCGGGCTCAACGCGCGAGGAAATCCGGCTGTTGAAATTTCATCTCAAGAAACTTGCCGTTGGCCAAGAGGGCTTGTGCGTCGGCGGCAGCGACGTTGGCGACCACCTCGGACATCTTGGCATCTAACAATGCCAGCTGCTCGGACAGGATTTGACGCGCGGTTTTGCCTTCTTTGAGGACGTGGGTGGTCCGAAAGGCCGGGGGCAAGGCGACATAGTTGGCCAGGGTTTCGGGCAGGTAGCGCAGGACGGTTTCTCTGACTACGAACAGGTGGGCATCGTGGTCAGCGACGCCGACCAGGCGTGGCAGGACTTCGGACACCGAGGTCTTGATGCTCGCCAGGTGAGCGTTCATGTCGGGGCTGAGGTGGCCCTGCACGCGATGGCCCAGGGTGTCGAGTTGCTCGAGTGTTTGCTCCAGGCTCAGGGTGTCTGCAATGCGGCGTTCGATCTCGGGCGCACGCCTTGACCATCCCAAGACCCAGCCGGTGGCGTACAGGCCTGCGGTGATCAGCAGCCAGCCTGGTTTGATGAGTCCGGTCACCAGCAGCAAGGGCCCAAGCAGACCCAGCGCACAGCCGCAGATGTTGGCGTTGCCATACAGGAAGAGCATCAGCCGCAGTTTCAGCGGCCTGCCCACAACATGATCACGACTCACTGATAGCCTCGAATCTCCTTGAACACCAGTGCCAGGGACGCCTTGCGCCCGTCGAACACGCGTCCTCCGGTGAATTGTGCAAGCTCACTCATGTCGGCCTGATTGGCTTCACCGAACAGGATGGGAAATACCTGCGCACGTTCCGAGCTCATGAGTCGGGAGCGGTAGGTCTTGAGGTCGGGCGGTTTGTTATTTTCACCATCGGTCAGCAGCACGATGCTGACGAAGCGTTCTGGATCGGCGCGGCGCTCTTGCGCAGCAATGTCTTGGGCCTCAAGCAGCGCAGCATAGATGCCCGTCCCCCCACGGGTTCGCAGCCCATCTGCATAGGCGGAAACCTGCGACCGCGCGGACTCTAGCATCGCGCTCTCAAAATTAACTTTCATCGGCAGGTCAACTGTGTCGGAGAACGAAATCAGAACCACGCGCTCGCGGCTCTGAAAACGCGTCAAGCGCGCCGTTGCGCTTTGGGCGTTGACGCCCGCCAGTACCTTGAGCGCATCCGTCATGGCACCCAGACGTTGGCCGGCCATGGAGCCACTGACGTCGAGCACAAAGATGGATGTCGAGGGGCGGCGCCACTCGGCTTGGTACGAGGCCAGCACGGCATCGATCACGTCCAGCCGGTTGGGAAAGGAGAGTTCGGCCACCGGCGCGGCAGACAGGCCCGCCGCCAGTGGGACGTCGGGCAGGGCAGGGCGCAAGAAGTCGTTGGCGGCCAGTTGGCCCTGGATCGCGGGCGCCTTGATGGCTGCGGTGAGCTTGTCGTACTCAGCGCGCCGCGATGCGTTGAGCAGCATCAAGGGGTAGTCGGCTGAGATGACGCCGTCTTGGGGGTACACCAGCATGAGTTGCTCGCTCTTTGGCAGCTTCTCGTTGGTGCGCAGGATCACCGCCTCGTAGCTGACCATGGCGTCCAGGGTTCCCGCATTTTTGAGGAAGGCTTCGGCCAGCCAGCCTGAACTGCCCGCAGTCAACTTTTGACCGCTGAGAAAGGCTTTGAGTACCTTGGGGTCGATCTCGCTGACGCTCAGGTCTTCGGTCTTGCCCGCCACCGCAGAGGCCACGGCGAACAGGGCACTCATCCCCGTGTTGGAGCTGGTGGGGTTGGTCATGGCAAAGCGCAGGCGACCGGCTCCGGCCGCCTTGGCAATGTCCGCCCAGTTGGGGTTGCGCTTGGTCCAACCCAGCTCTTGGGCCACGGCGGGCTTGATGCCAAAGGCGACACGCGAGTAGAACAACTTCTCGCGGGCAAGGGGTTTGGTGGTGAGCGCGAGCGCGGGGTAGGCGCCATTGGGCGGCAGGATGGCATCGAATTTCTCACCCGCATTGACTCGCTCGACGATGTCCAGCGTGCCGGCATAGGAGAGCTTGAGTGCGACACCCGCCTCGCGCGCGGCCTTCACCAGGGTGGGTTCGATGTCGCGCAATTCCGAGCCTGCCAGGACGCTGAACTCGGACCCTGCGGGCGCCGCAGCGCTGGGCGAGGTCTCTGTGCGTTTGTCGCAGGCCGACAGGCCCAGGAGTAGCAACACGGCACCCAGTGCCATGACCCCGCGGCGGCCTGTCACAGGCGGACCTCGGCGGCGTTGCCGGTGGCGTCGGTTGCGGTCTGTTGCCGAGCACGTTCCAGGTAGGTGCGTGACTTGGATACTTCGTTTGTGAGCGTGTCGACGGTGGTTTGCATGGATTGCAGCGCTTTGCCTTTGAAGGCTGCAATGGTGTCCATGGTGGTGTAGATGTTTTGGAAGGCGAGTTGGAGTTTGGCCAGGTCGATGGTGCTGGATGCCGCTTGCTCGTGGATGGCGGAACTTTGGTCGCGCAACATCTCGCTGGTGCCGCTGATCAGCTGGCTGGTGGTGGAGTTGAGTGCGCTGATCTGGTCCAGCACGAGTTTTTGGTTGGACAGTGCCTGGGCGACGATCACCGCTGTGCGCAAGGCTGAGATGGTCGTGGTGGTGGCCCGGTCGACACCCTTCATGAGCTCAAGGTTGTTTTTGCGGATCATGTCCAGCGCCAGATAACCCTGGATGTTGACGCTCATTTGGGTGAGCAGGTCGGTGACCTTCTGACGCGCGTAAAAAAGCATCTCTTCGCGCAGAACGCGGGCTTTCTCGGGGTCCGCGGTTTCCAGGGTTTGGACTTGGGAGACCAGCGCGGTGTCGAGTGATCGGCCAATGTGAATGTACTTTTCGAGTCGCTCCATGAGCGCCCACAGGTTGACTTTCTCTTGTTCGATGGCGGCGTTGTCGCGCATCAACTCGTCTTTGCCGCGCTTGAGGGACTCGATGATGGCGTTGAGGTGGTCTTGCGACGACTGGTAGCGATCAAAGTAGTCGGCGAGCTTGTTGCCCAGTGGAATGATGCCCAACAGCTTGCGCGCTGAGAACAGGTCGCCTTGGCGCGAGGGGTCGAGTTGCTCGATCTGGCGTCGCAGGTCGATGAGGCCCTGGCTGATTTGTGCGCCCTGGTCTGACATGCCGTTGGCCAGCGACTTGACGGGGCGCTCTAACATGCGGTTGGACACCGCCGCCGAGGACTCGATGTCTTTGTTGCCCATGCCGTGGATGCGCGCCACGGCTTCTTTGAATTGGGGTGACTGGCTGTCGTTGGCGGTGACGTCGTTGATGAACTGTCTCACCTGGGTGTCGAGCTCAGCGACTTCTTCGGGTTTCAAGCGCACCCTGCCACTCGCCGACTCGATGGGCACGGCGGGCACGGGGTCGGGGGCTTGCAGTGAGAAGTCTTGAGGGGGCGTCAACTCGGTTCTAGCTTGAGGCGAAGGCTGTGAAGGGTGGGTCATGGGTAATGTGTGTCAAGTGTGGGTGTTGGGGCCTACTTGAAGCGGGCCTCGATGGCGTGTATCAAACGCTCCAGCCATTCGTAGCTGGGGGGGTCGATGACGTCAACAATGACGTCGGGTACCTGAATGCCGCGCTTGGCCCAGACGTCGGGGCCTCTGCTGGTGCCGCCCGTGCGATAACCGTATTCATGCGCCAGTTCGCGCAGGGCGGGATCGCTTTCCAGCACGGTACCTAGGCGCGCACCGGCAGGGGTGTAGGGCACCAGGACGTGTTTGGAAAAGACCGTGGGCACAGGGTAAATGATGACCATGTCGCTTTTGATTTTGTCGGGTGACTTGAGCCAGTACTCCACGACTTGCGACTCGTAAGCCATCAGCAGGGGGCTCTTGCCCATGCCGAGTGCGAGGTAGTCTTCAAATGGCCCCGCGGACGACTGCTCTTGGAAGCCTTGTCGCAGGAACAAGGGGGCCACCACAGGCAGCACGCGGTCGACGTCTTCCTGGCTTTGAATGATTTGCTGGCTGTTGGCCATGTAGCTGGCCAGTGCCAGGTACATGGCTGCGCTGTTGGATGTGCGCACGTCCGTCGAGTTTACGAGCAGGGATTTGCCGGTGGAAAATGCCTGGCTGTTTTTCAGGTCGCGCCAGCGCGTGCCCTTGTTGATCATGGCCATGAGGCCGGGCATGTCGATGACGTAGTAGATGTCGCCTTGGCGCTTTGCGATGCCGTTGGCCACCAGGATGTCGGCGATGGGACGCCAACTGGCCAACACCATGGGGGTGTAGAACGTGTCGAAAACGTTGGAGGCTTTGGCTTGGCGGCGCAGCTGCGCGGCCGCTGGCGAGCCTGACGGAAAACCGAAATCGTATTGGGTGGCGTTGAAGCGCTCTGCGATGGCCCGGGAACCGGCTTTTTCGACGGTGACTGTGAGGCCCTGGGCAGCCAGGGCTTTTTGGACACGCGGATCAGAAAAGAAGACTTCTTTTTCGGAGCCAATCAGCCCGCGCACGGTGATCTGATTTTGTTGCTCTGTGCGGACACCTGATTCAAGCGCGACGCGAGTGTTTGAATACCAGATGCCGCCCCCGACAGACGCGAGCAGAAGCACCGCCAGGGCGGGGGCAACGAATTTTCGGATTTCCAACTTGACTCCCTGGGTGGCCAAAGCACTTGCGCATGATACTGATCATGGGATTGCTGTTGTCGGAAGAACCCGCCATTCCGACTCGTGCAGCCTCGTACCCCGTCTCAGTGAATTTGAAAGGTTGAATTGTTGCGGGGCCCATAGTGAAGTGCACAGGCTGCTGGATTCCCGCCTGCGCGGGAATGACGTGGCGAGATGCCAACCCCTGCGCCCGTCATCCCCGCCTTCTCCCGTCATCCCCGCGCAGGCGGGGATCCAGGAGGGTGCCTGAAGCGCAACAGGCCCGCGCGCACTCCAGTCCTGCACGCTCCGCCTGCCAATGCGCCCCCTGTTTGCCTTGGCGAATCAACCTTGCAAATCCACTGAGACGGGGTACTAGGGCGTGTTAACAATTGAGTCTTTGCCCGAATCCGAAGAACGATGACGAGACTGATACTGAGCGATGAGGCCTGGAAGAAACTTGAGCCGGTGCTGCCTGGAAAAGAAGGCGACTGTGGGGTAACGGC
>JANMGB010000110.1:0-1114 GCA_031374415.1 Burkholderiales bacterium
GTCGAGTTGCTGGCCAAGGAGAAGGCGAGCGGGCGCGCGTCGTTTGTGTTTGTGCTGACCGACGGCCAGCCCAACGTCGAGCCGGCGCGCGGACACGTGCGCGCACTCGAAGACCTGTGCAAGAGCCTCGAGTGGCGGTGCACGGTGAGCTCGTTTGGCTTTGGCTACGGCATCAACTCGCCGCTGCTGCGTGATCTGGCGCGCGTGACGGGCGGCAGCTACGTGTTCATTCCCGACTCGTCGTTTGTCGGCACGGCGTTTGTGAACGCGGTGGCGAGCGCGCTGACGACGGTGGGCCAGCAGACGCGCGTCACGCTGACGCCCGTCAACGGCGCCAAGCTGGTCGGCGGCGACGAGCAGGAGAGCATCGGCGGCCACCTGGTCGTGAACCGCAACAACGGCGCCGTGACGCTGGCGGTCGGCGCGATTGGCGCCGACACGCCCAAGCACATCTGCGTGCGCATGGAGCTGCCGCCGGCCGACACGAAGAACGTCGAGGAGCCGTTTGTCGAAGTGACGGTCGACTACAACTCGACGTGCGGCGACAGCAAGAAGGCGACGCAGCGCGTGGCGCTCGGCTATGCGCGCGACGGCGGCGAGCAGGTGCAGGCGCAGCGCTGCCGCACGACGCTGGTCGAGACGGTGGCGCGGCTGGCCGACGACGTCAAGAGCGAGCGGCAGCTGGCCGCTGCGCAGGCGGGCGTGCAGGCGCTGATCGGCGACTTTGAGCAGCACAAGGCGAACAAGCTGGTCGCGGCGCTCATCGCCGACCTGCGCGGCCAGGTGTCCGAGGCGTTTCAGCGCTACGACTGGTTCGCGCGCTGGGGCAAGCACTATCTGCCGTCGCTGTGCCGCTCGCACGCGCTCGAGATCTGCTCCAACTTTAAGGACGTCGGCCTGCAGGCGTACGCCGGCGCGCTCTTTGACGAAATGCAGCGCGTCGGCGACGAGATCTTCTGCAAGCTGCCGGCGCCGAAGCCGGCGCCGCCGCCAGCCGCCGAGCTGAAGAAGCTGGGCGTCAGCGCCAAGCAGTGGCAGGCGCAGGCTCCCGCGCCCGCCGTCCGCATGCAGCGGTACTACAACGCCGGCGGTGGCTGCGTCGTCGTCAGCGCAC
>JANMGB010000113.1:0-33596 GCA_031374415.1 Burkholderiales bacterium
CTCACGGTCTCGGCCAAGGCGGGCACGGCGCTGCTGGCAGGCCAACACCTGCAATGGGCGAGCAATGATGTCGTGTGCATGCAAGCGGGACAGGATCAGGACTGGGCTGTGGGCGGCCAGATGCGGTGGCACAGCGCCCAAAGCATCGGCGTGCTCGCTGGCGCGATCAACCCCGGCAGCACCGCCGCAGCGGGGTCAGGATTGACGCTGGTTGCGGACAAAGGGCCGTTGGATGTGCAAGCTCAATCGGGGCCGATTCGCATCGTGGCAAAGGATCAAATCCGCATCCACAGTACCCATGCCCATATCGATTGGGCTGCGGCCAAGTCCATCACGTTGTGTACCGCGGCGGGGGCGCAGATCACCATCAACGCTTCGGGCGTCGTCTCTCAGTGCCCGGGCACCATCACGGTTCATGCGTTGCAACGCTCGCTTATTGGGCCGTCACATGTGCCTTACCGTCTGCCTACGCTGCCCAACTTCGAGACGATTGAAAAGCTCAGTGTGGGCATTGCGGTGACCAATCTGGCTGGACCTGCAGGCACTGGCATGCAGGGAACGGCTTGGAGCATTGTTTTGCTCAAGCAAAATGTGGTCCTCAACACCGACGAGGTGATGGGACGCTTTGCCAGGCTACAGCCTGAGGCAAGAGAAGAAGTCTTTTTCTCCGGATCTACTGACGCATCCGGTCAACTTCAGCTCAGCGCCGACGAGCAAAAGGATCTTTGGAAACATGTCGCCAGGTACCCGGGGCGCGTGTTCCTTATTCATGGCTCGCAGGCCATCGAAATCACCCAGCACTTCATCGGCAACCCCGAAGCAATGGGCATGCAGGAAGAACGACTCGCGCAAGCCAACAATTACAGCTCCCGCTGGCGCGAAGACGCTGAAGACGAGCAGCGAGAGCTGCGCCGCTGGATGGAAGTGGACTTCGGTTCACCTGTGGTGGGCAAGCCCAAAGGTGTCGTCGATTTGTAGGGGTCAAAGCGAGGCAGGTGCGCGCTTCGCCATCCACCACCATCCAGGCAACTTATCCGAAGTGAAGCACTATGTCGATATCGCAGAACAACAATCTCAAGCATCACAACCTTTGCTTGATGCCCAACACCCGCTCCAGCAGCACCCCCAGCTATTTCGTCACTGTGCCGCCGTATTTCGCGCAGCCCCGACATGGCAACACGGCCAAATCGTACGTGACGGGGGCCGATGCCATGCAAGGCATCGCTGACGCCATTCGCAGTGCAAAGGAGTTCATTCTCTTCGTCGACTGGCAAATGGACTACGACGTTGAGTTGACCGAACGCATGGCACCGGGCTACCCGGGCCGACTGACCGAATTGCTGGTGGCTCAGTTGGACAAGCACCCCAAGCTCGACATTCTGATCTTGTTGTACGACAGCCTAGAGTCGCCCGCCTATACCCACGAAAACGAAGTTCGCAAGTACGTGGAGATGTTGAACAACCGATGGCGCAAAGAAGGCAAGGGCGGGCCGATGGATGGCCGCAAGCGGGTCCAGGTGGTGGTGCAGGAACCCAACACGGGACGCGGCTTTGAGAACATCGGCTTCTCGCACCACCAAAAAATGATGGTGGTCGACGGCAAAATCGGTTTCATTGGCGGAATCGACGTGACCTACGGCCGCTGGGACGACGCCAATTTTGATGTGGTGGCCGACCCCCTCAAGCACCGAATCAACGACATGTACAACCCCGGCCTGGGCAAGGGCCGCCTGCTGACGGCCGAGGAGATGGAACGCACAAAGGAATTTGCGGGTCTGCCTCCTCCAGCCGGTTATGCCGGCAGGAACCGGCCTGGCTTTGCCCCCACCTACTACCTGGTCACGATCCTTTTGGACCGGGTCAAAATCCTGTGGGAGCGTGGGCGCTCGATGGAGGAGATTCAACGCATCGTCCAGCTTGCCGACGTCCCCGAGTCGATCAAGATGCAGTACAACCAGTTTCTTGAAAAGCTGGACGCAGCGCAAAAGGTTTACGACGACTACACGAGCGAGAAGACGCAAGCCCAAAAGGAGATTGACGCCGGCGAGGTAGACAAAGGCCGTGCGCGATCTGCGGCGGCCGATGAGAAGCTCAGGCAAATGGCGGCGCGTCACATCGACAAGAAAATCGAGGCCATGAAGACGAGCATCAAGGAGCGCGTCAAGGCCATGAAGGCCTCGGTCGACAATAAAATCGCCGATGTCAAGTACTACGCCAACGATCCCGAAAAAATTCTGGACGATGCCGCGACGATGTGGGCTGAGATCAAGAACCTGCCCAACTACGTCACTGACACTCACGCGCTGGAAGAGGGCTGCCAGCCGCGCATGCCCTGGCAAGACGTGCACGCTCAACTCGGTGGGCCGATTGTGTATGACCTCTACAAGAATTTTGTCCGGCGCTGGAACACTTGCTATCAGCGACCCGACAATGCGGGCGCCACGGCGCTGACGGACGCTTGGCTGAACTACCACGGAGGGCGGGGGATTTTTGACAGCCTCGCCGTGCCTGCGGGCCAAGGCGTCTCCATCCAAATCGTTCGCTCGATGAGTGTGCTGCAGCTCGAGGCCGAGTGGTCAAAGGCCGGGGTGCAAAACACCATGGATTTCGAGAAGGGGGCGCCGCAGTGCGCCCAGCAATCGGCAGACCATGAGAAAAGCGTCATCCGGCACGACGACGGCATCATGTGCGCCATGGCCAATTGCATCAAGGCAGCCGAGGCCTTCGTCTACATCGAAACGCAGTTTTTCATCTCCGATGCGGGTCAATCATCCAAGGGTGAGGATCATCCCTCCAGCAACGGAGTGCTCAAGGCCCTGGCTGCGCGCATCGGGGAAAAAATTGCGGTAGGGCAAGCTTTTCATGTGTACATCGTGTTGCCTGTGCACCCCGAGGGCAACTTGATGGCGGGCCCGGTGGCGAAGCAACAATACTGGATTTTGCAGAGCCTCAAGCATGGCAAGCAAAGTTTGATTCGTCGAATTTGCGAGTTTCTGGCCATGAAGGAAAACGGTGGCAAGCCCGCCACCGAGGAGGCGATCCAAGCCAAAATCAAGGTCAATGCTTGGAGCAAGTACCTCACGGTACTGAACCTGCGCAACTACGGCTTCACGCTTTTGTGCGAGCGTAGTAAAGAGCCTAAGACAGAAGGCGAGCGGCTCCCAAGCAAGGAACTGGGCCGCTTCGTCGTCACCGAGCAATGCTACGTGCACTCCAAGCTGCTGATCGTCGACGACGCGGTCGTGGTGCTGGGCAGCGCCAACGTCAACGACCGCAGTTTGAATGGCAATGGCGACTCCGAAATCGCCGCCGTCATCCTGGACAACGACAAAATCGACGGGGTCGATCTGGGCAACGGCGTGCCCGTCACCACACGCAAGTTCGCGCGTGACTTGCGCCAAGAGCTTTGGAAGAAGCACTTTGGTATGTTGATTGACAATGACGGCTACACCAGTACCAAAATCAGACCTGATCGCTTTGTTGGGCGAGAGAGGACCGCGGAGCCCAACGGGGTGAAGATCCACTTGCCCGCTTCTCCTGCCACCGTGGAGGCTCTGCAAAAAGCCGCTGAGGGCAACAAGAAAATTTACGAAACAGTTTTTCTTCACACCCCGCGCAACAGCATGCGCAAATTCGATGAGACAACCACCGCCTGGCCAAAGCGTTGGAGCAAGACCGGCGCAGGCGTCAAGGCTGCAAAAACAGTGGGCATCGTCACCGGTGCCGCCATGTACAACCCCAGCACGGCCTTGTTGAGCTTGAGCATTCGCGGGCCCGAAATGGTGGCGGCGGATTTCGGCGCCGAGCCTCCCGAATTGCAATCCGCCTACATGATGCCTGCCCGGCCTGGTATCAGTCGCCACTATGCCAAGCGTGAGCACGACTTGGCAAAGGCAAACGAGAAGTTAGGCGAGCTCAAAGGATTTTTTATCCTGATGCCTCTGGATTTTGGAATCGACGAAAAAGATAACTGGTTGGGGGGGAAAAGCGGCAACTTCCTGATTGGCCAAAGCGACAGAGGGGGCGAAAATTCCTTGGCCTTGGCCAGCGAATCGTTTGACACGCCTGGTGCAGGCATCACAACCACCGCCAGTCTGGACACAGCTCAAGGTGGGTTGACGACATGATGAAACGCTTTATAGGGCGGTGGGCCTTGGGCGCCCTTGCTGCCCTCGTCATCACATCGGCATCAGCGCAGGGCTGCAACGACCTGATGCATTCCGGCCGCTCTCCTGCCCAAGGGGTGGAGATATTTTTTTTCAGCACGAAGTTTGAGGATCGGGACCACCCAAATAGCCCGGAGGTACTCTGGGCGCTTGCGGGTGCGGGCTCGTCGCACGCAAAGCGGAAGATCTATTTCCTTCCATCAGAAACCAGCTACCGTCACTATCAAAAGGGCGCTTACGACAGCTACGTGCCCCCGTACCATGCCCCGTTTGTTGATGCTAACCACATCGACCCAACTCAACTAGACATGGGGAAAATGGGTGAAGAGGGCGCTACAGTCTTGTTCTACGAGCCCAACGGTCAAGGCGGACGCCGTCTTTGTCGGTGGGAGAATTGGGACAACCGGGTTGCTAAGCGCGGCTACGACGGCATCATCGCCCCGCTACCCAAACCCTTGCCACCTACCGTCTCACCGCAGTACGAAACGCACCCCGTTCTCAAGAAATGGGCCGAAACTTACCATCGGGTCGTGATTGGCCACTTGCGCTACGACACTCACAATCGATTGATTTGGTATGGTGAGTCACGCAGGCACGACGACCTTGATGGCCGCGACCCGGATCCCAAGGACCCGACTGACGGCTGGGTCGCACGTCCTTACAGCTGTTTTCTTTACGATGCGCAAGGTCGACCCAGCCGCACCGTCGATGTCGATGGACGTCTTGATAAGGTCCGCCCTGTTGTTCGCACGTGCGAAAAACGCGAGACAGGCGAGGCTGGCTTGCACGACTATTTCTACGATAGCGGCACCGGTGCGTACCGCGGCATGCGCAATCAGTTCGCAGCCACCAACAGAAAGCGCATCGACCTTGATGGAGCGGAGCGTGAGGCCGAGGCTCGGCGCGTGGCTAATGCCCCCGCCGTGCCTGGGAAGGTGATCTGGAACTACCGTCCCGATGGTCAGAGCTACATCGTCAGGGGCGAGTGGATGCCCCAACTGACCAATGGCTTCATCGAAACAGTCCACCTGGAAACCACCCTGGAAGCCGAGGGACATGCGGGCAGCTCTGGGCGCTACATCAGTGACAGCTACGACAACAAATTCTTCAGGTACTGGCTCTACGACCACCTGCTGGTGCGCTCCGTGCTTGACCAGGACGACCCCATCGCTGCGCTCAAGAAGTTGCACCGGCTTCGCATCCAGAAGTGGGGCCCCGGCCCCGTCTACGAGCACTTCACCCCCCAAGGCATCCTGCGCCACCGGCTCTTCACCCTGGGTGACAGCCGAACCATTCGTCACGAACAGTTTGACGAAACCGGCCGGCTTAAACGCATCATCAACCTCGGCTTGATGACCGACAAGAACAAGGATTACTACTACTCAGAAAACCTCGCCGCTTACAAGGACCAAATCAAGGTCGGCCCCTACCTGATGTACCGTGTCTATGAATACGATGCCGCCGGCAAGGAAAAACTCGTCGCACTCAGCTGGTACCCCCGCAGCCCCTACGACCACATGCCCACCGACATCGTTGACGAAGTAAAAAAAGACATCAAGCGCGCTTGGCGAAACCACAGGCACCCCGAGAAGGCCGAGGAAAACAACACCTTCCCTCCCCATTTTTTCGGCACCCCCGACGGCACCGTCAAATGGAAAGACGAGGCCAGTTTCGCCAAACACTTCGACCTCTATCCCAAGCTTGAATCCCTCAAACAATGGGGCGAGGCCCAGGTCAACGCCAACTGAGACTGTGCGCCGTTCATTCACCGTGCGCGCAGGCATGCCAAACCGCAACCCTTCAAAAAAGATCACCCCCATGACTGTCTCCAGACGCCTTGTCTTGTGCGCTATCGGCGCACTCCCGCTCCATCATCAAGTTGCGAGTGCTTTCAATCGGTCGGCCGCCCAAAAGCAGTACCAAGCGTGGTTGAAGCAACTGGATGCCGACCTCCGGCTGGCCGATGACCAAGTGGAGCTAGGCCAGACGGTGACGATGGAAGACATTGGGCGGTGGTGCGTGAAGAGCGTGGTTCCTGGTTCCCGGGGCGCCCAAAACTTCAGCGAGTTCTTGAATCTTCTCAGACAGAGTAATCAAAGCTACGACAGCCGCAGGGGCAGTTTCCTGACATTGGCCCTGAGACTTCTGGAAAACTCAGTGCCTGCCGGCCAAGGGGGCGTCTACCCGGAAAAGCCTGGCAGCCCGTTTGCTCATCAGACGATGACGGTCTGGTATATGCACATCAATGGCGGTGAACGGCTGCAAAGGCACTTCGATAACCCAAACGAATTCAGTCCTTACGGTTTGCCGCCCGAAGGCGAATTCCGGGGTAAAGCGTACCCGTTCCTCTTGTTCGAGCAGCAAGAAAGAGAGGCACCTCTGCGTTTCGGGAGTTTTGGCAGGGAATGGTGGAACGTGCTGAAGTTCATCGGGGACCAGCAAATCGCATGAATAACCCCCAGCGTTTCACCCCATGCGCTCGCGCCTTGGTATTGGCTTGTCTGTGCGCCATGCCCCTCGCCTGGGCAGGCCCTGCGGCCCTGTGCGAGCAAGTCGCCGGCGCTAAGGTCATCAAGATGCCGTCCTCCATCACGGTGCGCACAGTGGCCGCCAAGGCTCTGGAGCCTGGCGTGCAACTGTTAGGGCTCAAAGGGGAAAGGGTGAGCGTGGGATCTTTGTCCAACGCCCACAGTTACGCCTTCGAAGACGATTTGCGCCGCCATTGGACCCACCGCGTGGATTGGTCTGTCTTCGGCGAGACCGATGCGGTTGACGTGAGCCAAAAGACAGTGGCGGACGAGGCCGTGCGCTTGTTCTTCGACAAAGATGCGCAAGGTACCGAGCGCTTGTGTCGGCTGGAAATGCCCGAATCGAGGGTGGATTGGCAGTTTCTCCACTCGCTTGATCCGAACCTCCATCCGACATTGGATCGACAGCCCGCCCAGCAGGCGCCGAGATGGGTACTTCGGTTTGCCTATGGAACGAGCTCGCAGCTGATTGGCGTGCGGACTTCAAAGATTTCACGCCAGGCTGCAGCGCCGCTGGTCCAGGCGACCTGCATTCAGAGAGACCCGCTTTCGGGCAGAGTCCAGTCAATCACCTCGACCGTGGGCAAGGATTGCAACGGCAATGTGAAGGACGGTGTCGCCTTTCGACAAGTGCATGTCCATGATGCGCAGGGGCATCTGCTTCGCATCATCAGTGACCGCTCGCAACCCCGGGTGATGGTGTATGAGGCGGACGGTGCCGTGAAGGCGGCTTATTTCACCAACCACCAGCAGCAGCGACCTTTCCGTGTGGCGGTGACCCAGCCGCCTTCGTGTGCAATCACCAAGCTCCTTGAGCGCGCCCCGTTTTTAGACCGACTCGTGGTGATCGGCGGCGTAGCCAAGCCATTCACTTGGAAAGAGTTTGGTGGCTTCGCCGTAGGGTCCCAGCCTTGGGAAATTTATGAGTACTCCCCACAGGGTGCGACTGTCGAGCAGATCGCCAGTGGGGCGACTGGCCAGGATGCCACTGTTCGGTTGAGCGCCCCCTTGCACGCTGCCTTGTATGACGCCTTGAGCAAACATGACAAGTGCGTCGCCTTGAAGACGGGCATGGGGGTGAACGTAGATTTTTTGCTCGAGACACCTGATGCGGTCTGGCGGGCCTGCACCGATATCAGCAACACGAGCGCCTCGGCCTGTCCTTGATGAATTTACAGTGAAGTCTTGAGGGTGGAAGGGCTCCTGAAGTGGCGGGTTGATCGATGCGGATGTGGGCCAGCAAGGCTTCGCTGCCCCAGCGCGTGCCACCGGGCCGGCTCGGGCTGGCCTGTTCAAGTCGGCGCTGATGATCGAAGTACCCGCTAGCGCTCACCCCCAATACTTCGCAGGCAAGCGTGATCGGCCATGCCGCCTTGTGCTTTGCAATCCAGGCGTACTTCACAGTGACTTCGTTGCAAAGTACGCCGTCGCTTTTTTTAGGATATCGCGCTCCATCTTCACCCTGGCCAGCTCGGCTCGAAGCCGTGCCAGCTCCATCTGCTCTGCGCTCACCGGCTTGTAGCCAGCCCCCCCCCTGGAGTTCACCCCTCTCGGCCAGCCTCACCCAGTTGCTCAGCGTCGCCTAGTGTCTAGTACCCCGTCTCAGTGGATTTGCAAGGTTGATTCAAAGAGTCGAACAGGGGGCGCATTGGCAGGTGGGGCGTGCAGGAATGGAGTGCGCGCGGGCCTGCTGCGCCTCAGGCACCCGCCTGGATCCCCGCCTGCTCGGGGATGACGGGCGCAGGGGTTGGCATCTCACCACGTCATTCCCGCGCAGGCGGGAATCCAGCAGCCTGTGTACTTCGCCATGGGCCTCGCAACAATTCAACCTTTCAAATTCACTGAGCAGCAACAAACACCGCATCAGCCGCAGCATAGGACACGTTCGGTGTCCACGCTATCCTTCCCCGCCCTGAAGGACGGGGCTTGTCGCGGTTCCTGGCAAACATTCGACCGGCCTAAAGGTCGGTGTGTAGGCCTGAAGGCCGGGGTTGCAAACCTATTTCAGTATTTTTACGACAACAAATAGTTCTTGGAATCTTGACTCAAATTCGACGACAAGACCTCCTGCTCGAACGCCTTGACAGGGTCCCTGCGACCAAAGCCCCGCGCCATGCGCAGGCCTGACGTTCCATCGCCGTTCTTAGCTGCCAATAAATCGACCTTGGCCCTCTCGCTCAAGTTCGAAGACAAGACCCCCTTAGCGAACGCCTTGACTGCGTCCGAATGCCCTCTTTTAAACGCCATGAACAGGCCCGGTACACCATCGCTACTCTTTGCGACCAATAAGTCGGCCATGTCCTGAGGATTTATGTTCGAGTCCAAAACCCTTTGAGCGAATGCTTGAACCGTTTCGGAATGACCCCCTTTAAGCGCCACAAATAAGCCTGGTACACCATCGTTATTCTTTGCGCCCAATAAATCGGCCATGTCCTGAGGATTCAAGTTGGAGTCCAAAACCAGCTGAGTGAAGGCCTGAACCATATTGGAATGACCAGCTTGAAGCGCTACAAATAGGCCTGACTTGCCATCTCTATGCTTGGCTGCTAACAAATCGACCATGGGCTGCGGGTTCAAGCTTGATCCTAAGACTACCTGAGTGAAGGCCATGACCACATCAGCGTCCCCATTTTGAAATGCCAAAAATAGACCCGGCATGTCGCCTGACTTGGCCGCCAGCAGATCAATCTGGTGTATCTGGCTGAGGTTTGAGGTCACGACCCTCTGTGCGAACGCCTCGACCGTGTTGGCATGGCCATCCGTCATTGCCCTGAACAGGCCTGGAGTGTGAGCCCCATTCCACGTGGTGTTTGCCTGGAGCAGTTCAAAGCGCTCTTTGGGTGTCTTGCTTCCATTCAATACAGCCTCAAGCATCGAGTGAACTTCATCTGGCACACCCCAAGCCAAGGCTAAATGAATATTTTCAACGGAAGGGACTGTGGGATTTCTGTCCATGCGGGGCTGCAAACGATGGTCCAAAGACAATGAGACCATCGACAGCGGCTTGTTTTTTTCAACCCCGCTGTAGACACTGATCAATTGCGGGCTGACCATCATGTCTTTGAGTCTCAGCGCGCCAAAGTCCTCTGGAGTCGCTTTGACAACACGTCGATAGGTGGCAGTCTCATTGGGGTCATACAACTTAGCGACAACGTAGTCCACACCGTTTTTCCTTTTTCTCTCCACGTGCAGGGCCATGACGTGCTCTGCCGTGAGCAACAAGCAATTGGCTTGAGAAGGACCCTCTGCACGAGGGGCTTGAAGCTGTTTGGCGATGGCCTGGAGGTAACTGCCCAACTGTTCACTGCTCACCAGTTGCTTGCAGCCTGACGGAGCTTCGCGGACTGCCTTTTTGAACGCAACATGGACCTCGGTCAACTTCCCATCAAATTTTGCGATAACGCCGTCTCTCGTAGAAAACGCCTGCATCAGCTCGCTCTTTTTGCCAGAGTGTTCGGCAAACATGGTGGCCAAATGACGGCACACAACGGATTGGGACGCCGAAACCAACGACTCGTCGGGCCTCACTTTCACCTGGCAGTTGAGCTTTACTTCTTGAACTCCGTTATGGGAGGTGTAGGGCTTTTTTGCCTTTTGTTTGATCTTCTGAGTCTGCGTTCGCAGCGCGCTTTCCGCGAGACTGCCGGGGTGAATTTTCAGTTTGATGAAACCCAGGTTAACTTTTTTGACGTTCTCTTCAAGCGCAACGGAGCCGGAATCGGTTCCAGTCTGGGGGGGCAATGTCGCGGAAGGCGGCCGCGCAACTGTGTTCAATACCTGCTCGGTATCGGTGGTATTTAAGAATGCCGGACGGTGTCCATGTAACGTAATTTTTCGCATGGTGGGCCTGTTCGGAGCAGTCCTCGCCAAGTAGTCTGACACAGGGGGTGCGGCCCAGGGTGCCCTGATAGACATCGGTCGGCACGGCCTGGACGCCGGTCGCGACAACCAGGGCCCGCCGGGACGTTGGAAAATCCTGGAAAGAATTTCGCTCAGAAAGCGGGCTTGAACCGCGAGATTTTGGACACAGCCCCCGCGCTGTTTACCTCCCTGCTTCGCTGCAAAGTGCTGGAAACTGGCGGCGAATGGGTGCAAGTGCCGACCCGAAAGCTCAAGCCCTCTCAGTGGTGCCCGCACTGCTGGGCGGTGCAAAAAAGGCGCTGTCAGATCGAACGCACACATGCGCGCAATGCGGGCACACCGAGCCCCGAGACATCGCCGCAGCACGAGTTGTGTTGCGATGGGCCTTGGAGGCTGAAGACACAGGCCGGGAACCGCGCCTAGACGGGGTTGCTCACGCTCCCCGTGAAACTCCATCCATTGCGCAGCATAGGGTGGAGTAGTTCATTGCCACGACCGTATCCCTAGGCACAAACAGCCTGCGGCCGGCCGGGGCTACACTTCGTTCATCGCAGGTCAGGAGTAGAAGATGGTTCGTAACCATGGTTTGGGCTTGCCATGACGCGCACCCCCCCCACCCGATCGCCATCTGCCTCGCCGCCGCGGGAGCGCCCAGTCAATCGTCCCGAGTCCTCCACGGCGCGCAACCCGCAAACGCAACGGTCCATCCCACACGAGGGTGCTGCGGCAAGCGATTCAGAAGATGACCTTGTCCCTCCCCCACCGATGCTGGCCCGAGGGCAAGCCTTACGGCCACCGTCATCGGACACCCCTGCACCCGCTGCGCGACGGCCGAGCTGGAGTCTGCCGCCATCGAACTCTCTGCCAAGTGGATCGCGTTCAGCGGCGGCACCTGATCGCTCGGGCGCGGCAGTCTCGCTGGACACCTTGACCGAGGCCCTTGGCGATTTTTCAAGCAACGCCAGGCAAGAAGGTTCCGTTCTTCCATTGGCAGAACGTCTTCGCCGATTGGCTGTCGATCCCGCTAGAAATGTGCCCCGAGCGGTGGTCAAGGCCGTGCTCGATTCGCACAACAAGCCTGACCTTCTGGCGCAACAGCTCATGCCCCTGTGCCAAGGCCCCGATGCGATGGGCTCGGGCCGCGCGAGAAGTCTGATGGACTCTGACGACCTGGGCACGGCAAGGCCTGTTGTGGGAGGCATCGGTGCAGCTGATCGCGGGCCGCTCGCGCTGTTCACGACGTTCAACGAGGCGAGAACACGCCTCCAAAACCATGCCGAGCCGCTGTCAGACGATCTGCGGGCATCGACGCTGGCGCATCTGAATGATCTTGAGTCCTTGCCCGTGACGAGCGTGGATGCACGCGTGCTGAGGGCGGCCTACACAGCCCAAGGCGATGGCACCAAACTTCTTGATTCGCTTTTGCAGCTGGACCGGTGAGGTCGGACCCGCTTGATTTTGTCACCCTGCAGGAGCCTCGCCCAGCAAGCTGTCCAGGCGAGACTCCATGCCGCTGGCAATTTTTTGCCGAAAGCCTTTGAACAAGAACCCCAGCTCAGCGCTGAGCTCAAAACGCTGCGCCGTCACGCTCAAGCTGCCCTGCACGCCCGCTTGTTGGAAGTGGATGGTGTCGCCGTCCTGTGCGGTCTGCTGGGTGCACTGGATGCCATAGTCGCGCCGCGCATCGTCCGCCCATTGCTGCGCAATGCGGCGGGCGTCGGCCAAGCCCAGGTGATGGGTGCGCACAATGTGAATGTCGGGCATACAGGTTCAGTCTTGGATGAGTTGGGGTGCGGCCTGCAGACCCGCACGCCGCTCGGCGTAAGGCAACACCGACAGACGCTGGACTTCGGCATAAAAGCGCTCAAAGTCACGGCCCTGCTGCTCAAACAATTGCTCGAACTGGGGCACCAGTTCATTGTAGGCCGACAACACCCCCAGGGAGGCATTGTTGGCGCGCTCAAACCAGGCGTCATAGCCGGTGTAGCCGGCCCATGAGTCGCGCTTCAAGCGCTGGTGCTCGGCGCGCATCTGGGTCATGAGTTCGGCTTTCGCTGCCCGCTTGTCATCGTCACTGCCCGGCCCGGCGTAGACCGCTTCAAGGCGCTCACGGTAACGCCCCGTCAAGGCACGGAAGTCTTCGCGACGCGCATTGAACTCAGCATAGGCTTGCACGGCCGCCGGCGTGCTTTCTTGTTGCAGCCACAACGCGCTGCCCAAGCGCTCGACGGCCGTGGCAAACGATTCGTTGAACACCGTGTCGTGGTCGGCGTAGGCCACTTGGTGCGTGAGCTCGTGAAAAATCATGCGCGCCAGCTCACCCTCGGGATAGCGTATGAAGGTGTTGAGCAAGGGGTCGCTGAACCAAGCCCCCGGCAGGCGCCCCAGAGTCGAGTAGGCCGGCACGCCGTACACCAACACCTCTTGGCCTTGCGCACGCAGTTGCGCTGCGTAAGCCTCAGCCTCGTCTTGATGAAAATAGCCCCGGTAGCCCACACAGCCCATCACCGGAAAGCACCAGGTTTGCAAACGCAGGCTCAAGGGCGGGGCGGCGACCACGTTCCAGACCGCGGCAGGGCGCTGCAGGTCGGCGTAGCGGCGGTAGCTCGCGTTGTCGGGCAGGCGCAGGGTGATCACGGCAAAGTCGCGCATGCGCTGGCTCAAGCGCAGCCGCTCTTTCAGCGCCTGCGGAGTGTCGGGTGACGCCAGCCAATCGGGCACGGGCTTGGCGCGGCTCACCAGGTCCAGGTGGCCCGACACCGACTGCGCGTAGTACCCCATGCCGGCGCAGCCCCCCAGCAAGCCAAACGCCAGCCCGCCCAGACCCACGACCACCCCAGCAAGCAACTTTTTACGCATGCGTGGCAAGGGCACGGGCACCGCCTCAGGGCCGCACGTAAACGATCTTTTTCTTGCCGCCACCGCAGCTGCCGACCACCTTGAGCCCCTCAGCCGCAGGGGCCTCCAGCACCTGCAGTTCAAACACCTGCACGCCGTTTTGTCGAATTCGCTCCTCGATTTCAGCCTTCAACTCATCGCAAGTCTTGGCTGATGCGGGGGTCACGCTCAACAGCAAGAGCACACTGCCCACCCACCACGGAACAGGTTTCATAGATGGCATCCTCAAAGCGGAAAATTTAACCGATCCGCCCATGGGGTGCGGCCGAAATTGGCCTCCCACGGCAAATTTTTTGCGCCCTCGCAGGCCATTGCAGCGGCGGCTGCGCATTCCGGGCGGGCCGATCAGGGAACGGATTGGGCCTGTGAGTCACTCATCAAGTACTTCCTTCATTCGAAACGACCCCCATGTCCTGTGTCTATTCGCCCTCTCGGGCGGCCACCCTGCCCCTCCTGTGGGTCACCTTGTTGAGCCTGAGCGCCTGTGGTGGCGGTGATGAATTCGGCGACGGCTCGGCCGCCAGATTTGCCGCGTGTGTCGAAACCCCCGGCCCCGGCACGGTCAATGTGTACCTGAACTCCCCTCACGCTCGACGCGAATGGAAGACGGCCACCTACGCGGGAGAGTTGCTCAACGCTCGCTTTGATTACGCATCCCTCACCGCCACCCAGCCCGCGCAGGTCAGCTACAGCCGGGTGGACGCCGCAGCCAAAACCATCACCTGGGTGGCCCGAGAGACCTTTGATGCCACGACAGGCGCTCTGACCCAACGGGAACAGTACACCGGCCGCAGGTTCAGCCAGTTTTTGTCGGTGGGACAAAGTGAGACCGTGAACTACACCGTCAAGACACTGTTTCCCGCCAATGTGGCGGACCGTGAAGAGCGCATCGCCCGCGCTTTTCTGGGCGAGGGCCCGGTCACGCTCAGCCAGGGCAACCTCAGCACCTGTGCCGTGTCTGAGAGTCGCTCCTCGGTCGCCGGCGCGCTGATCACCCAGCTCGGCGTTGAAGCGCTCTACTACGTGCCTGGCGTGTCGTTCGTGAAAAGCTATGCTGCCAACACCGACCGTGCCTCGGCCACGCGCGGCCAAAGCACGCTGGTGGAGTTGGACAGCACCACGGCGCCCGCGAGCTACAAGACTGCTGCTGTCACGAACCCCCCAACCCTGGCGGCTTGCACCGCCTTGAAGCCCAACCAGTCTTTCACCGTCACGGCCAGCGGCGCCAGCTTGGGTTCGCCCTCGGAGAACTCGCAGCGTACAACGGTGGCCAGCACCTTGAACGGGGTGCCCACGGTGGCCATCGTGCGCTCCAACATCAGCACCAACGTCGTTGCGGACATCCTTCACCATGACCCGGCGGTCGGTTTCTTCGGCCGCGTGGGCTCCGAGACTCAAACGAATTTTGTGGTCACTGGCCGCACTCTGATTTCGGGCATACCGGATTTGCGCATGACGCCGGTGGGCGAGTCTGTCACTTATGCAGTGAGCACCCAGCCCGTGCTGCCGCCGGGGCCGACCACCTCGTCGACCGAAACCTTCACCTTCCTGGGGCACCAAAAGGTCAGCACGATCTTCGGGACGATAGACACCTGCAAGGTCAAGTTCGACGACCCCAACAAGGGTGGCAGCGAAATTTACTACTACGCCCCGGACAAGCATTGGCTGCGTTTTGAAGCGGTGTTGCCGTCTGGGACGCGGGCGACGCGTGAAATACTGCTTTGACCCTCAGGCCATGCAGCCCACGCCACCGGCCGTACAGGGTCAAGTACACCCCTTTTGGGCACAGTGACTTCCAGACCATCGTCGCCGACGTGAAGAAGTTTTCTGCCGGGGGCAAAACGGCCGTGATCTCCACCATCAACGGCGACTCGAACGTACCGTTCTACAAAGAGCTCGGCAACCAAGGGCTGAAGGCCACGGATGTGCCGGTCGTCGCCTTCTCGGTCGGTGAGGAAGAGCTTCGCGGCGTGGACACCAAACCGTTGGTGGGTCACCTGGCGGCATGGAACTACTTCATGTCGATCAAAAACCCGACCAATGACGCCTTCAAGGAAAAATGGGCGCAAGTCGTGAAAAAAGCCGGCAGCACCGACACCGATAAGGTGATCGCCGCCATGGCAGGCCAGACGTTCCCAGCACCAGGCGGGTTTACCGCCACGATGGACGCCAAAAACCACCATCTGCACAAGCCCGTGTTCATTGGTGAGATCAAGGCCGATGGACAATTCAACGTGGTCTGGAAGACCCCCGCGCCCATCAAGGCAGTCCCTTGGAGCCCCTACGTTGAGGGCAACGAGAAGCGCAAGGACGAGCCCGAGAAGCGCTAAAGGGCTGAGTCCCGCAGGCTGGGCCAGTGCCTGCTTGCACAAGCAGGCACTGGCCTGGGAATGCTTCCTGCCAAGCTAGCGAGCCCGTCGCAGTGAGCAGGAATGGAGTGCGCGCGGGCCTGTTGCGCCTCAGGCACCCTCCTGGATCCCCGCCTGCGCGGGGATGACGGGCGCAGGCAGGGGTGTCGGGCGCAGGGGTTTGGCCTCTCACCACGTCAGTCCCGCGCAGGCGGGAATCCAGCAGCCTGTGTACTTCGCCAGGGGCCTCGCAACAATTCAGCCTTTCAAATTCACTGAGACGGGGTACCAGGTCAGGCGCGCTGCAGCCGCCGACCTCGGGCGATCGACATCAAAATGCCCAGCCCCAAGCCCAAGGTGACCATGGCCGTGCCGCCGTAGCTGATGAAAGGCAGCGGCACGCCCACCACCGGCAAAATGCCGCTGACCATGCCCATGTTCACGAAGGCGTAGGTGAAAAAACTCATGGTGACGGCCCCGGCCAGCAAGCGGGTGAACAAGGTCGTTGCCGTGGCAGCAATGAACAGCCCACGGAAGATCAAGAAGGTGAAGCCGGCAATGAGGCTGAGGCAGCCGATGAGCCCAAACTCTTCAGAAAACGCCGCAAAAATGAAGTCGGTGGTGCGCTCAGGGATGAATTCAAGGTGGGTTTGGGTGCCTTTCATGAAGCCCTTGCCCTCAATGCCGCCTGAGCCGATGGCGATCATGCCCTGGATGATGTGAAAGCCTTTTCCCAACGGGTCTTTGGTCGGGTCGAGCAAAGTGCACACCCGGTTTTTTTGGTACTCGTGCAGAACCGGCCATTCGACTTGGGGCTGACAAATGCGATCAGCCGACCAAACCAAGGCGGTGATCCCCACCGCCGCAATCATGAAGAAGGGCACGATCAGGCGCCAGGGCAGGCCCGCAAAGAAGATCACGTACATGCCCGCTGACAAGACCAGCAAGGCCGTGCCCAAGTCAGGCTGTTTCATGATCAGGCCGACCGGAACACCCAACAACACAACGGCCATCAGGAAATCAGCCACCCCCAGCTGCCCCTCTCGGCGCTGAAACCACCACGCCAGCATCAAGGGCATGGCGATTTTGAGAATTTCACTGGGCTGCAGCACCACCCCCAGATCCAACCAGCGTGTGGCGCCCTTTTTGGTGATGCCGAACAGTGCCGTGGCAATCAACAACAACACCCCCACGGTGTACAAGGGCACCGCCAAACTCATCAGCCGCTGTGGGGGCACCTGCGCCACCACGAACAACAAGCCCACCCCAATCAGCATGTTGCGGCCATGGTCGACAAACCGGGTGCCGTGGTCAAAGCCGGCTGAGTACATGGTCATCAGCCCCGCCGCCCCCAAGAACAACACACCCAACAGCAACCAGCCATCAAAGCCGCTGAAAATGGGCCCCACCCGCTGCCAAAAACTGGGGCGGCCAAAGACCATGCTCATAACTCAACCTCCTGAGCCAAGGGGGCCGCAGGCTGGGTCGGCGGCTTGCCAGGCTGCTTGCCAGGTTGCTTGCCAGGCTGCTTGGCGGGCTGCTTGGCGGCCGGCTTGGCAGGTGGCTTAGCAGGCGGCTTGGCAGGCGTTTTGGCAGCCGGCTTGACTGGCTTGAGGGCGGGTGCGGGTGCGGGTTTCTTGACTGGCTTGGCCACCACAACGGGAGGCTCTTCGGTCATGGCGGGCTCGTTTGAGCCAGGCAAAGGAACGGCCGAGGCCAGACGCGGTTTGCCCACTGGCGCGGCAGACTTACCTTGGCGGGTGAGTTGGATGTCTTCTTCGCTGGGGTACTGACCCACCAACACATAGTCAAACACCCGGCGTGCGATGGGTGCGGCCGCAGCCGCACCAAAACCCGCGTTTTCAACCACCACCGCCAAGGCGATGGTGGGGGCCTCCAGCGGGGCAAAGGCGATGTAGAGGGAGTGATCGCGTTTGAACTCATCGAGCTTGCTGGCGTTGTACTTTTCGTTTTGCCGAATGCCCACGGCCTGGGCGGTTCCGGTTTTGCCGCCAGACGTGTAGGGGGCGCCCATGAAGACGCGGGTGGAGGTGCCTTCTTGGGTCACGCCGTACATGGCTTTGGTGATCAAGGCCACATGCTCGGGCTTGATCTCCAGGGACGGCAGGGTGTTGCTGAACAAGGTTTTGCGGTCGCCCGTCACGACATCTTGCACCTCACGCACCAGGCGTGGCTTGAAGCGCTGCCCCCCCGACACCAGCGTGGCCATGGCGTTGGCCATCTGCAGCATGGTGAAGTTGTTGTAGCCCTGGCCAATGCCCAGTGAGATGGTTTCGCCGGCATACCAGCGCTGTTGGTCGGGTCGCTTGTATTTCTTGCGCTTCCAAGCGATAGAGGGCAAATCGCCGGTGACTTCACCTTTGATGTCGATGCCTGTCTCACGGCCGAAGCTGAACGGCTCAAGTTGGTCGTGGATGCTGTCGACGCCCAAGTCGTTGGCCAGGGCATAGTAGTAAACGTTGCTGGACTTGATGATGCTGCGCGCCATGTCCACCGGCCCCAAACCGCCATCACCGTGGCTGCGAAAGGTGTGGTTGCCGAACTGGTAGGTGCCGCCGTCATACGTGATGTCGCTGGGCGAACGCTTGCCGGTGCGCAGGGCGGCCATGGCCATGAAGGGTTTGTAGGTCGAGCCTGGGGGGTAGGTGCCACGCAGGGCGCGGTTGAGCAGCGGCTTGTCGACCGACTCATTGAGCTCACGCCACGACTCGACATCAATGCCGTCCACAAACAGGTTGGGGTCGAAGGTGGGTTTGCTGACAAAGGCCAGCACCTCGCCCGTGCGCGGATCGATGGCCACCAGCGCCCCACGACGATCGCCAAAGAGCTCCTCGATCATGGCCTGCAAGCGAATGTCGAGGGACAACACCAGCGAGTTTCCGGGGGTGGGCGGACTGCTTTTGATGCGCCGCACCGCACGTCCACCGGCACTGGTTTCGACCTCTTCATAGCCTGCCTCGCCATGCAGCTCACGCTCGTAGCTTTGCTCAATGCCGAGCTTGCCGATGTGGTTGGTGCCACGGTAGTTGGCCTCGTCGTCCGAGCCTTCGAGTTTTTCTTTTTCGCCCGGGTTGATGCGGCCGATGTAGCCGATGACGTGGCTGCCGAGCTCGCCCAGCGGGTACTGACGAAACAGCCGCGCTTTGACCTCCACCCCCGGAAAGCGGTAGCGTTGGGCCGTGAAGCGGGCGACTTCTTCGTCGGTGAGTTTGTTGCGCAAGGGGACAGAGTCGAAGTTTTTGCTGTCTTCGAGCAGGCGGCGAAAGCGTTTGCGGTCACGCGCCGGGATGTCGATGATCTCCGCCAGACCATCGATGGTGGCGTCCAGGTCCAGGGCTTTGCTGGGGGTGATCTCCAGGGTGTAGGCCGAGTAGTTTTTGGCCAGCTCCACGCCGTTGCGGTCGGTGATGATGCCGCGGTTGGGCACGATGGGCAGCACCGCAATGCGGTTGTTTTCGGCACGCGTGGACAGCTCTTGGTATTTGTGAACCTGCAGGTGAACCAGGCGCAGCACCAACAATCCGAAGGCAAGCACCACAAACAAGGCGGCCGCCCACAAGCGGGTGCGAAAACGCCGCTGCTCGTACTCAAGGTGATGAAGTTCGGTCACGCTGGGCTCGTCTGGGGCTCAAGCTACAAGGGCCGGTTTTCGTCGGGGTCGGGCGCCCGGCGTTGGGGCGCCAACAGCAACCAACTGATCAAGGGCCACAGCAGCGCCTCAAACAATGGCGCCAACAACAGTTGCCAGCCGGGCAGCATGCCGCCCAACACCATCCGAATCACGAACGCCACACCATGCGCGGCCATGAACAAGGGCAGCACGTGCAGCGCCTGTGCGGGCACGGAAAACCAAAGCAAGCGCCGGTGCATGGTGACGGCAAAATAGCTCAGCAGGGTGTAGGCCAGGGCATGCTGGCCCAGCACGGCGCCGTCGTGCACGTCCATCATCAAGCCAAACACGAAGGCCACCCCCACCCCAACCCGACGTGGCTGGTTGACGTTCCAGAACACCAAGGTCAGCGCCAGCAAGTCGGGCACGCCCGGCGAGCGACCGAGCGGAGCCAGGTTGAAAGCGAAAGCCATCAACAAAGTGACCCACAAAAAAAGCGGGTTGACGGGCAGCAGCAATTGATCGGCGCTGCGGGGCATGATCATGGCGTACCTCCTTGAGCGGGGGCCAAACGGCGCGCCGTGGAGCCAGGTTTGCGAACCTCCGTCTGCGGCTCGGGGCGCGGCGGCAGTTGCGCACTCATGGGCTGCAGCACCAGCACATAGCGCACACCGTCGATTTGAGCGATGGGCGCCAGGCTGATGGTGGCAAAGCCGGAGTCGACCTTGCGCTCAATGCTGACCACCTTGGCCACCGGCAGACCCGGCGGGTAGACCGCGTCGATACCCGAGGTGTTGAGCTGGTCGCCCTCTTGGACGTCGGCGTTGGCGGCCATGAAGCGCAGCGCCAACCCCCCTTGCTGCTGAGCCTCACCCCCGAAAGCGGCGCTGCGGGCCTGGGTGCGGGTGTTGAGCACCGGGATGGCGGCGTCTTTGTCGGTCAGCAGGGTGACCTCTGAGCTCAAGGGATACACCCGGGTGACTTGGCCCAGCACCCCCTCGGCATTGATGATGGGCGAGCCGGGCACGACCCCCTGGGTGCTACCGCGGTCGATGATGACCTTGCGCGAGTACGCGTCAGAAGCTTCGTACAAAATTTCAGCGGCCTGCGAGCGCACGGTCATGGCCGGGCGCAGGCCCAGCAGCGAGCGCAGCTGAGCGTTTTCGGTGACAAGTTGATCGGCGCGGCTCGCGCGTTCGGCCAAACTGGCCATGTCTTGCAAGACGTTGCTTTGCATGGACTGGGCGCGCTGCAAGCCTTGCAAATAGTCTTGGCTCCCACGCCAGGCATTCAGGGGAACGAGCAACGCGCGCTCAACCGGATGGATCAGGGTGGCCACCACGTTGCGCACCGGCTGCGTGAGCTTGAAACGGGTGTCGGCCACCATCAAAAAGACGGACAGGGCCGCGCACAGCGTCAGCTTGGTCAAGGCCGTGGGGCCTTGCCTGAAGAAGGGCGGGGGCGATCGGTCGAGCGTTCCTAGTTGCATGGCACGTCCATCACGGTCGGTGAGCCGGCGTCACCTGCCACTATGCTGGGGCGTGGCAGCGGCCCGTGTCAAGCGGGCGCAGGTGCAACAGCCCGTGCGCAACGAATTTACTCCGAGGTAAAGATGGGCCCCAGGCGCTCCATGCGCTCCAGGGCGGTGCCACAGCCCCGCACCACACAGGTCAGCGGGTCTTCGGCCACGAGCACGGGCAGGCCGGTTTCTTCGGCCAACAGGCGATCCAAGTCACGCAGCAGGGCGCCGCCGCCGGTGAGCATCATGCCGCGCTCGGCAATGTCGGCCCCCAGCTCAGGCGGGGTTTGCTCCAGTGCGTTCTTGACGGCCGACACCATTTGGTTGAGCGGGTCGGTCAGGGCTTCGAGGATTTCGTTGCTGCTGATGGTGAAGCTGCGGGGCACGCCTTCAGAGAGGTTGCGGCCTTTGACTTCGATTTCTTTGACCTCAGAGCCCGGAAAGGCCGAGCCGATGCTTTTTTTGATCATTTCGGCGGTGGGCTCGCCGATCAGCATGCCGTAGTTGCGGCGGATGTAGTTGATGATGGACTCATCGAACTTGTCACCCCCGACGCGGATGCTGCCCTTGTAGACCATGCCACCCAGCGAGATGACGCCCACCTCGGTGGTGCCCCCGCCGATGTCGACCACCATGGAGCCGCTGGCTTCAGAGACGGGTAAACCCGCACCAATGGCCGCGGCCATGGGCTCCTCGATCAGGAACACAGCCGAGGCACCGGCGTTCATGGCCGACTCGCGGATGGCGCGACGCTCAACCTGGGTGGAGCCGCAGGGCACGCAGATGATGATCCGGGGACTCGGACGCAGCACCGAGCGCGGATGGACCATTTTGATGAACTGCTTGAGCATTTGCTCAGTGACCGTGAAGTCGGCGATGACGCCGTCTTTCATGGGCCGGATGGCCTCGATGTTGCCGGGCACCTTGCCCAACATGGCCTTGGCCTCTTTGCCGACCGCTTGAATGGTGCGCTTGCCGTTGGGCCCGCCTTCGTGGCGAATGGCCACCACCGAGGGCTCGTCAAGCACGATGCCTTTGCCCCGGACGTAGATCAAAGTGTTGGCCGTGCCCAGGTCAATGGCCAAATCGGAAGAGAGATAGCGGCGAAAGGATCCGAACATGTTGTGGTCTGGTGGGAGAGCCGATGAACCTCGGCGCAAGGGCGAAGGGGCGACAACACAGCCCACAGGAGCACCCTCCGAGCCAGATGCTCAACAGGGCAGGCCAGCAGGCCAAGCAAACAACAAATTCAACCTCAATATGGGCGCAAACTACTCCGCCAGGATGGCCGGAGATAATACCTGATCGTATTGCCAACACCCCCCTCTTCAAGCCTCTTTTTGAACCCTCTGACTGGAGTGTTGTTTCATGGCCTTGAGCCCCGATGATGTAGACCGTATTGCCCGCTTGGCGCGCCTTGAATTGCGTGGCCCCGAATCCACCGCGATGCTGTCGCAATTGAATTCATTTTTCTCGATCGTCGAGAAAATGAGCGCAGTCGATACCCAAGGCGTCGAACCCCTTTATACCCCGCTGTCGGCAGTCAGTGATGTGGCCCTGCGACTGCGCGACGACGTGGTCACTGAGCCGGTCGATGTCGCGCAGCGCGCGCGCAACCAGCTCAGCGCACCAAAGGTGCAAGACGGCCTGTACCTCGTGCCCAAGGTGATGGAATGAACCCGCATGATTTGAGCGTGACCGAACTGAGCCAAGCGCTCTCAGAACGTCGCCTGTCCAGCGTCGAGCTCACCCGCCATTTGCTGCAACGCATCGACACCCATCGCCACTTGGGCGCCTGGCTGCACGTGGATGCCGAAGGGGCCTTGCAGCAAGCCCAAGCGGCCGACGCCCAACGCAGCCAGGGCGACACCCGGCCTTTGCTGGGCGTGCCACTGGCGCACAAAGACATTTTTGTCACCCGCGACTTGCCCACGACGGCAGGCTCGAAAATGCTGCAGGGCTATCGCAGCCCCTTTGACGCCACCGTGGTGCAGCGCCTGAGTGAGGCCGGGTTGGTGACCCTGGGCAAGCTCAATTGCGATGAGTTCGCGATGGGCTCAGGCAACGAAAACTCAGCCTACGGCCCGGTGCGCAACCCCTGGGACACGCAGCGCGTGCCGGGGGGCTCATCGGGGGGCTCGGCGGCAGCAGTCGCGGCCCGTTTGGTGCCCGCCGCCACAGGCACCGACACGGGGGGATCGATTCGTCAGCCCGCCAGTTTCACGGGCATCACGGGCATCAAGCCCACCTACGGCGTGTGCTCACGCTACGGCATGATCGCCTTTGCCTCCAGCCTGGACCAGGCCGGCCCCATGGCGCGCAGCGCCGAAGACTGCGCCCTGCTGCTGGGGGCCATGAGCGGCTTTGACGCGCGCGACGCCACCAGCGCGCAGCGCCCGCCCCAAGACTACGCCGCCAGCTTGCGTGCCGTGCGCCCTGGCGCCAGCGCCAGCCAACCGCTGGCCGGATTGCGCATCGGCCTGCCCGACGAATTTTTCCCCACTGCGCTGGCCGGCGACGTGCAGCACGCGGTGCGCCAAGCCCTGCATGAGCTTGAAAAGCTCGGCGCCACCTTGGTGAACGTGAGCCTGCCCCACACCGAGCTGTCAATCCCGGTCTACTACATCATTGCCCCGGCCGAGGCCAGCTCCAACCTGAGCCGCTTTGATGGCGTGCGCTTCGGCCATCGGGCCCAAGACTTTGTCGACCCCCAGTCCAAACTCAGCCCCCTGGAGCAGATGTACCGCCGCACCCGGGCCGAGGGCTTTGGCGCCGAGGTCAAGCGCCGGATCATGATCGGAACCTATGTGCTGTCGCATGGCTACTACGCCGCCTACTACCTGCAGGCTCAAAAGCTGCGCCGCATCATTGCTGACGACTTCAAAGCCTGCTTCCAGCACTGTGACCTGATCGCCGGCCCCGTCGCGCCCACGGTGGCCTGGCCCTTGGGTGGCCAAGGGGATGACCCCGTCGCCAGCTACCTGGCCGACATCTTCACCCTGCCCGCCAGCTTGGCCGGCCTGCCGGGCATGAGCCTGCCGGCCGGACTGGGCGCCAGCGGCTTGCCGGTCGGCCTGCAGCTGATTGGCAACTACTTTGCTGAGGGCACGCTGCTGCACGCCGCCCATGCCCTGCAACAAGCCACCGATTGGCACCTGCACAAGCCCCCAGGCTATTGAAACGAGCGACCCATGAGCAAATTGATTCGCGGATATGAAGTCGTGATCGGGCTGGAGACCCACGTCCAGCTGTCAACCCAGACCAAAATCTTCAGCGGCGCCTCGACCCGCTTCGGTGCCCAGCCCAACACCCAGGCCAGCGCGGTCGATCTGGCCTTGCCCGGCACGCTGCCGGTGATGAACCGTGGCGCGGTCGAGCGCGCCATTTGCTTTGGACTGGCGGTGGGAGCCAAGGTGGCACCGCTGTCGATCTTTGCGCGCAAGAACTATTTTTACCCCGACCTGCCCAAGGGCTACCAGATCAGCCAATACGAAACGCCGGTGGTGCAAGGCGGCAGCCTGGCTTTCTTGCTGGGCGAAACCCCCCACCGCGTGAACCTCACCCGAGCCCACCTGGAAGAAGACGCCGGCAAATCACTGCATGAAGACTACGACGGTCAAACCGGCATTGATTTGAACCGTGCCGGCACGCCCTTGCTGGAAATCGTCACCGAACCCGACATGCGCTGCAGCGCCGAGGCCACCGAGTATGCGCGGGCCCTGCACACCCTGGTGGTGTGGCTGGGCTTGTGCGATGGCAACATGGCCGAGGGCAGTTTCCGGTGCGATGCCAATGTGTCCGTGCGTCGGCCCGGTGCGCCCTTTGGCACCCGCCGAGAAATCAAAAACCTCAACAGCTTCAAGTTCCTGCAAGCGGCCATGGACTATGAAATCAACTGGCAAATTGACCTGATCGACGACGGCGGCACGGTCGCGCAAGCCACCGTCTTGTTCAATCCCGACACGGGCGAAACAAGGGCCATGCGCAGCAAAGAAGACGCGCACGATTACCGCTACTTTCCCGACCCCGACCTGCCACCCCTGGTGATTGAGCCGGCCTGGATTGAGCGCGTGCGCCGTGAGATGCCTGAGCTGCCCGGCGTGATGGCGGAGCGCTTTGAGCGTGACTACGGGCTACCTGCCTACGACGCCGCCATCATGACCCAGAGCCAGGCCTTCGCCACTTACTTTGAGACCGCTGCGAAAACCGGCGGACAGCCCAAGCTGGCGGCCAACTGGCTGATGGGCGAGATCGCAAGACGGCTCAACGCCCAAGACTTGCACCTCGACGCCTGCCCGGTGTCGGCCGCCACTTTGGGACAACTGACGGCGCGCATCCACGAGGGCACGCTGTCCAACCATGGTGCCAAACAGCTGTTTGAGGTGCTCTGGGCCGAAGGGGGCGAGGTCGACGCCTTGATCGAGCGACTGGGCCTGCGCCCCATGAACACCGAGGCCCTCGAAGCCCTGATCGACGGCGTGCTGGCCGCCCAGACCAAGCTGGTTGACGAGTACCGCTCCGGCAAAGACAAGGCATTCAATGCCCTGGTCGGCCAAGCCATGAAAGCCACCCAAGGCAAAGGCAACCCCACCCAAGTCAACGACATGCTAAAGAGAAAGCTCGCTGGCTGAGTGTGCTGGGGCGAGGAGACCCTGAGGGCCAAGCAAACATTCGACCGACCTAAAGGTCGGTGTGTAGGCTGTTGGAAGGGGTTTGCATCCCCTACCTTCGAATCGCCCCTTCGGGGCTCTCCGCCCTGAAGGCCGGGGTTTCAGGCCTATTTCAGTTTTTTGATGAGGAGCCCAGTTGCGAGCCCCGGCACCACCACCTACCTCACCCGAGCCGGCTCCCCACCCGTGCTGCCTGGTGCCTCACCCGCCCACAAGCGCTTGAGCACCGCCAACTCCGCATCAAACAACCCCGTCAAGCGCGCCGACTCTTGCGTTTGCGACTGCACCAAATCCTTCTGCGCCTGAGCGGCGGCATCGTTGGCATTGATTTGCTGGCGCAGCTTCAACGGCAGATTTTTACCCGCCAGCTCAGCGGCCTCTTTGTCCAGCACCAAACGCTCTTGGGCCAAAGTGGTCAGGCGTCGTTGGGAGATGCGAATGGACTGCTGCACATCGTCCAGGGCCATGTTGCGAGCGGCATCGTGTGCGGCCTGCGTGGGAAAACGCAACACCAGGTTGCGCTGGCGCCGGGTGGCCTCTTGTTGATTGGCCCGTGCTTGCGCGGCCTGCAACTCGCGGGCCTCCTTCTCGGCCCGCTCGGTCGGGGTCATGGCTGGGGGAAGGATGTTGCGCAGCGAGCCATCAGCGTTCAACAGACGATGCTCGCGGTCATGGCACTCGGGGATGGGCCGATCCGAGGTGATGCGCCGGCCCTTGGCATCGGTGCAGCTGTAAATGGAGGGAGCGGGCGTGTTGAGCGGCTGTGCCCCGACGTGACTTGCGCCCAGGGCACACAACAGCACAGCGGTGGCAAAGCGACAAAACGGCGACATTCAGACCCCGTAGCGATCTCGGTAAGCCGACACAGCGGCAAAGTAGCTCGCCAACTCGGGAGCCTGATGCGTGCTCAGATACTGCATCAAGTCAGACAGGGCCGCAATCGAGACAACCGTCAAACCGAGCTGCTGTTGGACAAATTGCACGGCCGACCAAGGTGCATCACCGCCATTGGCGGTGGCTTTCTCTTGCCGATCAAGGGCAATGGCCACCCCCACAGGCACACCACCCGCCCCCTGAATGAGCCCAATCGACTCCCGCACCGAGGTACCGGCGGAGATCACATCATCCAAAATCACCACCCGCCCCTTCAAGGGCGCCCCCACCAGGGTGCCACCCTCACCGTGGTCTTTGGCTTCCTTGCGGTTGAAGGCAAAGGGCACATTGCGCCCCTGACGGGACAGCTCAATGGCCACCGCAGCCGCCAAACTGATGCCTTTGTAAGCCGGGCCAAACAACATGTCGAAGGACAGGCCCGACTCGATCAAGGCATGCGCATAAAACTCAGCCAAGCGGCCCAGCTTGGCGCCATCATCAAACAAACCCGCATTGAAAAAATAAGGCGACAAACGCCCGGCTTTGGTTTTGAACTCCCCAAACCGCAGCACCCCGCAATCGACCGCGAAGGCCACGAAGTCATGGGCCGAGTGAGAAGACTGCACTGACGTAGGCATGAAAGAATTCCTGTGCTGACATGGGGGGCACACTCATACCCCGCCTCATTGGATTGAAAGGTTGATACGCCAAAGCGAACAGGTGGTGCATTGGCAGGCTGAGCGTGCGGGCATGGAGTGCGCTCGGGGATGTTGCTCCTGAGGCACCCCCCTGGATCCCCGCCTGCGCGGGGATGACGGGCGCGGGCGCGGATGACGGGCGCAGGCGGGGATGACCGGCGCAGGCGTTGGCA
Source organism: Burkholderiales bacterium (assembly GCA_031374415.1). Taxonomy (GTDB): domain Bacteria; phylum Pseudomonadota; class Gammaproteobacteria; order Burkholderiales; family Burkholderiaceae_C; genus CANHBY01. Next base: position 27,366 of record JANMGB010000113.1, read on the forward strand.
TCCCCCCCTGTCGTTCCCGCGCAGGCGGGAATCCAGCAGCCTGTGTACTTCGCCATAGCCTCTCAACAATTCAACCTTTCAAATCCACAGAGACGGGGCCTCAAAGGGCGCTCAAACGGGTGTACTTCGATTGTATGAGGGGCTTCAGGAACCCTGATCGCGGGGCGCGAGCCCCCTCAAACCGCCAACAAGTGCGTGCGGTAGTAAGCCAACTCGTCAATCGACTCTTGAATATCGGCCAACGCGGTATGAGCTTGGGCTTTCTTGAAGCCGTCCAAAATGCTTGGCTTCCAGCGCTTAGCCAGCTCTTTCAGCGTGCTGACATCCAGGTTGCGGTAGTGGAAAAACGACTCTAGCGTGGGCATGGTGCGCGCCAAAAATCGACGGTCCTGGCAAATGCTATTGCCACACATGGGTGACTTGCCCGCGCCCACATACTGCTTCAAAAACGCGATCACTTGGGCCTCAGCTGCGCCCTCATCAAACGTTGAGGCTTTCACCCGGTCAATCAGCCCACTGCGCCCATGGGTGCCTTTGTTCCAAGCATCCATGGCATCCAGGGTGGCATCCGACTGATGGACGGCAAACACGGGGCCTTCCACACGCACGCTCAATTGGGGGTCGGTGACCACCACGGCGATTTCAATGATGCGATCCGTATCGGGATAGAGCCCCGTCATTTCAAGGTCAATCCAGACCAAGTTGTCGTCGCTTTTGCTGAGGGTCGGTGAAGTCATGCGCAGGCCTGTGGGTTGAAATCGCGGATTGGGGAAACCATTGAACAATAGCGACTTGCATTCTCGCAGGCTCCTCGCACCTCAAGCGCCATCGCCACCATGACCCCACCTACATTCACCCTGCTGTTCGCCGCGGCCCTGTGTACCTCGCTGTTAGTGAAGCTGTGGCTGGCGTCCCGGCAAATCCGCCATGTCGCCCAGCACCGCCACGCCGTGCCCATGGCATTTGCCAGCAACGTCACCCTCAGCGCCCACCAAAAAGCCGCCGACTACACCATCGCCAAAGCGCGGCTGGGCATGCTCTCCAGCGCCTGGGGGGCCGCCGTGTTGTTGGGCTGGACCCTGCTGGGCGGCCTGGATGCCCTGAACGCCGGACTGCGCGACGCCCTGGCCCCCACCTGGGGCCCCATGGTCTACCAACTGGCCCTGCTGGCCAGCTTCACCGTGATCAGCAGCGTGCTCGAAGCCCCCTTCGACCTCTACAGTACTTTCCGCCTCGAACAGCGCTTTGGCTTCAACCGCATGACCTGGCGGCTGCTGCTGGCCGACACCCTCAAAGGCATCGGGGTCGGCGCCTTGGTGGGGCTGCCACTGGCAGCCCTGGTACTGTGGCTGATGGCCGTGACCGGCTCGCTCTGGTGGCTTTGGGCCTGGGCCACATGGACGGGCTTCAGCCTCTTGATGATGGTCGCCTACCCGTTGGTGATTGCCCCTTTGTTCAACCGCTTTGAGCCGCTGCGCGACGAAGCCGTTCAAGCCCGGGTGCAGTCGCTCATGACACGCTGCGGTTTTGCCAGCAAGGGTTTGTTTGTGATGGACGGCAGCAAGCGCTCGGCCCATGGCAACGCCTATTTCACTGGCTTTGGCGCAGCCAAACGGGTGGTGTTCTTCGACACGCTGCTGACCAAGCTCAACCCCGCCGAAGTCGAGGCCGTGCTGGCCCATGAACTGGGCCACTTCAAACACCGTCACGTGCTCAAACGCATGCTGAGTCTGTTTGCCTTGAGCTTGGCCGGGTTGGCCTTGTTGGGCTGGCTGGCCGCGCAAACCTGGTTTTACCAAGGCTTGGGCGTGCAACCCTCGATGTCGGCGCCCAACCATGCACTGGCCCTGCTGCTGTTCATGCTGAGCCTGCCCGTGGTCGGCTACTTTGTGGCCCCCGTGATGGCCCAGCTTTCACGCCGGGACGAATTTCAGGCCGACGCCTACGCCTGCGCCCAAACCAACGCGGCCGACCTCAGCACCGCCTTGCTCAAACTCTTTGAAGACAACGCCGCCACCCTCACACCCGACCCCTTGTACGTGCGGTTTTACTACTCCCACCCACCGGCCAGCGAACGCATGGCGGCGCTGACGGGCGCGTAGCAAGACAAGCACTGCGTAAACTCACCCCCCTGTTTGATCTTGCACACCCTGATGACCACGCAATTGGATGAGCTTTTAGAAAGCAATCGCCTCTGGGCCCAGAAAATGGCGTCCGAGCGCCCTGGTTTTTTCACCAACCTGCTGGCCTTGCAAGCGCCGCAGTACCTGTGGATTGGCTGTGCCGACAGCCGCGTGCCGGCCAATGAACTGGTTGACTTGTTGCCGGGCGAGTTGTTTGTCCATCGCAACGTGGCCAACATGGTCGTGCACTCTGACCTCAACTGTCTGTCAGTGATCGAATTTGCCACCGACGTGCTCAAGGTCAAGCACATCATCGTGGTTGGCCACTCCAACTGCGGCGGTGTCAACGCCGCCATGAACGACCGCCGTGTGGGCCTGGCAGACAATTGGTTGCGCCATGTCAAAGACGTGCGCAGCCGCCATCAAGCCTGGCTCGACACCCTCCCCGCTCTTGAACGAGTCAATGCCCTGTGCGAGCTCAATGTGGTCGAGCAGGCCCTCAATGTCTGCCAAACCACCATCGTCGAAGACGCCTGGCAACGGGGTCAAGAAGTCGTGGTGCATGGCTGGGTCTACGGGCTGGACAACGGGCGATTGAAAGACCTCACCATGACCGTGTCGGGCCCCGAACAAATCGCCAGCGCTTACGAGCGGGCACTGGGCGTTGTGCGTGAACGATACAACCAGGCTGCACTGGGGCAAACAACATCCCTCGGCGGGGAATAGGGCCCGCGGGGCCAGGCCGACGTTCATCCTTAACGCACGGCGGGCTGGACATGCAGCCCATCCCAGCCTGTCTTGATGATCAGGCAAGCCACCACAGCGATGAACACCCACCGCACAAAGCCTGAGCCGTGGCGCAACGCCAGCCGCGTGCCAAACAAACTGCCCACCACATTGGCCACAGCCATCAACACGGCCACATGCCACCATACATGCCCCTTGAGGGCAAACAGCGTCAGCGCTGACAGGTTGGTGGCCGTATTGAGCAGCTTGGCGCTGGCCGAGGCGTTCAGGAAGTCGTAGCCCAAGCAGCGCACGAACAAAAAGACAAAAAAGCTGCCCGTACCGGGCCCAAAAAAACCGTCGTAAAGACCCATCACCAGGCCAATGGCGCTGGCAACGAGGGCCTCGGTGTGTCCCGTATAGCGAGGGGTGTGGGCCTGGCCGAGGTCTTTGCGCGCCAGGGTATAGACCAGCACGCCCAACAAAACAAACGGCAACAGCCGCCGCAACCCATCGGGGCTGACCAGGGTCACGGCCCAAGCCCCCGTGAAACCACCCACCAGTGCGGCCACACACGCCGGCGCCAAGGCCCGCCAGGCCAGCGTCACCCGCCGGGCATATTGCACCGCAGCCCAGCCCGTGCCACAGACTGAGGCGGCCTTATTGCTACCCAACAGGGTCGCCGGCGCGGCAAGGGGGTAGACGCTAAACAGCGCGGGCACCAAGATCAACCCCCCGCCACCCACAATGGCGTCAATGAAGCCCGCGAAAAGAGAGGCCGCCGAGACAGCAATAATGTCGTTGATAGGCGCTCCTGTGTTGGGCCGCAGATTTAATATAGACCCTTTTGCAGAGCGCCTTGACCGTGAGCCTGTGAAATCAAGACCCCAGTGACCCGAGAGTTCCTGGCAAGCCAAAATTTGGCGCATTTGCTGACACCTTCCAAGAAGCGCGCAGCCGAAGCCATGTTGGCGTGAGCCCCCCCCGAAGCTGAGACGTCACATGACGGGTCCGGGGGCAGCGTTTAATGAGAAACTCCACCTCGGTGACATTCGCCCCATGCCTATGGGATCTCCAGCTCGGCGAAGACAGGCAACAACCCCATGAACCTGCGTTTTGTTGAAGCGTTTTACTGGGTGGTGTCGCTCAAAAGCGTGTCAAGGGCGGCGGAGAAACTCTTCATCACCCAATCGGCCATGTCGAGTCGCATCTCAACCTTGGAAGAAGAGCTGGGCGTTTTGTTGCTAGACCGCAGCGACAAGCAGTTTCGCCTCACGGTGGCGGGCATGCGTTTTTTCAACCACGCCCAAAAGTTGCTGGCCTTGCAGCGCGACATCAAACGCGAGATGAGCGCAGCGGGTGGCAGCCAGAACGCGGCGGTGTCTTTGCGCATTGGCGTGATCGAATCCGTACTGCACTCCTGGCTCATCGACTGGATTGGCCACATGCGCAAGAGCAGCCCCGACTTCGAGTTGGAGCTCACCGTGGAAACCACGCCGGTATTGATCGACCACGTGCGTCGCGGCGCACTCGATCTGGTGCTGGCCACCTTGCCCACGGCGGGCGAGGGCTTGCGAAGCCGCGCGTTGCCCTCCATGGACATGACTTTTGTGGGCCATACGCTGCACCATCGCAAACGCATCTACACCTTGGCCGACATGGCAGCCATGCCCCTGCTGACGTTCCAGCGCGGCTCTCAACCCCATACCGCACTGATGGACATGTTTCGTGTCGCCGGTCTCGAGCCATTGCGAGTGCACAACATTTCCTCGATTTCTGCCATGGTGCAGCTGGTGGAAGGAAGTTTGGGTGTGGCCACCTTGCCCCTGGCCGCCACACAGCGATTGGCAGCTCGGTTGCCCCTGAAGGTACTCAAGTGCGAAGCGGCGCTGGCCCCCTTGCCCGTGTACGCCAGCTACAGAGAAGACCCCACGTCGACGGGCGCACAGGACGTGTTGGATGAGTTTTTGTCATTCGCAAGGGTTTTCACTGACCATCAAAATAATCGATGAATCAAGCAAAACAAAATGAACTTGTTCAGGGACTGCTTTCAAAAACAGAATCCGGTGTCCAAAACCCATTTTGGGGATTAGGCGCAAACGGAGTGAAGTATGGGCAGTTCTTCTTTACAGTCGATCCAAGCCGAAACCGCGGCACTGGCCGGTCAGCGTGTCAGAGCGCCCATCCGTGCCGGCAGCTGGACGGCCCACACCAGCGGTCTGAGCCAAGACCTGGTGCAAGGCAACGTGGTGATCTTGCCGCAAAGCTTGGCGACCGATTTTCTGCGCTACTGCCAACGCAACCCCAAGCCCTGCCCTTTGCTCGCCGTCTCAGAGACCGGTGACCCCAAGCTGCCCACCCTGGGCCATGACATCGACATCCGCAGCGATGTCCCCCGCTACCGCGTCTGGCGCAAGGGCGAGCTGGTGGACGAGCCCACCGATGTGACGAACCTGTGGCGCGACGACTTGGTGACCTTTGTCATTGGCTGCTCGTTTTCCTTCGAGCAGGCCTTGCTCGACGCTGGCATTGCGCTGCGCCATGTCGAGCAGCAACGCAATGTCGCCATGTACCGAAGCAACATAGCCACCACCCCAGCCGGCCCGTTCAACGGCCCCATGGTGGTGTCCATGCGCCCCATGAAAGCAGCAGACGCCATTCGTGCTGTTCAGATCACCTCCCGCTTTCCCAATGTGCATGGTGCGCCGGTTCACATTGGCGACCCCAGGCTCATTGGTATCACCGATCTCAATCGTCCGGACTACGGCGACACGGTCGAGGTGCTACCCGATGAATTGCCGGTGTTCTGGGCCTGCGGTGTCACACCGCAGGCGGCCATCACCCAAGCGCGCCCCGACTACTGCATCACCCACGCACCGGGTGCCATGCTCATCACTGACTTGCTGAACCAACAGCTGGCCAGTTTTTGATAAAACGGCCCGGCTGGCCCCACACCCGTAACGACTCAGCAAACATTCGACCGACCTAAAGGTCGGTGTGTAGGCTGTTGGAAGGGGTTTGCATCCCCTACCAAAGAGTCGCCCCTTCGGGGCTCTCCGGCCTGAAGGCCGGGGTTTCAGACCTATTTCAGTTTTTTGATGAAAGGTTGATTTCGCCAAAGCGAGCAGGTGGCGCATTGGCAATCTGAGCTTGCAGGAATGCAGTGCGCGGGGATGACGGTCGCAGGGTTTGGCATCTCCTTATGTCATTCCCGCGCAGGCGGGAATCCAGCAGCCTGTGCACTTCGCCATGGGCCTCGCAACAATTCAATCTTTCAAATTCACGCGTGGCTTAGCGGCAAGGCCGTCTTGTAGCGCACCTGCTTGAGCGTGAAGCTGGATCGGATCTTCTCGACCTCCTTGATGGGCGACAGCTGCTCCAA
>JANMGB010000170.1:0-8113 GCA_031374415.1 Burkholderiales bacterium
GTCGAGTCGCCCAAGGGAGCTGCCCCCTCAGGCTCTCACAGATCCGTACGTGAACCTCTCGATTCATACGGCTCTTCTTGCCGACCGTTCTCCAAAACAGAAATCCCAGTGCGCGAAGAGCTGAGGAAGACTTTCCCGACATCGCTTGAGCCAAGCCCATGATCGTCGTTTATGCCCTCTCAACCGCTTGTACTTGTTTCGCGCCCATCCACCAAGCCTTAAATCTAATCTGATCAAATACCGCTTCAACGGCTCCGGATAGAAAGCACCGTAGTAACTCACCCAACCCCGAACTATTGGGTTTAGGCGCCGCGCTAACTCTGGTAGCGTCGATGAAGTGCTTCGATTGAGACCCATGCTTCGGATGGCCTGAGACATTCGCTTCAGTGCCTTTTGACTCACTGCAGGCCCGAACCCAGTGAACAGTTCTCCCTCTCGGTTTTGCATCGTCCGAGCGTGGAAACTGAACCCCAGAAAGTCGAACTTTGTGTGAAGGTGCTCCTCTTGACGCCGACCATCTTTACAGTAAACCAAGCGAGTCTTCTCTGGATGCAGCACAAGGCCACAAGCCGTGAGTCGTTCCCTCAAGGCAGAAAGAAAATCTTCCGCCTGTTGCTTCGTCTTGCAATGACAGACAACATCATCGGCATACCTTTCAAATGGCACTTCCGGATGCTCAGTCTGGACCCATCGATCAAACGCATAGTGAAGAAAGAGGTTTGCCAACAACGGACTGATGACGCCACCTTGCGGTGTGCCTCGATCCCGTGCCACAAGCTCCCCGGTTTGCTTTCGCACCGAGCTCTCCAGCCATCGTTTAATGTAGAGTCGCGCCCATGGCTCCGCCACGTGTTTTTCTACCGCCCGTGTGAGGAGCTCGTGGTCGATGGTGTCAAAGAAGGATTTCAAATCAATGTCGACTACCCAATCGTAACGCCAGCAATTATTTCGCGCTTGCGCCACAGCCTGTTTCGCCGATTTATTGGGGCGATAACCGAACGATGATGAATGAAAAATCGCGTCGATTCTCGGCTCCACCATTAACTTGACCGCCATCTGAGCCACACGGTCCGTGACGGTCGGAATCCCGAGAGGACGAAACTGCCCGTCCCCTTTGGGAATCAGAACCTCCTTAACCGGTTGGGGAAAGTAGCTCCCCGAACTCATTCGATTCCACAGCGCGTACAAATTTCTGCCCAAACGATTTCGGAAGATTTCAATACTTTCCTTGTCCACGCCCGGTCCACCTTGATTGGCGGCGACACGCTTCCAAGCATCCCAGATCAACCGTTTGGGTATTTCGAACGACTTGGCGACAACCCCTGAATCATCCCGCTTCGCGGTTGTTCTGTGGTCTTCGCCTGACAAGGTCATGCCTTCGCTCCAGAGGTCATTACAACCCTTTCAACGCTACTACGCATGACTCCGCCCCTGTGCCTCGCATCGGTACTCTTACTCTCACGGGTTCGCCGCTTGAGTGTCTCCCTTGGCATCGAGACGACAGGTTCCCAAGTTCCGTATCCTCGCCTGCAGGAAGGTCGCGCCACCTCTATGCCGGATGCCGTCAAACCCACGTTCAGGTTGCCGTTTGACTGATCCCGAGGCGTTGTCGAGTCCTCGGTTCTGACATCATTGCAGTTATCGACACTTCTTCGATGGTTCACTTTTGTTCGCCTCATTCCTGCCTACCTGACGAGATCCATCTCGCCTTTTCCCTGGACGCTCACCACAGCCGCTCTTAACGACTGCAGCTCCGGGTGGTTTGGTATCACCGCCTGATCGGCGAAACCGAGGGGCCTGCCCTCATCACGGATACAGCATGTACAGCGACGTACGGCAGTCGCTTTCCTTCTTGGCACACCGTCAACTATCTTGGATGACGGCTTGCTCCCATGCCTGCATGGCGATCTTTCGCTCGGTGTGCCAGCGGAACTGGCCCACATCACCCGACGCCTGAATCACGCGGTGGCATGGAATCAGGTACCCGATGTCGTTCAGGGATAGCGCGCCTCCAACAGCCCGGTGCGCCCTTGGATGACCCATCTGCCGGGCCAACTGTCCATAGGACATGACATCGCCTGGCCGCGTGTGGATGAGGGCCTCCCAGACTTTGATCTGAAAATTGGTTCCCCGCAGCACGACATGGATTCGACCGCCACTGGGTACGGCCGGGAAAATTTCATTCAACCAGCTCCGCGCTCGCTCATCATCTCGCACAAGGCACGCCTGGGGCCACGCGTGCCTGAAGCCGGCGGCCATGTCGTCTAGGTTCTGATCGATGAAGGCAAATCGGCAGATACCCCGGGGCGTCCAGGCCAGGAACACATCACCAAAGGGTGAAAAGCCGACGCCAAAGCCAATCGCCACGCCCGCACCACCGGTTTGAATTTCGCCCGGCGACATGGCTTCCGACGTGACCATCAGATCATGCAAGCGACTGGCGCTGCTCAGCCCGACACTGTCAGAGGTCTCAAGAACTGTCTGAGACTGCACGAGGCAGGCTATAGCGTGCTCTTTGGTGACGTACTGCAAGAAGCGCTTGGGCGACAAGCCGGCCCACTCCGAGAACACCCGCTGAAGATGAAACGGGCTCATGTGCACCGCCTGAGCAATCTGCTCCAGCGTGGGTTGCTGCTTGACGTTGACGCGAATGAACTCAATCGCCCGAGCCACGGTTGTGTAGTGGCGTGCCTGCAGCTCCATCAAGCTGCCCCTTTTGGGGGTCGACCGAACAAGGCCTTCCAGGGGAAGCCGGTCACCAGCCCAGTGCCCACCAACACCAACAGACCGCCGACCAGGGTCATCCAGGTCACAGGCTCGTCAAGCAGCCAAGCACCCCACAAGGTACCGAACACGGGAATCAGGAACGCGACCGTCATTGCAGACACCCCGCCAAAATCCGCGATCAATCTGAAGTAGATCAGGTAGGCCACCCCACTGCACACAACGCCCAAGGCCAATACGGCCAAGCCAATCGGAACCCAGGGTATTTCAGCAGGAAAGGGCGTGGCCAGGGCGGTGGGGAGCAGGATCAAGGTCGCTGCCCACATGCTTCCGTGCGCATTGGAAAAAGCCTCCACATTGGGGGCCACGCTGGTGTAGTTGGTCGCAATGCCATAGGAGAGCGTCGCAGCAAGGGCTGCGCCAATGGCGATCATTCCCCCGGGCGGTAACGAAAGTGATTCAACGCCAGCCAGCACGGCCACGCCGAGCAAGCCAACTCCCAGGCCGAGCCACTTCATCCGCGACAGCTTTGATTTAAGCCACACCACAGCGATGACGGCCGCCCACATGGGTGCGGTTGCGTTGAGGATGGACAAGAGCGAAGCAGACAGGGTTCGCGCCGCGTAGGCAAACAGAAGGAAAGGCAGGGCTGAGTTGAAAAACCCGAGTACAAAGTAATGGCGCCAATACGTTGATACCTGCAGTCGCTTCGTGAGCCAGAGCGCGACGATCAGCAGGAAAACAGCGGCCAAGCCGACGCGAGCCAGGATCAGCCAAGCCGGGCCGACGGCGGTAGCGGCAATTCGCATGAACAGGAACGAGCCGCCCCACAAAGCAGACAAAAAGAAAAGTCGAGCCAATCCAAGAGGAGTCATCTGGGCCACCATTTTCAGTCAAGTCTCGATGAATTCCGCGTCGGGCTCAACCCGATTCTTGCGAACGTGGCCTCAGGCCCCGGAAGGTCAAAGGTGCAAGTCTCACCCCATCCTCTGAGAAACCAGACCGGTCGACACGGCACGGGTGGAAAAAACGCCCGAGATTCCGTCGAAACCGAGGAGTCGCAGAGGCGGACCTGCTCCCATAATGATTGTTTTCTTATCGCAGGCTCGTTCATGAAACCAACGTGGAGCAGCCCATCACTGCCCGTACACAGCGCCTCGCAGTCGGTCGGTGGGATACCCGCATGAGTACCGCGCGTCCGCCCCAAGGTGATCGCAATACAGTCGCAGGCAAAGACAAAGGGAGTCCGGTGATCCAAGTGCCTGCCACAACGTCAAGCGGCCTACATGCTGAACTGCGGGCACTCATCGCCGGTAGCCGCCAGCGCTTGGCCGGTGCCGTGAACGCAGAGCTGACGCGCCTGTACTGGACGATTGGCCAGCGGCTGAATGCCGAGGTGCTGCGCGGAGAGCGGGCCGGCTATGGCACGCAGTTGCTCGATCAGCTTGGGCAGCAGTTGTCCCACGAATTCGGCCGCGGGTTTGAGACGCGCAACCTGCGCCGCATGCTGAAGTTCGCCCAGGTTTTTCCGGATGGTGAAATTCTGTCGACACTGTCGACAGAATTGAGTTGGAGCCATCTGGTGGTCATCATTGCGCTCAAAACCCAGCGAGCGCGTCAGTTCTATGCCATGCAGGCGGCGCAAGACAGCTGGAGCGTGCGCGAATTGACCCAGCAGATCGACCGCAAGGCTTTTGAACGGAGCGAAATTGCCAGTACCAACGCTTCGACCGCAATGTTGCCCGTGCCCGCCGAAGTAACGGCGCAAGTCTTCAAAGACCCGTACTTTCTGGACTTTTTGGGCTTGCGCCAAAGCCATGACGAGGCGGACTTGGAGGCAGCCATCCTGCTCCAACTTGAAGCCTTCATCCTGGAGCTGGGCCGGGGTTTTGCTTTCGTAGAACGTCAGAAACGCATGGTCATCGACGGGGATGATTTTTACCTTGACTTGCTGTTCTACCACCGGCGCCTGCGCCGCCTGGTGGCCATCGAATTGAAACTGGGCCGTTTCAAGGCCGCACACAAGGGTCAACTGGAGCTGTACCTGAAATGGCTGGACAAGCACGAGCGCCAGCCCGGCGAGGAAGCGCCCATCGGTCTGATCCTTTGTGCCGAATCAAGTCGCGAACAAGTGGAGCTGCTGCAGATGCACAAGGACGGCATCACCGTGGCCGAGTATTGGACCGAATTGCCGCCCAAGGCGGAGCTGGAGCAGCACCTTCATCAGGCATTGCTGGAAGCGCGTGAGCGGTTGGCGCGGCGCGGCGTGTTGCTCGAAGGGAGCGAAGATGAGTGATGCACCAAAACTTGTTGCAGGAAATCGCATGGTGACCAGGCTATCGAATTCGCCTTCCCCCGAAGCGCAGGCCATGCTTCAGTCATTGCGGGCCTCAGTCGCCCAATGCCTGGAGAGAAAGCAAAAGCTCGGTCAATACGCCGTGTTCTGGCACGACGGCCAAGTACTGCAAGTAGGTGCTGATGCGCCGAAGGCCAAGTAACGGCGGCGGCCATCTTGGGAGATACCGCACAAGTCACCGACCAAGTCACCGACTAAGTCCAGGGGATTCGCCACCTACGTATTCCGCAAACCGCTCCTGGAAAATGTCCAACCCTCTCACCATGGAAATCGTCCTTTCAGTTCATCCAGTGCAAGCTGGATTCGGTCGTCGGCGTTCTGTTGCAGGCTGAGCGTCAGCGAGAGCGGGTCCACCGTGGCAGACTCTGGCATCAACGCCGGGCTGTAGCTCCACAGCTGCCACTCTTGTGCGCCCGTTTCGGGCCCAGGTAACGCTCGAACCCCGGCATCCGTCGCAGCCTTCCAGTCGGCCGCGGTCATCGCATACACCGGCCATTTCGGCTCGGTCAGCATGGAGTAGTGCGCGAGCGCGCTGAGGCCCGCCGTTCGGCCAGGCCGATGTGCGGGGACCCCCTGGGCTGCCACCCAGACCGCGCGCCTGACCGGCGTTCGCAGTGCGGGCTTCGCACGCTCCCAGACCCGCTCTGGGAGTTCCATTCGCAGCCAGCGCGAGCGACCGACCGTGTACGCGGTAGCCAGCCCGGCCGCAGTCAGCTCCTTGACCGCGCGTGACAGTGTCATGGGCGTGTAGCCCAAGGCGACTGCAACCTTGGAAGGCTGCCAATCAGACTGCCACGGCTGGCGCAGCAAGGCCGTGATCAGCATGGCCTGGGCGGACGGGCTCAGCGCCGCTTCCGTGGACGGAGCGCGCTGCCGAAAATACTCGCGCAGGTCCAGACCCAGATCCGGGAGATAGAGTTGGTTGCCCGGCACGATGAATGGGACTTTTTGCTCGATCAAGCGCCGACGCTCATACGAGGCCAGGGCGTCGGTCACGTAGACCACCGGCAGACCGGCCAGAGCTTTGACCTTGTCCAGCCAAGTGCGGACGTCGCTGAGGGACTGCTTGGCCTCAGCGCGCCTTATCGCCAGGACAATGGGCTGCCCCAGCAGTTCAAGCTCGCTGAACTGGAAGGCGTCGCGCAGGAAGTACGGCAGTTCGGTTGCACGCGCCCACAGCTTCACGCCTGGCGCTTCAATGCCCAAGACCTCTTGGAGGTAGTGCAGAACAGCGGTCGCGAGGGTCGGCAAGGCTCATCCTTGATAACCTAATTTATGCACGATAACACATTCATTGTTATCGTGTGAAATGACGTTACCATTCCTCGACACCTCCGAGTGGCCTGGCACAACATCTTTTTGCTTGTCATTTGTCCGAAAAATGTATACATTTTCGGACAGGAGCATGCCAATGAACGCGAGCGACCAGATTTCAGCATTGATCAACGCAGCCGGACCCGGACGGGTCTGGGCTCCGGCTGATTTCGCCCAGTTCGGCAACCGGGACGCTATCGACAAGACCTTGCAGCGCATGGTCGCCCGGGGGGGCTTGCGCCGCATCGACCGGGGCCTGTATGACCTCCCCGCGGTCAACCGCCTGACCAAGCGCCCCACTATGCCGGATTACCGCACGGTTATCGACGCGCTAGCGCGGCGTGACCAGACCCGCATGCTGGTCGATGGCATGACAGCCGCCAACGATCTTGGCCTGACGGATGCGGTTCCGGCGCGGGTCGTCATCCATACCGATACCCGCCGCCGTTCGATCAAGCTCGGCCAGTTGCAGATTGACTTCAAGCTGGCCGCACCCAGCCGTTTGTATTGGGCAAGCCGCCCAGCGATGCGGGTGGTACAAGCCCTGTACTGGTTGAAGGACACGCTGCCTTCGGATGGCGACACCCTCCGTAAAAAACTGGGCCGCATCCTCCAGGATAGCCAGCATGGGGACGCCATCAAGAACGACCTAGCGCAAGGCTTCAATGTCCTGCCCGCGTGGATGCAGGCTTATCTGCGCACGGTTCCCAGTTTTGATCTATCCATGCCAGCGCCCGCCAAAGGTCGGACAGGAAGCAGGCAACTCCCCGCACTGGATGATGCGCAATGATGAACACGACATATCAAGAAGTCATCAATGCCAGCGACGCCGACCGGGGCGCGCTGTTTGCCGAAACAGCGGCGCGTCTTGGCACGGCGATTCAGAACGTTGAAAAGGACTTTTGGGTGTGCTGGACGCTCGATGCGATGTTCAACGGCCTGGAGGCTGGAAGTCCGCGCCTGCTGTTCAAGGGCGGCACCTCGCTGTCCAAAGCCTTCGGTCTCATTCCTCGATTCTCCGAAGACATCGACATCACGGTGTTCCGTGAAGACATCGGCCAGGTGGTCGATGCCGCCGAACTGGACAAACTCAGCGGCAAACAGCAGCGCAAGCGGCTCGATGCCATCCGCGATGCCTGCCAAGCCTTTATCAACGGGTCACTGTCCAACCAGCTCGCACAATGCGCCGAGGCCGCGAGCAAAGGCCGCCTGAAACTGGAGCATGATCCCGACGATGCGGACGGGCAAACGCTGCTGCTCTGGTATCCGAGTGCAACGGCACGCACCGATGACTACATCCGCTCTGCCGTCAAGATCGAGGCGGGCGCGAAGTCGGCGCTCGATCCGCACACGGTGGCCTCGGTCACGCCGTACATCACCGCCGATCTGCCCAACCTTGATCTTCGCGTCGGCAACGTGGTCACCGTCGAGGCCGAACGGACCTTTTGGGACAAGGTCATCATTCTTCACGGCCTGCGGCAATGGCATGAGCGGCGAGGCCTCCTGCGCCACGGCGGACAGCGCGTTTCACGTCACTACTACGATGTTCACCAGCTCATGCAAAGCGACGCCGCCGCACAATGAACTACTCCACCCTATGCTGCGCAAAGGATGGAGTTTCACGGGGAGCGTGAGCAGCCCCGTATAGGCGCGGTTCCCGGCCTGTGTCTTCAGCCTCCAAGGCCCATCGCAACACAACTCGTGCTGCTGCGATGTCTC